>JAMIFN010000082.1:0-54802 GCA_035906235.1 Allobrachymonas sp. | reverse complement strand
CTAGCGTGATGCGCTCTTCTGGTTGTAAGTGTTGATAAGTTGTTTCCATTTGTGCAATCTACTCCAGTTGATGAGTGTTGCACTTCAGGTTTGAATCCGCCGCGTGATTTATCCGCTGCCATGATCTGATCGGCCATTGCTTTACTGCTTTGTCCTGCAACGGTGATGAGCGCTTCGCCTGGATATTGCCGCCCAGTGTTGCTAGTCACTGGCACAACCACCACTCTGGTGAGGTTGCGATTAGCGGCGTCATTGCTCACGATGACGGCAGGGCGGGTTTTGCGAATCTCGCTACCAACAGCAGGATCAAATTCGACCCACCAAACTTCACCGCGTTGCATCAGCCATATCCCCAGCTAGGCCGTTGCACCATTGCTGCGCTTCGTCTTCTCGTGCCGTATCTGCCGCCATGGCTTGATAGCCCTTATCCAGCGCTGTGTCTGTGACATGAGGGCGCAGCAAATCTTCAATGAATTGGCTCATGCGGCGTTTGCCCACGGTTCGATACAGGCCTTCGTAAACGGCCTCATCTAGCGTGATGGTCATTCGTTTGTGCATCTTCTCCTCCGTTATTCACGCTGTGCGTTATGCGTATAGTGCATTATATGCATCGTAAATAATTTGCAAGGTGCCGTCAATTATTCTTCAGCAATTAAGATCAAAAATTGCGCCACACCCACCAGTAAATCTGGCGCAGTTTGATGAATTGCGCCAAAATAGCGCCAACCTCACTCGAAACTGCGCCACCATCATGTCTTCCGCTGCCGACTTGTTCAGCTCCATTCAAAAAGCGCCAGGCGGTCTACGCCTTTCTGCGCTATTGACCGAATACCCAACCCTGCCGCGACGCAGCGCCCAGCGCTTGATCGCCCAGCTGCTTGAGAGCGGGTGCATCACAGCGCAAGGCCAAGCTCGTGCAAGGCGCTACCTTCCCGTTCAACCCCGAGCTATTAAAAATGCTGAAGCGACTGCACCCGACGCTTTTCCTTCATTTATTCCCCTGTCTTCCGATAGCCAAGATGTGCTGGCTTACATCAACCGACCTTTAGAGGCGCGCAAGCCTGTAGGCTATCAGCGTGATTTTCTCGATGCCTACGAGCCGAATAAAACTTGGTATTTATCTGCCACCTTGCGCCGCCAGTTGCACAAGATGGGCAGGACTGCTGCCGTTGATGAAGCTGCGGGCACTTATAGCCGCGCCATACTCAATCGCTTGCTGATTGACTTGTCGTGGGCATCCAGCCATTTAGAAGGCAATACCTATTCGCGGCTGGATACGCGCGAGTTGATTGAGCATGGCAAGGCCGCGAAGGGCAAGGCCGCCATTGAGACGCAAATGATTTTGAACCACAAGACAGCAATAGAGCTGCTAGTAGGCAATATCGATAGCGTCCAATTTAACCGCTATACGCTGATGAATTTACACAGCGCCTTGTCGGAAAATTTGCTGCCCAACCCAGCGGACGAAGGCCGCATCCGCCAACATGCCGTGGATATCGGTAAAAGCGTGTATCGCCCACTCTCTGCCCCGCTGCAGATTGAAGACGCATTGAATGTGCTTTTGGACAAGGTCAGCCAAATCCAAGACCCCTTTGAGCAATCTTTTTTCATGATGGTGCATCTGCCCTATCTGCAGGCCTTTGCCGATATCAACAAGCGCACATCGCGTTTAGCAGCCAACCTTCCGCTCTTTCGGGCTAATTTATGCCCTTTGACTTTTTTGGATGTGCCGGAGCAAGCCTATAGCCGCGCCATCCTGGGTGTGTACGAGATGACCCGCGTTGAGCTACTGCGCGATCTTTTTGTCTGGGCTTACGAGCGCTCGACCCAAGAGTATTTGGCCATCAAGCAAGATTTAGCCGAGCCTGACCCTCTGCGGCTGGCTTGGCGCGATCTCATCAAGCAAACTGTCCGTACAGTTGTCACCAAGCCAGAATTAGAGCCGTTCACCTGCATCCAGCAAGCCGTAACGGCAAGTGTGCCGAAAGAGGAGCAAGCCGCTGTGCAGGCACTGCTGGTAGAGGAAGTTAGGCGACTGCATGAGGGTGTGCTGGCGCGTTACGGTGTACGCCCATCCGAATTTGCACTTTGGAAGTCCGCCCATGGCCATTGATTGCTGGGGCCAGCAGTTCTAGGTGGACATATGCCGTTTCAGACAGAAACAGTACCAGTTTGAAAGGTGAAATCGGCACAGTTCGATAAACCGTGCCATTAAGCCTAAGCCGAGGAGCTGGGAAATTACTTTTGGGCGTGCCCAAACTCATAAGGACTGACGAAACCTTTTCGGTTTGCGTCTAGGTAGTCTGCCCACCATTGCATCATCAGGCGCCGTTCGTCCAAGTGTGCCGCCTTATGGATGTAGGCAGCTCGCACTGTATTTCGCTCTTGGTGGCTCATTTGCCGCTCAACAGCATCCCGAGACCATAGGCCAGACTCATTCAAGGCGCTACAAGCCATGGTTCTAAAACCGTGCCCACATACATCTTTTTGCGTGTCGTAACCCATGCTGCGCAAAGCTTTATTAACCGTGTTTTCGCTCATGGGGCGCTTGGGATTGTGATCCCCTGCCAAGACCAATTCATATTTACCTGTATAAAAATGCATGAGCTTTAAGGCCGTCACAGCTTGCGCGCTCAAGGGTACTAAATGGGCGCTGCGCATTTTGGCGCCACGCCCAGAAAAACGAACACCTTCAATGGCCTCGCGTTCTGCCGGGATAGTCCAAATCGCACGCGCAAAATCAATCTCATCCCACCGCGCAAAGCGCAATTCGCTAGAACGAATGAATGTCAGCAAAGATATCTCCACAGCCAGCTTGGTGACTGGCCTGCCCTGATAGTCTTTGATCCTAGCTAGCAGATCCGTAATGCCTTCAAAGCTGAGCGATGCTCTATGGGTAATTTTTCGTGCGGGAACTACCCCTGCCATATCGACAGAGGGGTTCGATGTAATCATGTCATGCTGAACGGCATAACGCATCACCGCTGCAATGCGCTGCTGTAAGCGCGAAGCCAGCTCCAAATAGCCATCATCGGTAGCCTTTTTCACAGGCTGCAGTAAATCTCGGGTTTTCAATGTGCGGATATCCCGCTCGCCCAAGACAGGAAACACATAGGTGATCAAGCTCTGCAAGATTTTGTGCCGATGGTCAGGATCCCAGCGCCGATTGCTTGCATGCCAAGCACGCGCCACATTTTCAAACATCAACTCGCCTGCATCTTCCGCTTTTTTCTGTTTACGCAGCTCCGCTGGGTCGATACCTTTGACCAGTTTCTGACGAAGATCCCAACGCCGCTCTCTAGCATGTGCAAGGCTGACTGTCGGATAGACGCCAAATGCTTCCGTTTTTTGCTTGCCTTCGAAGCGATAACTGCAACGCCAATATTTGGAGCCATTAGGGTGTATTAGCAAAAACAGGCCATCCCCATCTGCCATTTTGTAAGCTTTTTCTTGGGGCTTGGCCACTTTGATTTTTGTTTCAGTTAGGTACATTTTTCTTTAAATTACTGATTATTTGTACAGTAAAAGTTGTTGGTACATTTGAAATGTACCAATGAATGTACCAACAGGCAAGCATTGATGTCGATTGACCTTGATTGAGTCAGATTGACAAAATATTATTATAAATCAACAACTTAGATATTGATTTTGCAAAAAAAATGGACATCCGTGGATGTCCATTTACCTATTAATGGTGCGCGGAGCCGGACTCGAACCGGCACGGTGTTGCCACCGTCAGGACCTAAACCTGGTGCGTCTACCAATTTCGCCACCCGCGCGCCCGACTGAGCTATGGGGCTGCCCTTTCCTTGGATCTTCTTAGATCTGTCGCGCCTAGTGCGCAACGCTTTGCAAGAGCAGCCTGTTTGAATTTAGGTCAATCTGCGATTATAGAGGATGCCAGCGGCCATTTTTCCTACAATCGGGCATCTATGCAAAGCCTCGCCCAACTCCAAGCCCTGCCCGCCAGCCCTGCTGCCCTGCGCCACACCCAAACCCGCCTTGATATCGCACAAGCCTATCTGCTCGAACCCTTTGCCCTGGACAGGCGCGAGCTAACCAACGCCCTGGCGCTGATGGCCAAACGCGGCGTGGATGATGCCGATTTGTATTTTCAGTACACCCGCTCTGAGGGCTGGAGCTTGGAAGAGGGCATCGTCAAAAGCGGCTCTTTCGGCATCGACCAAGGCGTAGGCGTGCGCGCCGTGCATGGCGAGAAAACCGCCTTCGCCTATTCAGATGACATCAGCGCCGCCAGCCTGCAAGAAGCCGCACGCCAAGTGCGCAGCATCAGTGGCCTAGGGCAAGACCGCCAAATCAAACTCAGCAAGCCACGAATTGCCAAAGCCCGCAATTTATATGGCCTGAGCGACCCCATTGCCAGCCTGGGCAGCCAGGCTAAAGTCGATTTATTACACAAGGTCGAGCAACTCGCTCGCGCCGCTGACCCGCGCATTGTGCAGGTGATGGCGGGCTTGGCCAGCGAGCTCGATGTGGTGCTGATTGCCCGTCTTGATGGCACGCTAGCTGCCGATGTACGCCCGCTGGTGCGCCTGTCGGTTTCGGTTGTGGCCGAAAAAACCGAAGGCGGGCAACCGCGCCGCGAAATGGGTAGCAGCGGCGGCGGCGGGCGCTATGGCCTCGATTATTTTGACGACGCCCTGCTTACCCAATATGTGCAAGAAGCCGTAGCACAAGCCACCACCAATTTAGAGGCCCGCCCTGCCCCCGCTGGGCAAATGAGCGTGGTGCTGGGCGCGGGCTGGCCAGGCGTGCTGCTGCACGAAGCTGTGGGGCATGGGCTGGAAGGCGATTTCAACCGCAAAGGCTCATCGGCCTTTAGCGGCAAAATCGGCCAACGCGTGGCGGCTAAAGGCGTGACGGTGCTAGACGATGGCACCCTGCCCGGGCGCCGTGGCTCGCTCAATGTCGATGACGAAGGCTGCCCAACGCAATGCAATGTGTTGATTGAAGACGGGATTTTGCGTGGCTATATGCAAGACAGCCTCAATGCCCGCTTGATGGGCGTGGCACCCACAGGCAATGGCCGGCGCGAGAGCTATGCCAGCACGCCCATGCCGCGCATGACCAACACCTATATGCTGGGTGGCGACAAAAGCCCTGAAGAAATCATCGCCAGCCTAGACAAAGGCATTTACGCCAGCAATTTTGGCGGCGGTCAGGTGGACATCACCAGCGGCAAATTTGTGTTCTCCGCCAGCCAAGCGTTTTGGGTGGAAAAAGGCAAAATTCAATACCCGATCAAAGGCGCAACCCTCATCGGCGCAGGCCCTCAAAGCCTGAAAAAAATCAGCATGATCGGCAATGACAGCGCCCTAGATTCTGGCGTGGGCGTATGCGGCAAAGACGGCCAAAGCGTGCCCGTAGGCGTGGGGCAACCCACGCTGCGCATCGATGGCTTGACCGTGGGCGGCACGGTCTAGTTTGGCGGGGCTTTATGGGCTTGATGCCAAGGCCTGCATCAGGTTCTCAGCCCTCAGCCCCTTACGGCCTGACGATAGCGGCAGACCCCAGCACCTGCAATTGCGCGTTTTCTGACGGTGCCACAGTCAAGGTAAACCGCAGTTTGTGCGGAGCTTTGGGCACAGCCCATTCGTAAGCCAGTGTCTCCGTGCTGCCATTGGCCGTCGTTTGGCGCGTTTCGGGGTGCAGCTTTTTAAGCACTATGGGCGCAGGCGCCTGCCCCACCAGCCGCACAAATTGCTTTTTGCTCGCCTCGGTATCAGCTCGGCGGCCGTGAATCGCACACAAATTATTCCCCGCAGGCAGTGCCAGCACAAACAAACCTTGCTTATCGGGCACAGGCCAGGCGTCACCTGCTTGCCCCGCGAGAAAATGCGCGGCTTTTTCCGGCGGCAATTTCGGGACGGACTGCAACTGCTTGCGCAGCACACCCAGGTCATGGATATTTTTCATGCACAAAGACGCGTAGATGTTGGCAAATGCTTGGGCTTGGTTTTCGCCCAAGCTGGCTGCGCCAAACGCTGCCGCACTGAATGCCAGTGCGGTGATGCTGACGGTGGTTTTCAATATATTCATGCTGCCTTCCTGATCATTTCGGTCTATTTGCTACGCTTTGCGCCGGCGCCAAGGCCGCACCAGCCCTAGCCACCAAAAGCAACATAGCGGGCCAGACATGGCCTAGGCCCAGCCTTTTTCTCGGGCGCATTATAAAGGCAAGAACTGCCAAGCACGGGCTGCTGCCGTCAGCGCCAGCAGCTAGGTGCTGAGTGGCTGCGGACAAGCTGCGCGAAACGCCAAAGCCCGCACAACAGCGCAGCCCATAAAAGCGCGTTCAAAGCGAAGAGCAGCGCTGGCGTGGCTGGCAAAAACTGCGTCTGCAACAGTGCTTGGTAAGGCCAGGTTAAAACGCGATACAGGCCATCAGCAGCCTGGCTGATGGCAGAGCGCGTGCTAAGTTGATCCAAATCCCACCCCTTGGCCAAAAACTCTGTCAGCAACACCAGCAGCAGATAAGCACCTAGGCCAAGCAGCCAGCGCCCGAGCATGCGCAAAAACAATCCCGTCAGAGTGGCCTTAAATTTCATCAAAATTATCAGTAAAAAAGTGAGCTGCTCAGGCAGGTTTTTCGAACTTAAAGCTGTAAAACAGCCTGAGAAATTTAATCAATAAATATAGCAAACCTTTACTGTCTCAATACTGGGACAATACCTGTAATTTCAGCAAAATAACGCCGTATTGTCCCAAAATTGGCATGTGAAAGTGTGTGCAGCTCAAGCTCGCCAGCACAAGCCCAACGGCGCAGCCTTGTGCCCTATGCGGGCATAGCCTAGGCGTTTTCGCGGTAGATGAGCTGGGTTTGCGCGCCTTCCACCTCTAGCATCCAGGCCGCGAGTGCTGCATCGCTGGGCCAGAAGCGGTGTTGGCTGGGCAGCTGCACCACGCCTTGGCAGGCTGCGCCCTGTATCGCAAAGCGCAGGGGCAGGCCAAGCTGCACTTCATAGCCGTCGTCCCCCATGCTGCTGCGGGGTGGAAATTCGCGCAGCAGGCGGGCTATATCGGGCTGGCGCTGCGGTGCGCCGGGGCTGTAGATGCGCAGGTATTTGCCAAAGTGGGCGCGGGCGGCGGCCAGGTCTAGCAGCTGCTTGGCGCTAAAGCGCAGGCTGTCGCTGAATTTGTCGTAGCGGCAGCTGCCCTGCACCACCAGCACTTGGTCTTCGACGATGCGCTCGTCCTGCTCGGCATCGCCCTCGCCCGTTTGCGGCAGACTCACTTCCATGCTGGCGCTTTTGTCATCGAGCACCACCACCAGCAGCTTGCCGCGTGCGGTGTTGATGGCGCGTTTGCTGCGCACAATGCCTGCGATGGTTTGCAGATCGCGGCTGTCGGCCAGATCGCTGATGCGGGTGGTGGCAAATTGCCGCACTTCTAGGGCGTAGGCGTCGAACAAATGCCCCGAGAGGTGATAGCCAATGGCAGCTTTTTCTTGCGCCAGTTTTTGCCGCAGATCCCAGGGCTGGCAGGCGGGCAGCTCGGGCGCAAAGTTGTCGTTGCCATCTTGCTCTTGCGCAAAATCAAACAGTCCGCCTTGGTTGGCATGGGCCTCTTGCGCGGCGGCGTAGGCCATGCCCATGTCCACGGCGGCCAAAAGCGTGGCGCGGCACAGGTGCAGGCTGTCAAACGCGCCCGCATTGACCAGCGCCTCCACCGTGCGTTTATTGACTTTGCTGCGGTCGAGCCGCCCCATGAAGTCAAAGAAGGAGCGGTAGTCGCCACTCGCCTGGCGCTCGCGCACGATGGCTTCTATGGCTTGCTCGCCCGTGCCTTTGATGGCGCCTAGGCCATAGCGCACCACACGGTCGCTGACGGGCACAAAGGCGTATTCGCCACGGTTGATGTCGGGCAATTCAAAGCTGATGCCAAAGCGCCGGGTGGCGTCGTCTACCAATACTTGCAGCTTGTCGGTATTGCCCATCTCCACCGTCATATTGCCGCAGTAGAACTCGGCCGGGTAATGGGCTTTGAGCCAAGCGGTGTGGTAGGCCAGCAGCGAGTAAGCGGCGGCGTGCGATTTGTTGAAGCCGTAGCCGGCGAACTTTTCCATCAAATCGAAAATTTCGTCAGCGCGCTGCTCGGCGATGTCATTTTTGGCCGCGCCGGCGCGGAAGATGGCGCGGTGCTCGGCCATTTCTTCGGCTTTTTTCTTGCCCATGGCGCGGCGCAGCATATCGGCGCCGCCTAGCGAGTAGCCGCCTAAAATTTGCGCCGCCTGCATGACCTGCTCTTGGTAGACCATGATGCCGTAGGTCTCGCGCAGCATGCCCTCCAGCAGCGGATGCGGGTAGCGCACCGCAGCGGGGTCGCGCTTGCCGGCAATAAAGTCGGGGATGTTGTCCATAGGCCCTGGGCGGTACAGGGCGTTGAGCGCAATCAGGTCTTCAAAACGGTCGGGCTGGGCTTGTTTGAGCAGTTTTTGCATGCCCGCCGATTCAAACTGGAATACGGCTTCGCTTAGCCCCGCGCTGAAAATATCGCGGAAGACTTTTTTATCCGTCAGCGGCAGTTGCTCGTAAGCAAAGTTTTCCATGCCCTGATGGCGGCGGCAGATGTGCTGGCGCGCAATCTCCAAAATGGTGAGGGTGGCTAAGCCTAAAAAGTCGAATTTGACCAGGCCCGCCGCTTCGACATCGTCTTTGTCAAATTGGCTAACGGCCGAGCTGCTGCCCGGCTGTTGATAGAGCGGGCAAAAATCCGTGAGTTTGCCTGGGGCGATAAGTACGCCGCCGGCGTGCATGCCGATATTGCGCGTCAAGCCTTCGAGCTTGCGTGCCATCTCCATCAGCTTTTGCACCTGTTCTTCTTTGGCTTCGCGTTCGGCCAAAATAGGCTCGGCTTCGCTGGCGTAGGTGTATTTGTCGCCGTCTTTTTTGACCGCTGGCGGTTTGGCCAGGGTGACATTCAGCCCAGGCTTGTTGGGGATGAGTTTGCTGATGTCATTGCAAAAGCCGTAAGACATTTCCAGCACGCGCCCGACATCGCGGATCACGCCGCGCGCGGCCATGGTGCCAAAGGTGGCGATTTGGCTGACGGCATTGCGCCCGTATTTGTCCTTTACATAGTCAATCACGCGGTCGCGATTGCCTTGGCAAAAGTCAATATCAAAGTCGGGCATAGACACGCGCTCGGGATTTAAAAATCGTTCGAACAGCAGGCCGTATTGCAGGGGGTCTAGATCGGTAATTTTGAGCGCATAAGCCACCAGCGAACCCGCGCCCGAGCCGCGCCCAGGCCCCACGGGGCAGGCGTTATTTTTTGCCCACTGGATGAAGTCGGAAACGATGAGGAAGTAACCCGGGAACTGCATCTTGATGATGGTGTCCAGCTCAAAGTTCAGGCGCTCTTCGTAGCTGGCGCGTTTGGCTTGGCGTTCGGCCTCTTTGGGGAAAAGCTGGACGAGGCGCTCGTTCAACCCCGCAAGCGCCGAATAGCGAAAGTATGCTTCCTCGCTCATTTGTTGGCCCGCCACGGGCGGCACGGGGTAATCGGGCAGACACGATTTGCCCAAAATGAGGGTGATCGAGCAGCGCTTGGCGATCTCCACGCTATTGGCTAGGGCGCTGGGTAAATCCGCAAACAAGGCCTGCATTTGCGCCCGGGTTTTGAAGTATTGCTCAGGGCTAAAGCGGCGGATGCGCTGCGGGCTGCCCAGCAGCTCGCCATCGGCAATGCAGACCCGCGTTTCGTGCGCTTCAAAATCGCTTTCTTGCAAAAATTGCACGGGCTGCGTGGCCACCAAAGGCAGATTTAAACGCGCCGCCAAACGCGCGCAAGCGGCGGTGTGCCGCTCGTCCAGAGGGCGGCCGGCGCGCTGCACTTCTAAATAAAAGCGATGCGGAAAACGCTGCGCCATGGCCAGCGCCAGTTCTGCGGCACGGGTATCGTCTTCGGCCAATAATGCCTGCCCTACCAGGCCTGCGTCGGCGCCTGAGAGCACGATCAGCCCTGCCCCCAGCTCGGTCAGCGCGCCCCAACTCAGCGCGGCGCTCAGGGGGGTGGGGCTTTGCGTCCAGCTACGCGCCAGCAATTCGCACAGATTGAGGTAGCCCTGCTGGTTTTGCACCAAAAGCAAAACCCGGCTTGACCCCGCCGGCCCCGCGTTCGGCAGCGGGCTGCCTTGCACCGTCACTTCTGCGCCCAATAGGGGTTTGATGCCCTTGCCCCGCGCCGCCTTGTAAAACTTCACGGCGGCGAACATATTGTTCAAGTCGCTGATGGCCAAGGCGCCCTGCCCGTCCTTGGCAGCGGCGGCTATGGCTTCATCAACGCGCAGGGTGCTATCGACGACCGAATACTCGGTGTGCAGGCGCAGATGGACAAAATCGCTCATTTACTTCAGTTCAAATTCAAAGGTGCTAACGACGCGCAGTTTTTTCTGGGTTGAGCTGGTGCTGCTATAGCCCGATTCGTCTTGCCCATCAGCGCCCAAAATCTGGATCACGCCTTGGTTGGCATTGCGCACCTTGCCCACATCTACGCCCAGGTTTTTGGCAAATTGCTGCGCGGTTTCACGCGCGTTTTTGGTGGCGTCTTGCAGCAGTTTGGGGCGCAACTCGTCGTTGAAGTTGCTCAGGCTGTAGCTTGGGTTGGCCGCATTGCCTTCTTCTTTGACATCGAGCATCACGCCTTCGGCTTGCAACTGCCCTAAGTTCAGCTCGGCCTGCTGCACCAAATCGACTTTGGCGCTGATGATGATGACTTGGCCGCTAACGATATAGCGCATGCCATGCTCATTGCCGCCGCCATATTCATTGGCCAGTTTATCGACCACGCGCACGGGCGGCATGGTCAGCTCTTTAGGGTCAAAACCTTGCTTTTGCAAAAATGCCTGTGTGCGCCCTTTGTCTTGCGCGATTTCTGCCTGCAACACGCTCAAATCATTGCCTGCGCGCCGGAACTGTATGCGCCAATGCGCCGTGTCGGCCTTGACCTGCTGCTCGGCCAAACCTTTGACGGTGAGGCTGCGGTTGTCGGCGCGAAAGCGCGAGCCGCCCTGGCCAATATTGCTGCCTGCTAAATACAAGCCGACGATGAGGCTGATACCGATGATGAGGCTCGAGAAAATACGCATGAAAAGCTCCCTTGGATAGTGAGTAAAAAAATATCAAGCCTGCGCCAAGGCGCGTTCTAACACTTCACGCACATCGCGGCTGAGGCTGCTTTTGGCCGCCACGCGGCTGATGGCTTCGAACGCACCGCTGCGCTGCGGCTCGGCCAAGCGGCTCCAGCGTTCGAGCATACGCGCCAAGCGCGCCGCCGTTTGGCTGTTAAAGCTGTCGAGCGCCAATACTTGCTCGGCCCAGAACACATAGCCAGCGGCATCGGCGCGGTGAAAAGCCGCCGCATTGGCGCAATAGGCAAAGACCAGGCTGCGTGCACGGTTGGGGTTTTTCAAATTAAACGCGGGGTGCTGCAACAGTTTTTTCACCTGCGGTAGCACACTGCCTGCCGCTGCGGCTTCTGGCAGGCTCGCTTGCAGAGCAAACCATTTGTCCACCACCAGGGCTTCTTGCTGGTAGAGCTGGTAAAACTTGTCCAAGGCCCCTTGGCTCAGGGCGCTGCCACTGTGCGCCAAGGCCAGCAGCGCACCCCAGCGGTCGGTCATATTGCTGGCATCTTTAAAGCGTTGCAGGGTTTTGCCCTGCCAGACGGCATCGCCTGTGGCTACGGCCTGCAGGCAGATCGCAGCCAGCGCCAGATTGGCCAAGGCGCGCCGCCCAGCCGCCTGCGCGGTGGGGGCATAAGCGCCTGTGTCGCTGTGCGCGGCAAAAACCGCCAGCCAGTCGGCGTGCAGCGCCTGCGCCAATTGCGCGCGCATGGCTTCACGCACGCGGTGCAGTTTTTGTGCGTCTAGTTGCGAGACTTGTTCGGCCAAATAGCTTTCGGCCGGCAGGGTCAACACCAAAGTCCGCAAGGCTGGGTCTAAACCCTCGTCGCGCAGCACGCTTTGCAATGCCCTTAAAAGCGCGGCCGACATGACGGGTTCAGCCCCATCCGCTGCGCCATAGGCCTGCAGCGCTGCTTGCACCATGAGTTGCTGCGCCGCTTCCCAGCGGTTGAAGGCATCCTTATCGTGCTGCAAAATTAATAGCTGCTCAGGCAGGTTTGGCGGCGAAATATGGATAATTGGTGCTGAAAAACCTCTGAATAAAGACAGGGTCGGGGCTTGGCTCACACCGACAAAGGTGAAGTAGTGTTCGGCCTCGGTCAGGAGCAAGACGCGCTCAGCGCCTACGGCGGCGCTCTCGCCTTCTAGTTGCAGGGGCAAGGCGCTGCCGTCGGCGCCCAGCAGCCCCATGCGCACAGGAATCACGAAAGGCAATTTCTCCGTCTGATTTGGCGTAGCTGGGCAGCTTTGGCTTAGCTTCAGGGTGTAGGTTTGGCTGGCGGCGTCCCAGCGGCCCAGACTAGCCACACGCGGCGTGCCCGCTTGCGCGTACCAGCGTTTAAAGGCCTCTAAATGCTGCGCCAAACTGCTGCTGGGGTTGGCATCGGCCATGCACTGGGCAAAATCGTCGCAAGTGACAGCCTGGCCGTCGTGACGGGCAAAGTACAAATCCATGCCTTTGCGGAAACCTTCGCGTTCCACTAAGGTTTGGACCATGCGCACCACTTCCGCGCCTTTGTCGTACACGGTGGCGGTGTAGAAGTTGTTGATTTCTTGGTATTGCTCGGGGCGCACAGGATGCGCCATGGGGCCGGCATCCTCGCTAAATTGCGCCATGCGCAGCACGCGCACATCGTTAATGCGGCTGACGGCGGCGGCGCTGGCGCTGCCCATCATGTCTTGGCTAAATTCTTGGTCGCGAAAAACGGTCAGCCCCTCTTTCAGCGAGAGCTGAAACCAGTCGCGGCAGGTGATGCGGTTGCCCGTCCAGTTATGGAAATACTCATGGCCTATGACCGACTCGATGGCGGCAAAATCCTCATCGGTCGCGGTGGCGGGATTAGCCAGCACATACTTGGTGTTGAAGATGTTCAGGCCTTTGTTTTCCATCGCCCCCATATTGAAGTCGCTGGTGGCCACGATCATGAAGCGCTCCAAATCCAAGCTCAGGCCAAAGCGCGCTTCGTCCCAGGCGATAGAGGCAATCAGCGAGTCCATGGCGTGTTCGGTTTTGTCCAAATCGCCAGCTTGCACATAGATTTGCAGCAGATGTTCGCTGCCACTGCGCGCCTTGATTTTTTGCTCGCGGCAGACCAAATTACCCGCGACGAGGGCAAACAAATAGCTGGGTTTTTTGTGCGGATCTTGCCAGCGCGCAAAGTGGCGGCCATCATCCAAATCGCCTTGCTCTTGCAAATTGCCATTCGACAGCAGCACAGGGTATTTGGCCTTGTCCGCACGCAAAGTCACGCTGTAGCTGGCCATGACATCGGGGCGGTCTAAAAAATAGGTGATACGGCGAAAGCCCTCGGCCTCGCACTGCGTCAGCAAGGCGCCCTGGGTGGCGTAGAGACCTGAAAGCTCGGTGTTTTCTGCCGGCTTGCACAGGGTAAAAATTTCCAACTCGCAGGCATCGGGCAGTTTGTCCAAAATCAGGCGCTGGTCGCCATCTTCGGTGCGGAAAGAGCAGCCCTGGCCATTAACCATGACCCGCGCCAGGCTGATGGCCTCGCCCACCAGCACCAAAGGCGCAGCGCTATCGGCCGGAGCCGCAGCGGGGTTGCGGCGCACTTGCAGGCGGCTCAAGACCCGGGTTTTGGCCGCGTCTAGGTCAAAAGTCAGGTCCACGCTGTCTATCAGCCAGGCAGGCGGAGCATAGTCTTGGCGGTAAATCATGGTGGGCACAGCAGCAGTCGTCATAGCACGGCAAAAATGGCAAAGGGAGAAAAAGCAAAACACGCGAAGGGCAAAAAACTGCGCGTGTACTGACAGCGAGTATTGCACAAGCCCGCCAGGGTTTTGCTGCCCTTTTGCCATCCTTTTGCCTCGCTTTTGCCAGCAAATGCGCGCAGACCGCCCAAAGCCTACCCAGCCCAGCCCCAGCCCAGCCCCAGCCCCAGCCCAGCCCTAGGCCATGAGTGGCCCGCATGGGTGCGCACGAAAAAATCAGGCATTGGCAAATTTGCAAACCCGCAGCGCGTGTATCAGCTGATGTTTTTTGCCTCTGTACAGCCCTGATCTAGTCGGTATTTGCTAAAAGTCGCCTCAGGTAAAGACGGTATGATTAGCGGGTTTATGCCTAGATTGAGAATCTGCGAGCGCCTGTGGCCTGCGCGACTGTTCTTGCCTAGGCTCGTTTTTTCCATTTTGCTAATAAAACCTGCGATTTAAAGGACCGTTCATGAAAGAAATCCTCGAGCAACTCGAAGCCAAGCGCGCCGCCGCGCGACTGGGTGGCGGGCAACGACGCATCGACTCTCAGCACAAAAAAGGCAAGCTCACCGCGCGCGAACGCTTGGAAATCTTGCTAGACGAAGGCACTTTTGAAGAATGGGATATGTTTGTCGAGCATCGCTGCACCGAGTTCGGCATGCAAGACGACAAAATCCCTGGCGACGGCGTGGTCACAGGTTACGGCATGATCAATGGCCGTTTGGTGTTTGTCTTCAGCCAAGATTTCACCGTATTTGGCGGCGCCCTGTCTGAAGCCCATGCCGAGAAAATCTGCAAAGTCATGGACCAGGCCATGAAAGTGGGCGCCCCCGTGATTGGCCTGAACGATTCAGGTGGCGCGCGCATTCAAGAGGGCGTGGCTTCGCTAGGCGGCTATGCCGAGATCTTCCAGCGCAATGTCATGGCATCGGGCGTGATTCCGCAAATCTCCATGATCATGGGCCCATCGGCTGGTGGCGCGGTGTATTCACCCGCCATGACCGACTTCATCTTTATGGTGAAAGACAGCTCTTATATGTTCGTCACTGGCCCCGAAGTGGTGAAAACCGTGACGCACGAAGAAGTCACGGCCGAAGAACTGGGCGGGTCGATTACCCACACCACCAAGTCTGGCGTGGCCGATTTGGCTTTTGAAAACGATGTCGAGGCCCTGCTGATGCTGCGCCGCCTCTACAACTACCTGCCGCTCAATAACAAAGAAAAAGCGCCCGTGCGCCCCAGCGGTGACCCCATCGACCGCGCCGACAAGAGCCTGGACACCCTGGTGCCCGCCAACCCCAATCAGCCTTACGACATGAAAGAGCTGATTGTCAAAACCGTAGATGACGGCGATTTCTTTGAAATCCAACCCGAATACGCGAAAAACATCATCGTCGGCTTTGCCCGCATGGACGGCCAGACCGTGGGCATCGTCGCCAACCAGCCTTTGGTGCTGGCGGGCTGCTTGGACATCAAATCCTCTATCAAAGCCGCGCGCTTTGTGCGTTTCTGCGATGCCTTCAACATCCCGCTGGTGACCTTTGTCGATGTCCCAGGCTTTATGCCCGGCACCAGCCAAGAATACGGCGGCATCATCAAGCACGGTGCCAAGCTGCTCTACGCTTACGCCGAATGCACCGTGCCAAAAATCACCGTTATCACGCGCAAAGCCTACGGCGGCGCCTACGATGTGATGAGCTCTAAGCACCTGCGCGGCGATGTCAACCTGGCTTGGCCGAACGCCGAAATCGCCGTGATGGGCGCTAAGGGCGCGGTGGAAATCATCTTCCGCGAAGACAAGGGCGACGCCGCCAAAATCGCCGCCAAAGAGCAAGAGTACAAAGATCGCTTTGCCAACCCATTCGTGGCTGGCAGCCGTGGCTTTATCGACGATGTCATCTTGCCGCACGAGACGCGCAAACGCATCTGCCGTTCGCTGGTCATGCTGAAAGACAAAAAGCTGGAAAACCCTTGGCGCAAACACGGCAATATTCCGCTGTAATTGCCCCTCGGACATCCCCCTTAGTTTTGACGGAGAACCCTATGGTGAACTTCCCCAAAATCGGCGTCGCTTGCACACTGGCGTTAGCCAGCAGCCTCAGCTTGGCCGCAGCACCGGCACCGGCCAGTTTAGAAGGCGCTACTTGGCTGCTGAGCCAAGTCGCAGGCCAAGCCGCCAGTGGCGCGCATCTGCGCTTTGCTGCTGGCAAGCTGCAGGGCAACGATGCCTGTAATCATTTTCGCAGCAGCTATGAGGCTGGCGCGGCGCAAAGCCTGCGCTTTGCCGCAGGCAGCGGCGCGGCGACTTTGATGGCTTGCGCCCCTGAGCAAGAGCAAACGGCCAAGGCTTTGAAAGAGGCGCTGGCACAAACGCAAAGCTACCAAATCGCCAATGCCCAGCTGCAATTATTGGGCGCGGATAAAAAAGTATTGGCTGTTTTTGCCCTGCAAAACGACAAGCTCGATGGCAGCAAATGGCAGCTGCAAGGCCTCAACAATGGCCAGAACGCCGTCGTCAGCCAAGCCAGCACCGAGCAGCTGCACATCGCCTTTTTGCCCCAGGGTAAGTTCAGCGCCAGCACGCCTTGCGGCAGCCTTAAAAGCTATTGGCGTGCCAATGGCAAAACGCACAGCATCACCATCCGCAAACCGCGTGCAGATGGCAAGGCTTGCGCCAAGTCGGCAGCCGCTTTTGCCGAGCACCAGCAATTGCGCAAGGCGCTGGCTAAAAGCAAAACCTACACCATCACTGGCGAGCGCCTAGAGTTGCGCGACAAAAAAGGCGCTCTGCAAATCAGCGCCAGCATTGCTCGCTAATACCGCGCATGGCCCGCTGACCCTTGTCATTGCATACCCCCCCGAAAGTTTTTCCACCATGTTTAAGAAGATTCTGATCGCCAACCGTGGCGAAATCGCCTGCCGCGTGATCGCCACCGCCCGCAAAATGGGCATCCAAACCGTGGCCGTGTACTCTGATGCCGACAAAAATGCCCGCCATGTGGCACTGGCTGATGAAGCCGTTTGCATCGGCCCCGCAGCCAGCCGCGAATCGTATTTGCGCGCCGACAAAATCATCGCAGCCTGTAAACAAACCGGCGCCGAGGCTGTGCACCCAGGCTATGGTTTTTTGTCTGAAAACGCCGAATTCAGCAGAACGCTGGAAGAAAACGGCATCATCTTCATCGGCCCCAAACACTACGCGGTAGCGGCCATGGGCGACAAAATCGCCTCGAAAAAACTGGCCAATGAAGCCAAGGTCAACACCATCCCTGGCTACAACGACCCCATCGCTACGCCCGAAGACGCGGTCAAAATCGCCCAAGGCATAGGCTACCCCGTGATGATCAAAGCCTCAGCCGGCGGCGGTGGTAAAGGTCTGCGCGTGGCGCACAACGACAAAGAATGCGCCGAAGGCTTTGCCTCGTGCAAAACCGAGGCCTTGGGCGCTTTTGGCGACGACCGCATCTTTATCGAAAAATTTGTCGAGCAGCCCCGTCACATCGAAATTCAAGTCGTGGGCGATGGTCACGGCAATGTGATTTATTTGAACGAGCGCGAGTGCTCGATTCAGCGCCGCCACCAAAAGGTGATTGAAGAGGCGCCATCGCCCTTTATCAGCGACGAAACCCGCAAAGCCATGGGCGAGCAAGCCGTGGCGCTGGCCAAAGCGGTGCAATACCAATCGGCTGGTACGGTGGAATTTGTCGTCGGCAAAAACCAAGACTTCTACTTCTTGGAAATGAATACCCGCCTGCAGGTCGAGCACCCCGTGACCGAATGCATCACGGGTCTTGATCTGGTCGAGCTGATGATCCGCGTGGCCGCTGGCGAAAAACTGCCGCTGACGCAAGCTGAAGTCAAACGCGAAGGCTGGGCGATTGAATGCCGCATCAACGCCGAAGACCCCTTCCGCAACTTCCTGCCCTCTACTGGCCGCTTGGTGCGCTTTAGCCCGCCTGAGCAAGACCTGTTCCAAGGCCAAGCCAGTCTGGGCTTGGGCGTGCGTGTCGATACCGGCGTGCAAGAAGGCGGCGAAATCCCCATGTACTACGACTCGATGATTGCCAAACTCATCGTGCACGGCAAAGACCGCAACGACGCCATTGCCAAAATGCGCGAAGCCTTGAACGGTTTTGTGATTCGCGGCATCAGCAGCAACATCCCCTTCCAAGCGGCTTTGCTGGCGCACCCCAAATTTGTCACGGGCGACTTCAACACCGGCTTTATTGCCGAACACTACGCCCACGGCTTCCGCGCTGAAGATGTCACCCACGACGACCCCAATATGCTGGCCGCCATTGCCGCCTTTGTGCGCCGTAAATCGCGCACCCGTGCAGCGGGCATTACCGGCCAATTACCAGGCTATGGCGTGGTGGTGGGCAAAGACTACGCCGTGATTGAACTCGACAACGCCGAGGGCAAACACCGTTATCTGAGCGCGCAAATCGAAGAACTCGAAGGGCGTGAGGGCAAAAACAAAGCCGTCATCACCATCGATGGCAAAACCTACGACATCGAATCGGCTTCGCGCTTAAACGACATCGCCATCAACGGCACGATCAACGGCCTGCCCTTTGTGGCGCAAGTTGAACGCGGCCGTGGCAAAAACCCCTTGGCGCTGCGCGTGCAAAACAACGGGCGTGCGGTTGATGTGCTGGTGCTCTCGCCCCGTATGGCGCAGCTGCACAAGCTGATGCCACACAAAGCGCCGCCAGACATGAGCAAATTCGTGCTCTCGCCCATGCCCGGCCTGCTGGTGCAAATCAGCGTGGAGCCTGGCCAAAAGGTGCAAGCGGGCGAGCGCGTCGCCACCATCGAAGCCATGAAAATGGAAAACGCCCTGTTTGCCGCAGCTGACGGCGTGGTGAAAACTGTATCGGCCAAAAAAGGTGATTCGCTGGTGGTGGATCAGCCGATTGTGGAATTTGAATAAGCCAAAGTACCTTGCCCTGAGCACTATTAATTTAATAGCTGCTCAGGCAGGTTTTTCGGCCTAAATCGCTGATTTCACCCATAAAAAACGACCTCGGATGAGGTCGTTTTTTTTATCCTCCTGCTCCCGCACCGGCTCCTGTTCCAGCTCCAGCCCGCATACCGACTCGGCATCAGGGCGAACTTGGCACTGCTTCTTTTGTGAAAGGCCATGCCACAAGCCACAAAAAAACCAGCGCAAGCGCTGGTTTTTTGGCTTAGCCCTGCATTGCTGCCCAGGCGGAGTCCAGATTTTTATGATCAGGGGGCAGCAGCCGCTGCCGCAGCTGGGGCAGCAGTTCCAGGATCTGTCACAAAACCAATTTTCTCCAGCCCTGCATTTTTTGCCATGGTCATGACATGGGTGATTTTTTCATACCGCGCAGCGCCCGCACCACGCAGATGCAGCTCGGGTTGCGGCTGCTTGGCTGCAGCGGCGTTCAAGCTCGCTTGCAAACCCGCTTCATCCACGGGATGGCTGTCTTTATCCAAAAAATACACACCGTCTTCATTGATGGTGACGACCACTGTCTCGGGCGGGGTTTGCACGGGTGCTGAGCTTTCTTGCGGCAGCTGCACCTTGATGGCGTGGTTGATGACGGGGATGGTGACGATAAAGATGATGAGCAGCACCAGCATGACATCCACCAAGGGTGTCACATTGATTTCGTTCATCACCTCGTCGGTGTTGTCGGTGGTGCCAAAGGCCATGATGCGGGTGCTCCGTCTTGCGCTGCTGGGGCAGCTTAGTGTTTACGCGGGCGTTGCAGGCGCGTGCCGGTAACCAAATAGGTGTGCAGGTCTTGCGCAAAACGCCCCATTTGCAACATCAGGCCTTTGTTGCCACGCACCAGCGCGTTATAGGCCAGCACGGCAGGTATGGCCACAGCCAAGCCCAGCGCCGTCATGATCAGGGCTTCACCCACAGGGCCAGCCACGCGGTCTATGCTGGCCTGACCGCTGGTGCCGATAGCCGTCAGGGCGTGGTAAATGCCCCAAACCGTGCCGAACAAGCCGACAAAGGGCGCGGTGGAGCCAACTGAGGCCAAAATCGCCAAGCCACCCTGCATACGGGCTTGCGCTTCATCCATGCTGGCTTGCAGGCTGCGGGTGATCCAGTCGCTCAAATTAAAGGCATCGTGCAGATGCTTTTCATGGTGATGGTGGTGGGCGCGGGCATCTTGCCCTGCTTGCACCATCAACAAAAAGGGGTTGGCGTGTTTGCCGTTTTCTAGGCTGGCCACGGCGTCTTGTATATCACCATGGTCCCAAAACTGGCGCGCTTGCGCGGCCTGGCGTTTGCCGCGCCAAATCGACAAACTGCGCAGCACGATAACCAGCCACGATGCGATAGACATGATGAGCAAAAACACCACGATGCTTTTGCTGACCCAGTCGCCTTGCGCCCAGACATGGGCCAGTCCAAATTGCGATTCCATGTTCTCTATACTCCGTTAAAAACTATCAATTTCATAGCTACTCAGGCAGAGTTTACGGCCTGAAATACTAATTTACTACTTCAATTCATACTTAATAGGCAGCTTGACCGACATCGGCACAGGCTGACCGTTTACCGTGCCCGGTTTGAAATGTGCCGCTCGCGCCGCTTTCAAACCTTGCGCATCCAAACGCTGATAGCCACTGCTTTTAACCAAACTGGCCCCAGCCACACTGCCATCAGCATTGATTCGCAACAGCATCTCTACTGTTCCTTCTTCGCCCAAACGCTGGCTCAAAGCGGGGTAATCATGAGACAAGTCGCTACTGGCCCCTACCAGCGTGGGCTGGACTTTTACTTCCGCCCGCACTTCCTCACCTTTAGTAAGCGCACCTGACGCTTCTTTTGCTACGGTGTCTTTCTGTGTTTCAACAGGAGCCGAAGCGACTTTCTCGGGTGCAGGGGCAACAAAAGCTGGTTTGCTATCTGTCGGCGTGTTTTTTCGCACAGCCAAGGTGGGGGGCTTATGCTCTTTTGGCTGTGTTTTGGCTTGGGGCTGTGGCGGCGCAGGCTCAGCTTTGATTTCAGGGGCAATCACGGGCGCCGAAATAATCGACGCCATCACCACCACCTCAGGCGGCTGGGGTGCGGCCATGGCCAAGCCTTTGACCAGCGCCCAAAGCAAGAACACATGGCCTGCAATTACCGCCAAAAACGGCAGGGCGTATTGCTGCAGCACGCGCGTGGGGCTGGTGTTCATACCTGCTCCTTTGCCGCTGGCGATAGCGCGGCGCGCAGCGCCAAGCTGCCAGCTGCCACGCTCAAGCCGAAGGCCAATAAGAAACTCCAAAGATTCATATTCAGCGGCTTTTCGTTTTAAGTTTCTGCCCACATGCGCAGCAGGTTGTGATAGTGACCCGTCAAACTGACCACTTCTGCCGCCTCGGGGTCGCGCTCGCGCAGGGCGCTGATGGTTTGGTCCAGGTCATACAACATGCGCCGCTGCACTTGGCAGCGCACCAGCGACTGCACCCAAAAAAATGCCGCCAAGCGCGCCCCACGGGTGACGGGGCGTACTTCGTGCACGGTGTCGCCTGGATACACCACCACGCTGCCCGCAGGCAGTTTGATGGCGTGGCTTAGGCTGCCTTCGCTGAATACCAATTCGCCCCCGTCATAGCTGTCAGGCTCGGCCAAAAACACGGTGCAAGACACATCAGTGCGCACGCGTTCGCCACTGGGCATGACGCGGCGAATGGCACCATCGACATGGGCGCCATAATAATTTTCGCCGCCGCTATAACGATTGATACGCGGGGTGTAAAGGCGGTGCGGCAAGGCCGCAGCAAAGAATTGCGAGCTGCGCTCTAAGCCCTGCACCACCATCTCGCCAATTTCTACGCTGGCTGGACTGGCAAAGGGCAATTGCTGGTTGTTCTTCACCAAGGCAGAAGTGACCCCTGCGGTGGCGCGGCCATCTTCCCAGGGCGCGTTTTGCAGCAGCGCTTGCGCGCGCTGCACTTCGGCTGGGCTGAGGATGTTGGGGATGGTCAATATCATGGATAACCCGCATCTTAGGTGAAAAAAGGAGGCTAATTGCCAGTGATTTGCATTTCGCTTCGCATTTTTAGTGCACAGCGGTGCTGCATCTGCTGACGAATCAGCCCCACAAAATGCCTGTATCGCTACAAGCACCCTAGCAAAGCTTAAAACGCGTAAGAGGCCGTAACCTGCACATTGCGTGCGGCACCAGGCACATAGTGGCCAGGATAGAGTTCGCTGGCATAGTATTTATTCGTCAGATTGCTCACATTGCCCTTGACTGTCCATTTGTCATTAGGACGAAACTCGGCCATCAAATCCACCGTCAGGTGCGAGGGCACGGTAAAAGCCGCACGCGTAGGCCTTTGCGCCCCCGTGAAGTTCAAACCCGCGCCCAAGCGCCATTGCTCGTTCAATTGATAAGTCGTCCAGGCCGTGCCGCTGAGTTTGGGCGTCAGCGCGGGGCGATCGCCTGGGCGCTCACCCACGGTCGCTTGTGCACAAGCCGGTGGCGTAGTCGCTGGTGGCGTGATCGTTGTAGGGCAAGTCGCCGCTTTGTCCACTTTGGCGCCAGGCATCCACATCCAAGAGGTGAAAACTTCCCAGGCTGGTGTGATACGCCCTGCCATTTCCACTTCCAAGCCCGCCGTGTGGCGCTGGCCTGTTAAAGCCGTGATCGGCGTTGTCGTGCCAGGCACCATCAAAAGAGGATCAGTATTGCGCTCGTTGTATTTGGTGCTGTGGAATACCGACACGCGGTAAGACAGCCTGCCCGATGGAGCTTCACCCTTGAAGCCGACCTCTATATTGCGGCTTTTCTCTGGCGGCGTATCCACATTGGCTGAGCTAAGCGAATAGGCTTCGCTAGACGGGTTGAAAGATTTGCCATAAGAGGCATACCAAGACTGCAGCTCATTGGGCTGGTACAAAAAGCCGATGCGTGGACTCCACGCGCCCAAGTTCATTTGGTATTGGGCCGCCGTGACAGGGCCAGGTGCGTTATTGGGGATGCTGTAGCTGTTGTAAGTGCCATTCAAACGGTCGTAACGCAGGCCAGCAACCAGCTTGAATGCCTGGTTCAAATGCACCATGTCTTGCGCATAAACGCCCCAGTTGTGGCTGCTGTAGTCATTGCTCTTGCGCAAGACGCGGCTGTTTTCATCTATCCAAGGGCTGCCTGGATTGCCGAAAGTGCCATTGGGCTTGCCCAGGTTCACACCACCTTGCGCCGCACTGCGTGCCGCAAATACTTCTTTCTCGTCTTTTTGCCACTCAAAACCCGCCAGCAGCTCGTGCTTCATGCCCGCCACTTCAAACTTTTTGCTCAAATCGCTTTGTAGCATCAGGTTGTCGAGGTTTTGAATTTTCGACGGACTACCACGCGTAAAAACCGTGTTGGAACCGAAATTACCCGGATTCACCGCCACACCACCAGGCTGCAAGGCGGCTCCAGCAAGGCGAATCGTCGAGGTGCGCATATCGCGCTCATAACTGCCTTTGCGCAAGCGCGTATTGATTTCGGTTTGGTTGTCCGGCTTCCACACATGGCCTAGGGTGAAATGCTGCGCCTGGCCTTTGTTGAAGTCACTGGCCATGCCGAAATTGGCCGTCGCGTCTAAGCCTGGCAAAGCAATACGGTCTTCGGGGTTGGGGCCCGTGGCCAGCCAAGGCAGGCCGTAGTTGATGCCGTTGTTATTGTTCAGGTAATACAAGCTGGCCAAAAATTCATGTTCCTCGCCTATGCCTGTGCGCAGGGCTGCGGCCACGCCATTTTTATCGATGCTGCTGCCTGAACCATTGTTGTCGGCCTTGGTGACCATGCCCGTCACACGCACGGCCGTGCTCTCGCCCACCGCCCTGTTCACATCCACCGTGGCGCGTTTGTAATTCCAGCTGCCCAGCGCCACATCGACCTCACCCTCGTCCATCAAACGCGGCAGTTTGCTCACTTGGTTGACAGCGCCGCCTGTAGAGCCTCGGCCAAAGAGCATAGAGGCCGAGCCGCGCAGCACTTCCATGCGGTCCAGATTGAAGTTGTCACGCTCGTAAAACGCGGGGTCGCGCATGCCATCGACATAAATATCGCCCGTTTGTGCCAGCGAGAAGCCACGCAGACGGATATCTTCTTCACCGCCTTCGGCAGCTAAGAAGGTCACGCCTGCGGTGGTTTTCAGGGCCTCTTTCACGGTATCGATATGGCGGTCGTCCAGCAGCTTTTCCGTCATCACAGTGACAGACTGGGGAATATCGCGCAGCTTTTGCTTGCCCTTGCCTATAGTCGATTCGGTGGCGCGCACGCTGGCTTTGCCAGAGACACCCAAACGGTCTTTTTGCCCCGACACCACCACGGTGCCCAGGGTGCCGGCGCTGTCTTCTTTTTTGGCGCTATCGGCACCACTGGCGTTTTGCGCTTGCGCTGTGACGCTCAGGCTACCTGCCAAAATCATGGCTGCCAAGCTGCGTTGTTTACCCTTAACCATCGACTTGCCTCGTCTTTCTTTACGGTTTGTTGAAAAATGCAATGGGTGTTATTCTATACGCAAATGAGAATGATTTTCATCAAAGAATTCTTTTTTTTCGAAAAGTAGTATGAAATCAAGAATGATTCTTGTTTGCGCTATCATGGAGGAAATTTGGATCAACCGACCCTTTACGAAAGCTCCCTATGCGTATTCTCCCCACCCTTCGCGGCATCGTTTTAGCCTGCGCTCTGGTAGCAGGCAATGCCGCCCTGGCGGCTGACAGTATCAATATCTATTCAGCCCGCCACTACAAAAGCGACGAGCTGATGTATGCCGGCTTTACCAAGGCCACGGGCATCGCCATCAAGCGTGTCGATTCTGATGACAATGGCATCGTGAACCGCCTGAAAAGCGAGGGCGTCAACTCGCCCGCCGATGTGGTGTTGCTAGTCGATGGCACGCGTTTTTGGAAAGCCGACCACGAGCAGCTGCTAGCGCCCATCCAATCACCCTTGCTAGAAAAATCGGTGCCAGCCAAATACCACGCCGAAAAAACTGCCGAGGGCATCACTTGGTTTGGCTTTTCTAACCGTGCCCGCGTCATCGTGTACGACAAAGGCCGTGTCAAGAAAACCGATGTCGATACCTATGAAAAACTGGCCGACCCTGTGAACAAAGGCAAAATCTGCACCCGTTCAGGCTCGCACCCCTATAACCTCTCGCTCTTTGGCGCTTTGATGGCGCACTGGGGCGAGGCCAAAACCCAAGAATGGATGAAGGGCGTGGTGGCCAATTTTGCCCGCGCCCCCAAGGGCGGCGATACCGACCAAATCAAGGCCGTGGCCAGTGGTGAATGCGCCATTGCGCTGACGAACAGCTATTACCTGGCGCGCCTGATTAAAAGCAGCAACCCCGACGACAAAACCGTGGCCGAACGCGTTGCCGTGGTCTTTCCTGACCAAGCCACTTACGGCACACACATGAATATTGCTGGTGGTGCGGTTGCCAAATACAGCAAAAACAAGGCCGATGCCCAGCGCTTTTTGGAATATTTGGCCAGCCCCGAGGCGCAAGAATATTTCGCCAATGGCAATAACGAATGGCCCATCGTGCCGGGCATGAAGCTGGCCAACCCAGCCCTAAAAGCCATGACCCGTGGGCAAGCTTTTAAAACCGACGACACCACACTCAGCGCCATTGCCGGCAACCAAGCCAAGGTGCAGCAATTGCTCGACCGTGCAGGTTTTCAATAAACCCGCCTTAGCCCTTAGCTAACCGCCCCGCCTTGGCGGGGTTTTTTATGCCTGCTGCAGCTGCAAGCCACTGACAAAATCCCGCACCTGCCCCGTTATCGGGTCGGTAAACCGCAGATGCCGTGCCAGCAATTGCAGCGGCGCTTGGCTGTGGGCTTCGGGATGCTCTGGCGTTAACACGGGGTAGATGCCATCGCCCAAAATGGGGGCGCCCAAGGCGCACATTTGCGCCCGCAATTGGTGGCGCTGGCCTGTGGCAGGGCGCAGTTCATACACAGCATTTTTTATAGTGTTTTTGGCGTTTGAAGCCGTAAAACCTGCCTGAGTAGCTATGATTTTGATATGGGTACGCGCATTAATCTGCCCTGCCAGCAGCGCCGCCTGGCAATCCATTTGCAAAAACGCTTGCGCCGATCGCTGAATATCGGCCTGCACAGTCACCCCTTCAGCTTGCAATGCGGTCTGGCGCTGCGCCGTATCTAAGCCCTGCCAAGCGGGCAGCCATTGCTCGATGCCCGCTTGCATCACATCCAGCGCAGGCGCCACGGCGTGGTAGATTTTTTCCACCAGCCTATCGCGAAACAGATTTTGGTAGGCCGCACGCTGCTGGGGCTGCTTGGTCAACAAAACCAGCCCTGCGGTATCGCGGTCGATACGGTGCGCGGGGCTGAGCATGGGGCAAGCCAGCTTTTCGCGCAGGCGGTAGAGCAGGGTCTCGCGCACATAGTGGCCAGAGGGCGTGACGGGCAAAAAATGCGGCTTATCGGCAATGACGATGTGCGTATCTTCATACAGCACTTGCTCTTGCACGGGGATGGGCGTTTCAGCTGCCACACGGCGCTGGTAATACACCTGAGTACCGGGCTGGTAGGGCGCATCTAGGGGCAAAACCTCCCCAGTCGCACCCTGCACCAGCCCATCAGCAAAACGCGCCTGCCATTCGCTGCGCGGCACATGGGCAAAGCGCAGGCAGAGAAAATCCAGCAGCGAGCTAAACGCCCCATCCGCCGGCAAATACACATAAGAGCGAGGTGCAGATTGCATCAAGTCCGCGTCCATGCAAGATTGAAAAGGCAGCAGCTTAAAGCACGGCCATGCCATAATCTTTGCCATCACTCCTAACTACTTTTTTTATAGCTGCTCAGGCAGGTTTTACGGCCTAAAACAGCTAAAAGGCACTGAAAATGGATAAAAAACTGCTGGATATCTTGGTTTGCCCCGTGACCAAAGGCAAATTGCTTTACACGCCAGGCGCAACTGAATTGATTTCCAAACAAGCACGGCTGGCTTTTCCTATCCGCGATGGCATCCCCATCTTGCTCGAAAACGAGGCACGCACCCTGAGTGACGCTGAGCTAGAGGCACTCGAAAAAACCACGGCAAAGGCTGCTGAGTGAGCACTCCCGCCTTCACGGTCATCATCCCCGCGCGCTTGGCATCCACCCGCCTGCCCAATAAACCCCTGGCCGACATTGCTGGCCTGCCCATGGTGGTGCGGGTAGCGCAGCAAGCCGCGCAATCAGCGGCTAGCCGCGTGGTGGTGGCGGCTGACGACGCGCTCATCGTCGCAGCCTGCGCCGCGCATGGGGTCGAAGCCATTTTGACCCGCGCCGACCATCTCTCAGGCTCAGACCGTTTGGCCGAGGCTGTGGATTTATTGGGCTTAGGCACAGACGAGTTAGTCGTCAATGTGCAAGGCGACGAACCGCTGATAGCACCCACCCTGATCGATGCCGTAGCGCAGACCTTGGCCGCTAGCCCGCAAGCGGCCATGGCCAGCGCCGCCTGCGCCATCACGCGCAGCGATGAGCTGCACAACCCCAATGCCGTAAAAGTGGTGTTGGCCAAAAATGGCCACGCCCTGTATTTCAGCCGCAGCCTGCTGCCCTACCCGCGCGAGGCTGCCGCTGCCGCGCAGCACCCTGCCCTGCGCCATATCGGCATTTACGCCTACCGCGCCGGCTTTATTCACGCTTTCACCCAGCTAGAAGCTGCGCCACTAGAGCGCATCGAATCGCTAGAGCAACTGCGCGCCCTATGGCACGGCTACGCCATTGCCATGCACATCAGCGCCAGCGAACCTGCTGCGGGGGTGGATACGCCTGAGGACTTAGAGCGTGTGCGCCAGCATTTCGCCACCTGAATGCTTTTATCCGCACGAACAAGCAAAAAGGGCAGCTAATGCTGCCCTTTTGCCTTGGCTATAGCCTCAGCGATTTACGCCAGCACCACGGCTTTCGTGCCTTTGGGCACAAACTTCTCATCCTCAATGCCGTCTAAAAATTCGGCTTGGCGGGCTAGGGGGTTGTAGAACTGTTTGTACCAGCTGCGTGCTTTTAAGAAAGGGCCGTCGCTGGCGACATACATGCCGTTGATATTGGGCGCTTTATTGCCCCAAATCTCGAAGTCTTGCTGGAAAGACAGGCGGCTGCGCTCTTGGAAGATATTGGCAATGGTGCGCGCCTGCGGCAGGTGGCTGGGTAGGGGTGGTTTGGTCCAGCAGGCGTGCCAAACGCGAATGCTGCCATCGTCCACAGGCGTGTGGCAGATCAGCATATTGGTGTTAGACAGCCCCGTCAGGCGCGTGAGCAAAAAGCCTGGGCCGTGGTATTCGGCCACTGTGGTGAATGATGGCCCCACGCCGGTGGCGGGGTCGATCATGCGTTTGGGCGTACCGCTTTGGCGTTGAATCGCCATATGGCCTTTGAATTCATTGTCAAAACCCGCTACCACCGCGCCGTGGATGGGGCCAAAGTGGCCGTAATCGCAGATGTTGTCAATCACCTCAGCAGGGTGTACCGCTATCGTGCCAAAGTCGTCGTAGCTGACGGGGTTCATCCAGTCGGCATCAGCGTGTTCGGCAAAATCTGGCGCAGCCCATTGCGGCGCGCCACCTTCGGGATCGTGCCAAATCCAAATCGCGCCCAGGGATTCATGCGCAGGCCAGCTTTTCACGCGGGCGGCTGGGGGAATGGGGCCATCGTGGTAGGGAATCTCTTTGCACACGCCATCGGCGCCAAACTTCCAACCGTGGTAGGGGCACACAATGTCATCACCCACGATATTGGTGCCGTTGTTGTCGAGCACCACATAGCTGGTGGTATTGTGCGCACCCAGATGGGTTTGCATATGCGGGCAGTAGGCATCCAGCAGCACCACTTTGCCACTGGCCATGCCGCGATAGAGGGCGAAATCGCGCCCAAAAAAATGCAAGGGCATGGGTTTGTGCGTCAAGTCTGCGCTTTGCGCAACCATGAACCAGCCACGGGGAAAGGTGAATTCCCCCAAACGGTAATCAGCAGTTTTGGCCATGTCTTGTCTCCTTGTAACGGGGGCTAGGTTTTCTTATCGCAGCCATGATAAACCGCCCCAGCTGCAGTGCGGGCGCCCAGCCGCCGCCCAGCTGCAAAACACTGTTGCCGAGAAGTCGCTGGTGCTTATCCATGCGCCACTGCGCGCCATGCGGCCGCGGTAAGCAAGCAAGCAACAGCCGTGCGATAATGCGAGCACTTGCCGCCGCTACTGGTGGCTTTCTTTTTGGCCTGTCGCTGGCCAATATCTTCGGGTCAGGCGCAGCCCTGCTACCCGCCTTTTTTATTCAGCCCTGTCCTTTGCCGGACTATAAAAGCGACCAGGCGCTGATGCTTTTCCCCTTGTATTTCATGAATTTCGCCGAACTCGGGCTGCTGCCCGCCATCGTTAAAGCCGTGCAAGAAACTGGCTACGAAACCCCCACCCCCATCCAAGCCCAAGCTATCCCCGCCATCATTGCGGGCGCCGATTTGCTTGCCGGTGCGCAAACTGGCACGGGCAAAACCGCCGCCTTTAGCCTGCCCCTGCTGCACCGCCTAGCTACCAGCCAGAGCGTCAATAATAAATTTGGCCGCCCTGGCGTGCGTGCCTTGGTATTGACCCCCACGCGTGAATTGGCCGCGCAGGTACACGAACAAGTACGCGCCTACAGCAAACATTTGCAACTCAAAAGCGCGGTGATTTTTGGTGGCGTCGGCATGAACCCGCAAATCGACGCCCTGCGCCGTGGCGTGGATGTGCTGGTGGCCACGCCTGGCCGCTTGCTCGATTTGGCCCAGCAAAACGCCTTGGATTTGTCCACCGTGCAAATACTGGTATTGGACGAGGCCGACCGCATGTTGGACATGGGCTTTATCCACGACATGAAAAAAGTCTTTGCCCTGCTGCCCAAAACGCGCCAAACCCTGTTGTTTAGCGCCACCTTCAGCGACGAGATTCGCCAACTGGCGCAAAACTTGTTGAATAAGCCGCAGTCGATTCAAGTCACGCCCAAAAACTCTACCGTGCAGCGCATCAGCCAGGTGTGGCATTTGGTCGGGCGCGGCAAGAAAAAAGCCCTGTTGGCCCACATCATCGAGAGCAAAGACTGGAGCCAAGTGCTCGTTTTTGTGCGCACCAAATTTGGCGCCAACAATGTGGCCGAATTCCTCAGCAAAAATGGCATCAGCGCCATGGCACTGCACGGCAATAAAAGCCAAAGCGCACGCACGCAAGCGCTGGCGGGCTTTAAATCAGGCGCCATCCGCGCACTGGTTGCCACCGATATCGCCGCGCGTGGTATTGATATTGAAGAGCTGCCGCATGTGGTGAACTACGAAATCCCCAATGTGCCCGAAGACTATGTACACCGCATCGGCCGCACCGGCCGCGCCGGCCGCGAAGGCCATGCGGTCAATTTGGTCAGCCTGGACGAAGAGGGCTTTTTAGTCGCCGTTGAAAAGTTCACCGGGCAAGAAATCCCGCATGAAGCCTTGCCCGACTACGCCCCCGAGCCTGGCGAAAAAGCCGAACCCATCGCCATGGGGCGCCAAACCATTTGGGGCGGGCGCGGCAAACCACCTGGGCGCGAAGTGATGGCTGCAGCCGCCAAAGCTGCCAAGCAAGATTTGATGCAACGCATGCGCGAGAAGAAAACGGCCACCCCCACACGCAATGGCGGCGGTGGTGGTGCTCGCCCAGCCCAAGCAGGTGCTGCGGGCAATAGGTCTGAAAGCGCTCGCCGCAATGGCAACCCGGGGGGCAGGCCAGCGGGATCGGGGCAAGGGCAGCCTAGCGCTGGTCGCAGGTCAGAAGGCCAAGCCACACGCGGCAACAACGGCAACGCGGGTAGCGGCCGGCCGGCAGCGCGCAGTGGTGGCGGCGCTAATCGCCCAAATCGAGGGCCCGTGCAAGTTGCGCGCTAAAGCCGCGCCATCTGCTGCAGGAGCAAACTACTCAAAAACGGGCTTAGATAAGCCCGTTTTTTTATGCCTTTTCAGGGATTTAGGCCGAAAAATCTGCCTGAGCAGCTATTAAAAATGAAGCACTAGCCATGCACTGGCGCTTTTGCGCTAGGGGTAAAAAACCTTCATTTCGTAATCGGCAATGGCGTTACTCAGCTCGTTATCAGCGACATCAAGCAAGGCATTGCCGATGTACTCTTCGCGCGCAGCCAAGGTCGAGCTGGGCAAGCCCAACTCTGCCGGCAAAAACACGCGTTTGACCAAGACCTGGCCGTCGCTGTTTTTCAAACTCAAAAAAACAGCTGGGGTGGCTACTGGCCATTTTGCGGCGTTGCGCAGATGGATATTGAGCCGAAATTGCTGCTCGCGCACTTTGCTAAAACCTGATGATTCGACCTTTAAGGCGTCAACATCGTGCCACGCGCTAATTTTGCAAGCCATGATGCCGCAGGCCTGCTCTAGGCTAGGGCGCAGCTGGGGATAAGCCACGGCCAAATAGTCGCGACTACGCCAAGCCCATTGCCCAGCCAAGGCCAAGAGCAAGAGCAAGAGCAGCAGCCATAAGAGCACACGCACCCAAGGCTGCTGCCAGCGCGCGGCTTTTTCGGCGCGGCGTACAAAACCGGGTGCAGGCGGACGGGTATCCAGAACCTCTTCTAACTCGCTATCGGTGGCCGCCTGTGCGCCCCGCGCCTGCTGCGTCAGCGCGGCTGCAGGCCAAGCACTGTCGATATCCTCATCACCAAAACGCGAATGGCTCGCTTGCTGCAACGAGTGTGCAAAATCTTCAGGGCTTTCAGGCTCTAAAGCGCTGGGGCGGCTAGCGCGAAAAATATCGTGGCTCAACTGGGCGCTGCTGGGCTTGGCTAAGTCTTGCGGCAAAAAAGCCGAGACACGAAAGTCGCTGACAGGTTCTGGGGCCGCAGCTTCAGCCGCGCGCGCGCTCGGCACAGAGGCAAATGCAGGGGAAAAAGGCCGAACGCTTGCTGGTGCTGGTGCTGGTGCTGGTGCTGGTGCTGGTGCTGGTGCTGGTGCTGGTGCTGGTGCTGGTGCTGGTGCTGGTGCTGGTGCTGGTGCTGGTGCTGGTGCAGTTTGGGCTGTCGATGCGCCTGGCGTAAACACCTCATTCGCCAAGGCATCAAACACGGTTTGACAGCGCCCACAGCGCGCCCAGCCTTCGCTGATTTTGATTTGATCGGGCACCACCTTAAAGCTGGCGCGGCATTCGGGGCAACGGGTGATGATGCTCATGGCAGTTGGTATCAAAAAGTGAGCTGCTCAGGCAGGTTTTACGAGGAAATCTCGGCAATCAGCTCTATTTCGACGCAAGCCCCCAAAGGGATTTGTGCTACGCCAAAGGCGCTGCGGGCGTGTACGCCTTTGTCGCCAAAAACTTCGCCGAATAACTCTGAGCAGCCATTGATGACCAAATGCTGTTCGGTAAAGTCGGGCGTGGAATTGACCAGCCCCATAACTTTGACGATGCGCTGGATACGCCCCAAATCCCCCACAGCGGCTTTGAGCGTGCCCAGCAGATCTATGCTTACTGCGCGTGCGACTTGCTTGGCCTCAGCAGTTTGCATATTGCGCCCCAATTGCCCCGTGACTACCGCGCCATCGCGCTTGGGGATGTGGCCGCTTAAAAACAGCAAATTGCCGCTTTGCACAAAGGGCACATAGACGGCAGCAGGGCTAGCGGCTGCGGGCAAAGTGATGCCCAGCTGGGCGAGTTTTTCTTCGGGATGCATGGTGTTGTCCTCTTGAGTGCTTAAGCAAGGCTGCGTTCGCCCAATATGCGTTCGCAATAGCGGGCGATCAAATCCACCTCGACATTCACGGCGCTGCCGACTTTTACATCGCCTAGCGCGGTGTTTTCGACGGTGTGGCTGATCAAATTGATGCTGACATCGCAGCCCGCTGCGCTGTCTTGCACGCTATTGACCGTCAGGCTAGTGCCATTAACCGTGATCGAGCCTTTATAGGCAAAAAACTTGGCCAAGGCTGGCGGCACGCGCACCACCAAAAGCCAGCTCTCGCCCACGGCTTCAAACCGCTGCACCTGCGCCAGCGCGTCCACATGGCCGGTGACGATATGCCCACCCAGGCGATCGTGCGCGCGCAAGGCTTTTTCTAAATTGATGCGCTCGCCCTGGGCATAGCCCCGGGTTTTGTCCAACGATTCAGCCGAGACCTCGACCACAAACTGCAGTTTTGCAGGGTGCAATTGCGTCACCGTCATGCAGGCACCCTGCATGGCAATGCTGTCGCCCAAGCCTACATCGTCTAAATAAGCCGCCGGCACACTGACCCACACGCGCGCGCCAAAGCCTGCGCCCTGCCCCAGAGACTCCACCGTCTCAATTCGCCCAACGGCGGTGATGATGCCTGTAAACATGGCACTCCCTTATGTCTGATGACCAAACTATTTGCTAGCAGCCCAAGCCGCAAAAGGCCGATTATCACCGCGCAAGCGCCGCCCGCCCGCTATCTGGCGCACAATTTGCCCCATGTCTGCACCAGCACTCCAACCCGTTTTATTCATCGGCCATGGCAACCCCATGCACGCCCTAGACGACAACCCCTTCAAACTGCAATGGCAGGCTTGGGGGCAGCGCCTGCGCACCAGTTACCCGCAGCCACGCGCCATTTTGCTCATCAGCGCACACTGGCTTACCGAAGGCTGGCAAATCACCACGGCAGCGCAGCCGCGTACCATTCACGATTTCGGCGGTTTTCCAGCCGAACTTTTTGCCCTGCGTTATCCAGCGCCAGGCAGTGCCGCTATCGCGCAAGAAATCATGCAAGCGCTGCCCCAGCTGCAGCTACGCGGCGATGGCGAGCAATGGGGCTTGGACCACGGCGCTTGGACGGTGCTCATGCACCTGTTTCCACAGGCGGATATCCCCGTGCTACAGCTCTCGCTTAATGCCCGTGCTGATCTGCGGGCGCACTATCAGGCAGGGCAAGCGCTGGGCTGCTTGCGTGAGCGCGGCGTTCTCCTCATCGGCTCGGGCAATACCGTCCACAACTTTGGCCTGATGCGCCTACCGCGCCAGCACAGCTTGTGGCAGCAAGCTTGTGCCTTTGATGCCCAGATTGCGCACGCCATTGATGCGCGTGAACATCAACTTTTGACGCAGTTTGACAGCCCAACTGCACTCAGCCTGCTGCAGGCCGCCCACCCCAGCCTCGAACATTACGCGCCCTTACTCTACGCTGCTGGTGCAAGCCGCGCAGAGGAGTCGATCACGCATTTATTAGATGGCAGCTACCCGCAGGCGCCAGTAGGTATGCGCTGCGTACAATGGGGCTAGGCTTTGCTGCAGCGACAGAAAATCAAAAAAAAATCGCCCAACTTGCCAAAATAGCCAAAAATTCTATAGAATAGCGGGCTGTTCCGATTCAAGGCTAACATGGCACTGAATCACAGTTGGGGGTATAGCTCAGTTGGTAGAGCGCTTGCATGGCATGCAAGAGGTCAGCGGTTCGACTCCGCTTACCTCCACCAAACAAAACTGTGGTTTGATGTTTTTTGTAGAGATGCAAAAATATGTTATACTAGCGGACTTGAGTAAATGATGACCCTATCGTCTAGAGGCCTAGGACATCACCCTTTCACGGTGAGTACCGGGGTTCGAATCCCCGTAGGGTCGCCAGGTTTAACGCCTTGGCTTTGCATGTGGTTTAACTGAAAACCCTGTGCGAGATTGGAGTGGTAGTTCAGTTGGTTAGAATACCGGCCTGTCACGCCGGGGGTCGCGGGTTCGAGTCCCGTCCACTCCGCCAACATCGATTTGAAAATCAGCCCTTGAAGCAATTCAAGGGCTTTTTTTTGTCTCAAACACGCACGCCAAGCATCCTAAGCCACGATAAGCCGCACAAGGCGGCTTATTGATACATGAGGCGCTCGCCATCAACGGCGCTGACAGCTGGCATACGCATCCAGACTTTTGTCGTACACGCTCGTTTGCACCTGCATCATGCCCAGCACGGTATGGAATAGGTTGTCATGCGAAATCGGCACATCGCGGCGCTGGCGCAGGCAGTTGCTATCCATACCAAAATCAGGCCGCTGCCAAGCTATCCAGGGCACATGTTTTTGAAAATCAGGCGCAATCGCATAAGGCAGGCCGTGCAGGTAGAGATTGTTTTCACCCAGCGATTCGCCGTGGTCTGATACATAAAGCATAGCGCCTCTGGCAGTATCTGCGCGGCTTTGCAGCCAATCTATGGCTTTATTCAAAACAAAGTCGGTATAGACGATGCTGTTGTCATAGGCATTGACGATGTTTTGCCGTGGGCAATCTTGCAAAGTTGTGCTCTGGCATTCAGGCTGAAAAGTTTTTTGCGCGCTCGGGCTGCGTTTGAAATACGCTGGGCCGTGGCTGCCCATTTGGTGCAGCACCACCACCACGCCTTTGGCGCGGCGCTCGGCTGGCAATTTGGCGATTTCGGCATCTAGGCGGCTGATCATGATGGCGTCCATGCATTCTCCGCCAGCGCAATAGGCAGGGTCTTTAGCTGCGCTCGTCGATACCGTGGGCACGCGCGCGCACACGCCCTTGCAGCCCGATTGGTTGTCTAGCCACAACACAGCCAGGCCTGCGCGTTGCAGCACATCCAGCAGGTTTTCTTCATAGCCGCCGCTTTGGTAATCGCTTCTGCCTTCTTGAGCGAACATACAAGGCAAAGAGGCCGCAGTGCTGGTACCACAGGAGGCCACTTGGCTAAAACTCAACACATCAGGGCGTTTGCTCAGTAAAGGGTTGGTAGCACGCCCGTAGCCATTGAGCTGAAAGTTGGCGCTGCGTGCCGTCTCACCCACCACCAAAAGCAAGATTTTGGGCTTAGCGCCAGCCTGTCCCGTCCAAACCGCATCCAAGCCTATGCTTTGCAAGTGCTTGGGGGTTTGCAAATGGCGGGCAGTCACTACGCCCGTTGCCCAAATGCTGTTGAGCGGATTCATCAAATAGCGCACCTGGGTGTGGTTGCGCATCAAACTGGCCAGGGGCTGATACACCGCCAGCAAGCTAGCAACCAAAACCGCCAGCGCCACCAACATCAGCCCCAAGCGCTGCACCAAACCTCGCCAGCAGCTGGGCGCAGGCGCAAGTGGCAGGCGCCACAACCAAATCATGGGCAGCAAGGCAATGCCGGCAACAAATAAAAACAACTGCCCGCTGAGCACATCGCGCGCCTCGCGCACATCGGTTTGCAGCACATTGGTAACCATGGTGGGGTCGATGACCACGCCAAACTGCCATTCGTAATAACTGGCAAAGGCCGCCAGTAAAAGCAGCAGCGTGAGCAGCGGTTTGACCGTTTTGCGCCAAGCCAGTAGCGCGCCCAGTAGCACGGTGGTGCTAAAAATCACCAGCCCCAAGCCCAGAGCCAGCAGCCAGCCACTGGTATTTTGCAGCTGCCCCAAACGCCCCAGCTCACGCCACAAGGGGAGATTGCCCAGCGTGGCCAGCCAAACACTGCATATCACCAATAGGGACAAAGCCCCGAAAGGGCGAGCAAACAGTTTCTTCATATAAAAAAGGCAGGTTTTTGGCGTTTTAGGCCGAAAAACCTGCCAGAGCAGCTATCAAAAACAAAGCGTTATTCTAAAGACCCAATGCCGCTGACCACTTGGCTAAAGCCGCCATCGACATAGGTGATTTCTGCCGTCACGCCACCAGCCAAATCGCTGAGCAAGAAGGCCGCCACATTGCCGACATCTTCCACCGTAACATTGCGGCGGATGGGCGAGAACTCTTCCACCACTTTCAAAATTTTGCCAAAGCCTTTGATGCCGCTGGCAGCCAAGGTTTTGATGGGGCCGGCGCTGATGCCATTGACGCGCACACCGCGCGGCCCCAGCGATTCGGCCATATAGCGCACCGAGGCTTCGAGCGAAGCCTTGGCCATGCCCATGGTGTTGTAGGCCGGCACCATGCGCACCGAGCCTAAATAAGAAAGCGTCAGCAGCGCGGCTTTGTCATTGAGCATATGGCGGCAGGCCTTGGCCATGGCCGGAAAGCTGTAAGCCGAAATATCGTGCGCAATCGTGCTGGCCTCGCGCGAGATGCCGTCTAAATAATCACCCGCTATCGCCTCGCGTGGGGCAAAGCCAATGGCGTGCACAAAGCCGTCAAACTTGGGCCAGACTTTCTCTAAATCCGCAAACATCTGCGTGATTTGCGCGTCGCTCGCCACATCGCACTCAAACACCAAGTTCGAGCCAAACTCGGCAGCAAATTCGGTGATGCGGTCTTTAAAGCGTTCGCCCACATAGCTAAAGGCCAGCTCGGCGCCTTGTTCGTGGCAGGCTTTAGCCACGCCGTAAGCGATAGAGCGATTCGACAGCACGCCCGTAATCAGCAGTTTTTTGCCTTTGAGAAAACCCATATTTATTCCTCTATTTAATCTACTGGACAAAACCAATTGGTGCAGAATTGTCGCATGAGCATCCCGCGAATTTTTGCCCCACTTGGCCTAGCCCTCACTTGCTTTTGCGTCAGCTTTTTTCTCAGCCCACCCGCCCACGCCGCCCACGGCTATGCGCTCTGGGGAGATTTGAAATACCCGCAGGGCTTTAGCCATTTCGATTATGTGAACCCGCAAGCGCCCCAGGGCGGCGATTTGGCCTTGGTGTCGAATTTGCGCACTTCCAATTACGACAAATACAACCCCTTCACCATCAAAGGCAGCGCCCCCGCCTATTTAAGCGATTTGCTGTTTGACAGCCTGCTCACGCCCAGCTTGGACGAATCGGCCAGCGCCTACGGCCTGCTGGCCGATGATGTACAAGTGGCAGCTGACGGCCTATCCGTCACCTTCCACCTCAACCCCAAGGCGCGTTTTCACAACGGCAAGCCCGTGCAAGCCGCTGATGTGCTGCACAGCTACAACACCTTGATTGGCCCCGACTGCAGCCCCGCCTACAAAACCCTATTAGCTGGCGTCAAAGCGGCAGTGGTGCTGAACGCGCAAAGCATCCGTTTTGATCTGCTTGCGCCCGACCGCCAGCTGCCCCTGCTGCTGGGCAGCCTGCCAATTTTTAGCCGCGATTGGGGCAAGGGCAAGCCCTTTGCGCAAGTCGTGCTCGAGCCCCCCATAGGCAGCGGCCCCTACCGTATCGGCCCCGTGGTTTTTGGGCGCGACATCACTTATGTGCGCGATAAAAATTACTGGGGCAGCGGCCTGAATGTGCGCGTGGGCAGTTTTAATTTCAAGCGCATCAGCGTCAAAATTTACCAAGACCAAACCGCTAGGCTAGAAGCCCTGAAAGCGGGCGAATTTGACCTGATGCGTTTTTTCAGCGCCCGCGATTGGGCCAGGCAAACCACGGGCAAACGCTTTAGCTCGGGCGAGCTGGTCAAGGCCGAATTCACGCACCAACTGCCCACAGGCTTTCAAAGCACCGTGCTCAACACCCGCCGCCCCCTGCTGCAAGATATTCGCGTGCGCCAGGCACTAGCGCTGGCCATGGATTACGAATGGATGAACCGCCAGCTGTTCTATGGTGCTTACAGCCGCGTGCAAGGCATTTTTGGCAATACCGATTGCCAAGCCAGTGGTTTGCAAAAAAACGGCCTGCCCTATCCACCCCCTCATGGCGCTGAACTGGCCTTGCTTGCCCCCTATCGCAAGCAACTGCCAGCTGCCGTATTTGGCACGGGCTATATTGCGCCACGCACCGATACGCCAGCTGGCTTGCGCGGCAATTTGCGACTCGCGCAAGCCCTGCTGCACGCAGCGGGCTGGCGTTTGGGCGCCGACAATATCTTGCGCAATGCCCAAGGGCAAAAGCTGGAGCTGGAATACCTCGACAGCGGTGAAGCCAGTATGCGCACCGTCACGCCCTGGGCGCGCAATTTAGCCAAGCTGGGCATCGTGCTAAGCATCCGCCCCACCGACTTTGCCCTGTACCAGGCTCGCTTACAAACATTTGACTTTGATATGACCACGATCGCCTACGGCGGCAGCCTCAACCCTGGGCAAGAATACGCCGAAATTTTTGGCAGCCGCGCCGCCGACACCCCCGATTCGGGCAACTACGCTGGCGTCAAAAGCCCCGTGGTAGATGCCTTGGTCGCCCGCATGGTGGCCGCGCAAAGTAAAGCCGATTTGCTGCCCGCCTGCCGCGCCCTAGACCGCGTCATCGCCCACAGCAATTACCTCATCCCGCAATGGGCGGCCACCAGCCACCGTATCGTCTATAACACCCAGCACTTAAGCCGCCCAGCAACCATGCCGCCCTATGCCCCGGGCGAGGATTGGGCGATTCAGACCTGGTGGGCAAAAGCCAGCCAGCCTCAGCCGCCGCAGTCTGAATAGACTTTGAAGAACCAAGGCTTTGCATTTAAGGCTTAGCCCCAAAGCAGCTACAATCGCCGCCGTTCGTGTAAAAAAGTGTTGGTCGAAAAGGTGCTTAAGCGATGGTGCATGTTGTAGTTGATGCCTGTATTCAGTGCAAATACACCGACTGCGTCGATGTCTGCCCCGTCGATTGTTTTCGTGAAGGCGAAAACATGTTGGTCATCGACCCCGACGAGTGCATAGATTGCGCCGTGTGCATCCCAGAATGCCCTGTTGCTGCCATTTATGCCGAGGAAGACCTGCCCCCAGAGCAGGCCCATTTCGTGCAGATCAACGCTGAGCTGGCCAAGCAACCCCACTGGACCAGCATTACCCGCCGCAAACCTGCTCTGCCACAAGCCGAGCAATGGAAAGATAAAAGCGACAAACTGTCTGAGCTGCTGCGCTAAGCCAGCCGCCGCCCAGAGCCGCCCCCTACTTTTATTTTCAGAGTACCTTGCCATGACTTTCGTAGTAACCGAAGCCTGTATCAAATGCAAATACACCGACTGCGTCGATGTTTGCCCAGTTGATTGCTTTTTAGAAGGCCCCAACACGCTGGTGATAGACCCCATGCAGTGCATCGATTGCGCCGTTTGCGTGCCCGAGTGCCCTGTCAGCGCCATCTACGCCGATATCGACTTACCGGCCGATCAAAAAGAGTTCGAAAAACTCAACGCCGATATCTCTAAAGAAGGGGTTTGGCCCATGATCAGCAAAAAGAAAGACCCCTTGCCCGATCACGAAAAATGGGCCGAAGTCAAAGGCAAGCTCCAATACCTGGAGCGTTGATTGCGCCGCAGCACGGCAGGCTCACAGGCCGCCCGCTTGCATACACTCGGGGCTTGCCATGTGCAAGCCCTTTGTTTTTTGATCTGCCACCAGCTTGCCCGATGAACACCTCAGCCTCAGCCGCCCCCGTCCCCATCCACACTGATGCGCTGGTCATCGGCACGGGGCCAGCTGGCCTGTACGCGGCCTTTCAGCTGGGTCTGCTCGGGCTGGACGCGCAGCTGATCGACGCTCTGCCCGAAGTCGGCGGGCAATGCCAAGCGCTTTATGCCGATAAAGGCGTGTACGACATCCCCGGCATGGCGCGCACCACAGGCGCGCAATTGGCTGAAGGCTTGCTGGCGCAGCTGGCGCAAATTCGCGCCTTTGCCCCCCTGAGCCAGCGCCTGCATCTGGGGCAGCTGATCGAGAAAATCGAGCGCCTGCCCGAACAAAACCGCTACCGCATCCGCAGCAATACGGGGCAAACCTTCATCGCCCCCTGCATCATCTTGAGCGCGGGTGTCGGGGCTTTTGTGCCGCGCAGCCTCAGCCTTAAAGGCCTAGATGCGCTGAGCAACAGCCTGCACTACCGCCCAGGGCAGGCGGCAGATTTTGCGCAGCAAACAGTTGTCATCGTGGGCGAAGAGGATGAAGCCGTGAACTGGGCTTGCGATCTGGCGCAAAGCGGTCTGCCCGCCAGCGTCACGCTAAACCACCGCCGCACGCAACTGGCTGCCAGCCCCGCCGTGCAAACGCGTTTGGAACAATTGCTGGCGCAAGGCGCCATGCGCTTTCAAGCAGGCATCATCCAAGGCTTGGGCAGCCCGCCCGAGCACACGGGGCAACTGCAAAGCCTGCAACTTTTACAGCCAGACGGCAGCGCCGCCACCCTGCCCTGCACGCGCCTGGGCCTGCTGCTGGGCTTGTCGCCCAAGATGGGGCCACTGGCGGAATGGGGCTTGCAGCTCGAGCGCCGCCAACTGCCCGTCCATCCCGCCACCATGGCGAGCAATTTGCCTGGGGTGTTTGCCATAGGGGATGTCATCAGCTACCCAGGCAAGCTCAAACTGATTGCCTGCGCCTTTCACGAAGCAACCTTAGCCGCCCACGCAGCGCTGGCCTATTGCGCCCCCGAACGCGTCACACCCCTGCAATACACCAGCAGCAGCGCCTTGCTGCAAAGCCGTTTGCAGCAGCTTTGATTTTTAAGTGTGTTTTAGCCGTTTTAGGCCGAAAAACCTGCCTGAGCAGCTCCTATTTTTGATAAAGCTTTAGCCCATGTTAAGCCTCGAACTCATTGCCCAATTACTGGTTTTAGGCGCCGCTGGCGGCCTGATGGCGGGGCTTTTAGGCGTAGGCGGCGGCATGGTGCTGGTGCCTTTTCTTACCGCCATGCTCACTCATCGTGGCGTACCGCTCGATGTGGCCGTCAAAATGGGCATCGCCACCGGCATGGCCACCATTGTTTTTACCTCTATCAGCAGCCAGCGCGCCCATCACCTGCGCGGCGCGGTGCGCTGGGACTATGTGCGCAGCATCGCCCCCGGTATTTTGCTGGGTGCTTTGCTGGCCAGCCTGGGCGTGTTTAGCCTGCTAAAAGGCCAATGGCTGGCGCTGATTTTTGGCGTCTTTGTCCTGTTCTCGGCCACGCAAATGCTGCTAGGGCGCCAACCCAAGGCCGGGCGCACCATGCCGGGCACCACAGGGCGCGTGGCAGCGGGCACGGGCATAGGCTTTTTATCGGGCTTGGTGGGCGCAGGCGGCGGCTTTATCAGCGTGCCCTTTATGACCTGGTGCAATGTGCCCATGCATATTGCGGTGGGCACATCGGCCGCCCTGGGTCTGCCCATTGCCCTGTTTAACGGCATAGGCTATGCCATCAGCGGCTGGGGGCTGGCTGGCCGCCCCGAATATTCGCTAGGCTATATCTGGCTGCCAGCTTTGTTCACCTTGGTCTCGTGCAGCGTACTCACCGCGCCTATCGGGGCGCGCCTGGCACACGCGCTGGATGTGCGCCCGCTCAAACGCATTTTTGCCCTGCTTTTGTATGCCTTGGCCAGCTATATGCTCTACAAAGGCATCACGCAATAAGGCCGGTGCGCCCTTGCTCCCAAATCCTGTGGATAAAAATGTGCATAAACTTTGCACACGCCGCGCAAAGCCAGTCTGCATAAGGCTTTGCGCGCATTGCTGCTTTTTCGTGCAGTGCAGCATATTCAATAAAATCAATCACTTAGATGGCATTCTCTGGCTCAAAAACGCCATGCAAGCGCTGCACAGCATTTGCAACGCGGCTGTGTACAAAGGCCGAGCCTGGGTCTTGAGCGCGACTTGAGCGGCGTTTTCCCCCCTTGCCCACCTTGCCCCAAGAATCTGTGGATAAAAATGTGCATAAACTTTGCATGGCTGCCACAAAACCAATCAATACAAGGGCTTACACGCTTTGCCTGTTTTTCGTGCAGTGCAGCAATTCCAATAAAATCAAAGACTTAGAACTAAATACCCGCAAAAAATGCGGCACGCAGCAACTGACCACTTTCTGTGCACAAGCGCCCCAGCCCGCTGGCGCAGCCCGCGGGCAGCCTGTCCCCTGATTTTTGTCCAATTGGATGCCTCGCCTCCTCCATTCCGACTAAGCGCCAGCCCTAGCACCCAGCGGGGTTTCACTTCAAGGCGTTTGCGCAGTTTTTTAGGGGAATGTGCGCTAAGTGACTGATTTATGAATGCCGCGCACGATACCCCAAAAATCTGTGGATAAAAGTGTGGATAAATTCTGCAAACCCTGCGCTAAGCCCCTAAATACAAGGCTTGCAGCGCCCTGCCACTTTTTCGAGCAGCGCCAATAAATCAACAAAATCAATAACTTAGCCAACATTTAAATGCATAGCAGGGGATGCAAAGCGCATGCGGGTTTCACAGCAGCACTTCCTGCCGTGCTGTGTACAAAGCGCGCGGGCTCATGCCGGCAACGCCTAGCCGCTGCCGCTTGTTTGCTATCGAAATACCGGCAAATCCGCGCTGCGCCAGCCTAGCCCGGCGTGAAACGCGCCCGCGCCTGCGATGCTCGGGTTTACCCCAGCTGAACCGGCCGAGCTGGGGGTAAAATGCCCCATCCTCTGCAACCCAGCCCGCATAGCGCCAGCAGCCCAAGGCAAAAATGACCTACAGCGCTGGCCTGCAACGCTGGCCTGCCAAAAGCTATATTTTCAATAGCTACTCAGGCAAGTTTTGCGGGCACTTTCTGCAAAAACACCCTTAAAAACCCTCATCCCACCCTGCCGTTTTCACCATGTTCCAAGACTTTGCCGCCTACCACCAAGCCCCTTATGCCCTGTGGCAAGAGGCGGCGGCGGGGCGCGGCGTGCACTGGCGCGAGGATTTTTTTGGCGGTGCTTGGGTGGTGAGCGACTACGCCTTGTGCGAGCAAGTGCTGCGCGATGCCCAGCGCTTTTCTGCCGCGCGCACAGGCGGCTGGGTTGGCAGCGTGAGCGACCCCGATGAAACCGCCGCAGAAGCGGGTGCCAGCCGGGGCCACCAAGCCTTTCAGCGCCTCTTTGCCCGCGCCATGCTTTTTGTGGATGCGCCGCAGCACCAGCGTCTGCGCGGCATCATGCAGCCTTTTTTCAAGCCCAGCGAATTAGAAAACCTGCGTGCCTATATCGAACAAACCGTAGCCGAGCGCTGCGCCGCCGTCGAAGCCAGCGCCCCTGCCGCCCAGCCCTTCGACTGGATTGCCCACTTTGCCCGGCCCTTGCCCGCCGCCGTCATCGTGCGCTTTTTGGGCTTGCAAGATGTGCACGAGGCCGAGCACGCGCAGTTCATGCAATGGTCGCGTGATTTGGCCGTTTTTATTGGCCTGCCCTTGGCCGATAAAAGCCACTGGCGCGCCGCGCAGCGCAGCATCATGCAAATGGCGGCTTTCTTCAGCCGCGCTTTTACCCAAGGGCGCGTAGCTGCCGGCAGCCTCTTGGCGCGCCTGGCGCAAGCCCAGGCCGAGGGCGACATCGACGAAGCCGAGTTGATTGCGCAAAGCGCCATGCTGCTGTTTGCCGGGCATGAAACCACGCGCCACCTGCTGGGCACGGGCGTGTTGCGCTTGCTCGAAAACCCCGCGCAGTGGCAACTGCTGCAAACCCAGCCCGCACTGGCCGCCAACGCCGTGCGCGAGCTGCTGCGCTATGAGCCGCCCGTGCAATACACAGGGCGGCGCGCGCGTGCAGATTTTGAATTTGCTGGCCAAGCCATCAAGCGCAACGATTTAGTATTGGCCTGCATCGCCGCCGCGCACCGCGACGCGCAGCGCTACCCGCAGGCCGAGCAGCTTGACATCGCCCGCAGCAGCGTGGCTTCGCTGGCTTTTGGCTCAGGCGCCCATGTCTGCATAGGCGCCGCGCTGACGCAAATGGAAGCGGAAATCACCCTGACCCACATCAGCCAGCGCTGGCCACAGCTGCGGCTGGCAGCAACGGCAGCAAGCGCCGATTGGGACCACAGCAACCTGGCTTATCGCGGCCTCAACACCTTGTTGCTCGTACGCTAATTTTTCAGCCGCAGAGGCGATTTTTTCTTTGCGCGGCGCTATCATGGCTCATCTTTAACCAGGAGTTAATCCATGAAAACAACGCCTCTGTCACGCGCTCTTGCCCCCGTCTTCCTCAGCCTCGGCCTACTCGTTAGCAGCGGCAGCGCTCTCGCAGCGCGCTGCGACCAATGCGGCCTTGTGCAAGAAACCCATACCGAAGAACAAAAAGGCAAAGCCTCGGCCTTGGGCACGGTCGGTGGTGCGGTGGTTGGCGGCATCTTGGGCAACCAAGTGGGCAAAGGCGATGGCAACACTGCCGCCACGATTGCCGGGGCAGTTGCGGGCGCCTACGCCGGCCGCGAAATTGAAAAACACCAGCGCAAACACACGGTTTGGGTCACTAGCGTGAAAATGGAAACGGGCGAAACCCGCGTATTCACCAGCGACACCGACCCCGGCTTTAGCAAAGACAGCAAGGTCGAAGTCAATAACAAAGGCGAGCTGGTCAAACGCTTCAGCCCCACGCCCAAACCCACGCCCAAACCCACGCCGCGCCGCACGACCAAATCAAAAGCCAAAAAGCATTCTTAATCTATTTTTTATAGCAACTAAGGCAGGTTTCTTGAGGGAAACCTGCCTTTTCTTATCTTTATCTCAATGGCAGTTTTTTCTATGCTATAAACACACATCTATTTCCATATGGAATAGACGAGGTGGATTTGTTCCAGATTGCGTACCTCACCCATCGGTAAAGTCGCTAAACAGGAGTCTGTCATGCATCAACATGATTTTGATACTATCGTCGCCGCTATTGCTGGCGCCCGTGCTGCAGCTAACACAAAAAGCAGCCTTGAATCCTATAATAACCTTCCCACTTGGACAGCCGAAAATTGGCCCGCGCCTAGTGTAGAAATACACCGCATACGCATCACTGGTTCTGCAAGCAGTCGAGCGCACTTTGCTGCTTTACGGGCAGTAAAGCTAGGGCAAGCTTTACCCTTCCCTGAAGAAGCTTACGACGATTACTGGGCAGAAGTCATACGCTATGGAAAACGCTATTTTTATTGCGTAGAAGACGCGCTCATGGAGTGTAGCGTCGCTGACTATGCCAGCGTACTCGGTCACCCGTCCTTGGCATATTTTTCCAGTGCTATCCCCTTGCATCAGCGCCTGAAGAAGGTATTGGCAAACCAAAAATTGCCGTCCGATTTTCATCCAGGAAAAGACGGTTGGGGGCGCAGGGGCGATAAGAGTATCGTCTTTAAAATTGCTGAGGCTATTCAAGCCCAGATCATCAGCCAGCCCTTTCGGGACGCAAAAAAAAATAGCCACAAGCCATATTGGGAAGATGCTGAGCCCTCATCCGCTGCCCATGCCGTGCACATCCGCTCGGTTTTGTATGAAACCATAGCCGATGTTTTGGAAGCAGAAAACCGTCACCTTGCCTTGCCTTAAAAGTTCAGCCACGCACGATGATCAAAAAACCGCTGCCTATGCAGCGGTTTTTTCATGTTCAGAGCCAGTGCGTTTTATCCCACCAACAAACCGCGCCAAGTCGCGAGCAAGGTGTCGGGGTTGAGCGAGATGGAGCTGATGCCCTGCTCCAACAACCATTTGGCCAAATCGGGGTGATCGCTGGGGCCTTGGCCACAGATGCCTATGTATTTGCCCTGGGCTCGGCAGGCCGTAATGGCCATGGCAATGAGCTTGCGCACAGCGGGGTCGCGCTCGTCAAAATCAGCCGCCAGCAGTTCCATGCCGCTGTCGCGGTCCAGCCCTAGGCTGAGTTGCGTCAGGTCGTTAGAGCCGATAGAAAAGCCGTCGTAATACTGCAAAAAGTCATCGGCCAGCAGGGCGTTGGTCGGCAGCTCGCACATCATGATGTGCTTGAGATCATCCGCACCGCCTTGGCCACGCGGCAGGCCAAATTTGGCCAGCAAATCATGCACGGCTTTGGCCTGCCCCACGGTGCGCACAAAGGGCACCATGACTTCGATATTCGTCAGCCCCATCTCGCCACGCACGCGGGCGATGGCTTCGCATTCCATTTGAAAAGCGGGCTGGAAGTCGGCGCTGACATAGCGCGCCGCGCCACGGAAGCCCAGCATGGGGTTTTCTTCCTCAGGTTCGTAGCGGCTGCCGCCTATCAGCTTGCGGTATTCGTTGGACTTAAAGTCAGACAGGCGCACGATGACGGGGCGCGGCCAAAAAGCGGCGGCAATGGTGGCCACGCCTTCGGCGACTTTATCGACATAAAACGCCCGTGGCGAAGTGTGCGCGCGCGCCACCGATTCAATGGCTTTTTTCAGCGCGCCATCGACATTGGGGTAATCCAAAATCGCTTTGGGGTGTACGCCGATATTGTTGTTGATGATGAATTCCAGCCGCGCCAAGCCCACGCCTGCAGCGGGCAGGCGGGCAAAGTCAAAGGCCAATTGCGGGTTGCCCACATTCACCATCAATTTAGCGGGCAAAGCGGGCAGATTGGTGCTGGCCGCTTCTTCGCTGACTTCCATCGCTAGCAGGCCGTCATAAACAAAGCCCGTATCGCCCTCGGCACAGCTAACCGTTACCACGCTGCCCGCAGCCAGGGTTTGCGTGGCATCGCCACAGCCCACCACGGCGGGGATGCCCAGCTCACGTGCAATGATGGCGGCGTGGCAGGTGCGCCCGCCCCGGTTGGTCACAATCGCGCTGGCGCGTTTCATCACGGGTTCCCAATTGGGGTCGGTCATGTCGGTGACCAACACATCGCCCACTTGCACGCTGTCCATTTGGCTCAAATCGCTGACCAGGCGCACCGTGCCCGTGCCAATTTTTTGCCCAATGGCGCGGCCTTCGGTCAGCACCGTGCCGCGTTGCTTGAGCTTAAAGCGCTGCTCGGCCTTGCCTGCGCTTTGGCTTTTCACAGTTTCGGGGCGGGCTTGCAAGATATACAACTGGCCATCGCCACCGTCTTTGCCCCATTCAATGTCCATGGCTCGGCCATAGTGCTGCTCAATCAATACGGCGTAGCGCGCCAGTTGTTCCACCTCGGCGTCTGTCAGGCTGTAGCGGTTGCGTTGCTCTAGCGGCACTTCCAACACCTTGACCAGTTTGCCGCTGGCTGCGCGTTCATCGGCGCTGGCGTAAACCATGTGCTCGAGCTTGCTGCCCAGGCTACGGCGAATCACGGCTTTTTTGCCCGCAGCCAACATGGGTTTGTGGACAAAAAATTCGTCAGGGTTGACTGCGCCCTGCACCACCGATTCGCCCAAGCCGTAGCTGCTGGTGATAAATACCACTTGGTCAAAACCGCTTTCGGTGTCGATGGTGAACATCACCCCAGCCGCGCCGATATCGCTGCGCACCATGCGCTGCACGCCCGCCGACAGCGCCACATCAGCATGGGCAAAACCCTTGTGTACGCGGTAGCTGATGGCGCGGTCGTTATACAGCGAGGCAAACACCTCTTTGATTTTGTGCAGCACCTCGGCGCTGCCCTGCACATTCAAAAAAGTTTCTTGCTGGCCAGCAAAAGAAGCATCAGGCAAATCTTCAGCCGTGGCCGATGAACGCACGGCAAAACTGGCCTGCGCGTTGCCGCCCGCTAGCTCGGCGTAGCTGCTGCGAATCGCCGCTTCCAGCGCAGGCGGAAAGGGTTGCGCCTCAACCATGGCGCGAATCTTGGCACCAGTTTCCACCAAGGCTTTCACATCGTCTGCGTCCAACGCATCCAGCAAGGCATTGATGCGCGTGGCCAAGCCATCGTGCGCCAAAAATTCACGGTAAGCGTGGGCAGTGGTGGCAAAGCCATCAGGCACCTTTACGCTGCCTGGCATCTTGGCAATCATCTCGCCCAAACTGGCATTTTTGCCACCAACAATGGCGACATCGTGCATGCCGCACTGGTTAAAGGGCAAAACCAAGGCTGTGGTTTTATCGTTCATAGCAGGACGCTTTCTCAAAGTTAATAAACGGTACGCCAGCCCAGCACGGCCCCGGCACACACTGCGCCCCAACGCTGTATTTAGACGAAGAATGGGGTGGAGCGCAAAGCTGGCCTGCGCCAAAGCAGGAGGCGGCTGAGGGAAATCTTAAAAACGCCCATTGTCACGCATTCGCTCTGTCTAAACCTTATTGAACAGCGGCTTTGCGCTTGAAAAAATGCGAATTCTCTTCGCAAGATCCGCAACACGCATTTGCAAATGCTTGCTCTATAATATTTATATTAAATACATCTTTAAAGGAGCCTAGCATGAGCATCAGCAACCCAGCACTCGCCATCTCCCCCGAATGGGCCATAGGCCAAATCGCCGTGGACATCCCCGGTGCAACAGCAGTTTTCCGCCGTTTAAAAATAGATTTTTGCTGTGGTGGGCAAGTCAGCCTACGCCAAGCCACGGCCGATAAAGGCTTGGATTTGCAAGCCGTGATGGACGAGCTGGCAGCACTCAAGCTGCCCAACGATGCCCCCAGCTTTGATAGCCCCAGCCGCATGATTGATCACATCATCAGCCGCTATCACGATGTGCATCGCGCCCAATTGCCCGAGTTGCTTCGCATGGCGCACCGCGTTGAAGCTGTGCACAAAGGCAAGCCGCAAGTGCCAGCTGGCTTGGAGCAAGCACTGGAGGCCATGCACAACGAGCTGCTCAGCCATATGCAAAAAGAGGAACTGGTACTCTTTCCCTCGCTCAAAGCCGGCGGCAACCCTTATATCGCCCAGCCCATAGCCATGATGCGCCACGAACACACCGACCACGGCGCAGCGCTCGAGCACATCGTCGCACTGACCCACGACATGACGCCGCCAGCCGATGCCTGCAACACTTGGCGCGCCCTGTACGCAGGTTTGAACCAATTGCGCGACGACCTCATCAGCCACATTCACCTAGAAAACAATATCTTGTTCCCTCTGTTTGAAAACGCTGCGCCACAAGGCGGCTGCGCTTCATCAGGCTGTGGTTGCGCTTAATTTTCTTTTGTGCATATGCCGCCACACAAGCCAGCACGCGTGCTGGCTTTTTTCGGCCTTTTACAATCAGAGTTTTGCTCGTGTGGTGTTGCAGTATGGAAGCCTTTTTCGTCTCCACTGGTGTCGTCGCCTTGGCTGAAATGGGCGACAAAACCCAGCTTTTGGCTTTTTTGCTGGCCGCCCGCTTTAAAAAACCTCTGCCCATTATTTTGGGTATTTTGGTAGCCACCGTGCTCAATCACGGTATGGCTGGCGCTTTGGGTGCGTGGATTGCCGCCCACATCAGCCCCGATGTTTTGCGCTGGGCGCTGGGCATTTCCTTTATCGCCATGGCTGTTTGGACTTTGATTCCAGACCAAATCGACGAAGGCCTAAGCCCTAGCAACAAAGGGCACTGGGGCGTGTTTGGCGCTACTTTTATCAGTTTCTTTTTAGCCGAAATGGGCGACAAAACCCAAATCGCCACCGTCGCCATGGCCGTGCATTACGCCCAGCCTTTATGGGTGGTTATCGGTACCACTTTGGGCATGTTGATCGCCGATGTGCCTGCCGTTTTTTTGGGCGACAAATTCGCTGCAAAAATCCCTATGCGCTTGGTGCACGGCATAGCTGCGGCGATTTTTGCCGTCTTGGGCGTGGTGACTTTGCTGGGTTCCGTGGGCAAGTTCGGCAGCCAAGTGCTGTAAAGGCTCGTGTCTGGCCTACAGATAAAACATGCCCTTGGCCAGCAGCACAATCAAAATGACATGGACAAACACCGAATAGTGCAGGCGGCGTGAACGCCGCCCATTTAAGCGCCCTTTGCGGCGCCACACCATGACCGTAAGAAAGTGCCCAAACACCGAAATGGCCAGCACGATCTTCAGGCTCAAGAGCGCCGCAAAATGGTTGGACAAGGGTGCAGCCAAAGCCGCGCGGTATTGCCAGGCCAAAGTGATTCCAGCGCCATAAAGCAGCAGCAAGACAAAGGGCATGATGCGCACAGCGCGATGGCCTATGGCTTGCTCCACCGCACGCATAGTCTCAGCGGGCAAATGGCGGCGCACGCCCTCTAGCATGATCACCTCAAAAAAGACCGTCCCCGCAAACGCAATAGCTGCCAGCAGATGCAGCGTCAATACCAAGCCATAGTGCAGCATGATTTACCCCTTATTTGCAGCTGATGCCAGCGGCACTTTGGCCACACGGCGCAGCTCCACCCACTGGGCATTCAAGCCTGCGCTGTTCTCGGCGGGCAATAAATCGGCCAGAGAATAATGGTCTAAATGCGCAAAAAAGTCGGCCAGCGCGCCGTTCAAAATCCCCGTTAAACCGCACTGCCCCGTCAGGGTGCAAGCACTGGTGGGCGAAAAACATTCGGCCATATAAAAATCTGGCTCCACCCCACGCACCACTGCGCCCAAATTGATTGTGCTCGGGGGATGCGCCAAGCGCATACCGCCACCCTTGCCGCGCACCGTCTCTAGCCAGCCTTGCAGCCCCAGCTGGTGCGTGACCTTCATCAAATGCGCCTCAGAAATGCCATAGGCCTGCGCCACCTCGGCGATGGTGCATAGGCGCTCGGGGCGTTGCGCCACATACATCAACAGACGCAGGGCGTAATCGGTCATGGTGGTCAGGCGCATAGGGCGTTAGGCTTTCTTATCGGCAGGGCGCAGTGTAATGGGCTTGCCCTGTCCCAGCTTGGCGCCAGCCGGCGGCTGCGGATGCAAACGCGGGCGAATCAACATCGGCACAAAACGCCACAGATACAGGGCAAAAGCCAAGCTCCAGCTACAGGCCGAGGCATACAGCACGGCGGCATACACGCCCTGCCCCACTTGCCCCAGCAGCGCCAGTGCCAGCAAACGCAAAAGCGCAGCGGCGATGACCAAGCCATAGCAGACCACCATCAAACGATCAGCCTTTAATGCGCGCCCCAAATGCCCCAAAGCCGTGCGGGTGATCATGCCAATAATCAAGACCGCAAAGCCGCCCACACCGATGATGTGCACAGGCCAAGCGCTGCGCAATTGCAGCCCCGTCCAAGCACTGGGCACAACCTGCAGCGCCGCCACGATCAGCCCCAAACCCAAGGCCGCATAACCCACATACAGCACCCACAGCAGCGGCACTTTGCGCACCGCCCAAGGTTGCCATGCCCACACCTGCCACAGCGCCAACAGCCCCGCTATCGCCAAAAACAGCGCCATGGGCAGCGCCCAAGCGAACAAGCTACACAGCAGCGCCAACACCCCCACGGCCAGCTGCACATGGCCGCTTTGCACATGCATGGGGATTTGCAAACCCGCAATCGCCTTGGTCGCAAAAAATGGAATCACGCGCCGCGCCACCAACAAAGCAATCAGCGCCATGCACAGCAGCCCCGCATCAAAACGCTGCAGCAAACTGGGGTAATCCTGCCCCCGCCAAATCGCCCATAAAAACAAGGCATTGGCCGCGCCCAAAGCCAGCATCAAAGGCGGCACACCGTAATTGCGCTGGCTTTTGGCCGTGTAAACCGCCCGCCCCATGGCCACGGCTGCGCCCAAAAAGAACAGCGACTCAGCCCCAGCCGCGAGCGCAAACGCCGCAGGGCTAGGCAACAAATAACCCAGCCGCGCCAGCACCCAAAGCAGACACAAAGCGCCCAAGGCTTTGCCCTTTAGCGGGTTAATGCCCGTCCAATTCGCGCCCGCTGTCAGCAAAAAGCCCACCGCTATGGTGGCGATAAAGCCCCACAGCATTTCATGCGCATGCCAATACAGACCGCCTAAACTGCCTTGCAACAGCTGCGGGCTATGCACCCACAACAAAACCGCGACGATGGCCCAAAACGCACCAGCTATATACAAGGGGCGAAAACCCAGCTCTAAAAACGCCGCCCACTGCGGCGCAGCTGCTGTGGGTTTTGCATCAGGCTCTTGAATCTGCAAAAGATCGGCCATGGCTACAGCTCCTCGGGCACGCGTTTGCCTTGGCCGTAAATTTGGTAGCCCATCCACAGACTTTGGGCGATGCGCTCGGCCCCAGAAACGGCCACTTTCGCCATCTCTTGATTGGGCTGCTCGGCGGCTGTTTCGCGCCACAAAGCCAGCCATTGGTGAAATAAATCAGCGCGCAAGCCCGGCAGCGCCGCGTGTTTGGGCATGGGCGCGCCGCTAAAACGCCCTGAGCGCAACAGCACGCCTGACCAAAAATCGCAAAGCTTTTGCAGGTGATGCGGCCAATCATCAATATGGCCATTGAAGATAGGCCCTAGATCTGGGTCACGGAGCACTTTGGCGTAAAACTGATGCACCAGCGCGGTGATGTCTTCTTCGGTACACAAAGCGGCTTCTACTTGGGCAGACATAAAACAAGGCTCCAGCAACTTGAAATAACTAATGCTGAATTCTAAATGAATCTTCTATTTCACGCTTGCCTTAAGGCAAAACAAAGCCCAACACAAAGCTGGAACTGAATCGGCCAGCCTTTTCTAGACACGCCCGCGTTGGTCGTAGCCAATGTTGTAAAAATTGCTTTGCAGGGCAAAGCCCAGCTCGCCCTCTGCCGCATCGGTTTTGGGCATGTAGAGGTTTTGCGTGATGCCGGTCAGAGCAGTTTCGGCAGAAACTGCGGGCACATTCAGCCCCAACTTGAAAACCCTTGCGCGACGCAGTACGCGCACAGATGATGCCCTCCGCGCACGCAGTTGCGCTGAGGGTAAGGCTGTTGTGCAATGGGAAACCATGCGTGGGAAAGCAGTTTGCATCACTCTTTTTTTAGGAGCTACTCAGGCAGGTTTAGCGGCTTAAAATCCATAAAACATGCTGAAAAATGGGCTTCCTCTGCTTAGGAAAAGTCAATTATTCCACCAATGGAACAATAAGTTAAAAAATTGGTAAACTTGGCTTGATTGTTCCATTTTTCAATATACTTGCATTGGTGAATGTTGCACTTCAATTTTGAATTCGACCTAGAAAAGTAAATTTTACTGAGTTGAACTTATGCAATAATTAACTGTATAAATATCTTTTGCGACAATAAAATAATCATTAAAAGCAATCATTTTATAATTTTTCGTATCTCTAATTATTCCCCACGGATCCCTATCTTTACCGATATAAGCTTTCCCTAAATTCGTATCAAAATAACTTCCAGGCTGGCGCAAATAATCATCTCTCATAGAGATTGGAAAATCATTATAAAAACTGATAAGCTCTTTTTTCTTGAGTGGATTCCACAAATTAGCAGAACCAATCACTGCATAAGCCCCATCATCACTTCTATTAATTAAGCTACATCCAGTATTCAATTTATAAGCCCTGTTGCCAATAACAATTGACGGATCCATTAAATTTGAAATTAAAATCAATAAAACCCTAAAAAAATAAATAGCTAACAATCCCACAGTAAATTTCAATATTAATTCTAAAAATTGCATCATAAATCACCAGAGAGTAGTTCACAGCCAGAAGAAACTCCATATTGATAAGCAATAGGAGATGGCAAAAAGTTAATTGGAGACTTGGCAACTCCACTGCCATGAACTCGCGATTCGGAAAGGCTTGTAGAAGCATCCAACCCAGACCCCAAAATCTGAGATAAAGCAGAGTACCCTGACATCATTGCACTAGAACGAATTAATTTCGGATTGTTATTTATCACAAATAAATCACTGGCACTCAATTCACTAGTCGGTTTGCGGCAAGAATTTTCATATTGTTTTTTTATTCGCTCCAATACTGCACGATTGCAGGCTTCAGCTTTCCCTTTGCAATATGCATCAACAGTGTCATTAATTGCAACTGAAAACCCTATTGCAGCAATTGCAAAAGCAGCTACTGAAAGCCTCCCATCTCTATCAAAACCATTAATTCCATCCTGCCCAGCATAAGAAAACCTATTCCACCCACCCTCTAGCCCAATCGGATCCGCACTCACATACCTGCCAATGCGGGGTTCATAGGTGCGCCACCAGTTCTGCACCAGCCCTGATTCAAAGTCGTAGTACTGGCCAGGGTAGCGAATGTTAAGCACAGGCGGAATGTGCAGATTTTGTTCAATGCGCCAAGTCTCCTGCGCCACTTGGTTCTGGTCAGCCCCACCCGTTTCAGGCAAGCCCATCCACGCCCGCAGGCCAGGTTTGAAGTTGTCTTTGATGCTGGTGGGTTAGGTTTTATAGCCATTGACCAAGTCTATCCCAACAAAAATATAAAATCTTTGCCGAAAAAGCCTCTTTCAAGTCATTCGTTAAGACTTGGCGGATTCAAACCTGAAGTGCAACGGTGGCAAGTTTAGTTGATGGTAGCCTGAGCTTTTTCAGCAATGGCCTGCATAAAGCCCGCAAAGGTCTGATACGGTGTTTTCCAGTCCAGCGTCATCCTCGGTCTGTTGTTCATCAAATCCGCAATCGAATCGAGCGCATCTTGGTCGTGTACGGATAAGTCTGTGCCTTTGGGT
>JAMIFN010000081.1:0-9359 GCA_035906235.1 Allobrachymonas sp. | reverse complement strand
CAAAGAACGCGCCGAAGTGCAGCAAAACTTCCCCATCAAAACGGGCGAAACCGCCTTCCTCTTCTTGCAGCACTTCGTCAAATCGCTCAAAGCCGGGGGCAGGGCTGCCATCGTCATCAAAAACACTTTTTTGAGCAACACCGACAACGCCAGCACCGCCTTGCGCAAACTCTTGCTAGAAAGTTGCAACCTGCACACCGTGCTCGACTGCCCCGGCGGCACCTTTCAAGGCGCGGGCGTCAAAACCGTGGTGCTGTTTTTTGAAAAAGGCGCGCCCACCCGCAAAACTTGGTACTACCAGCTCGACCCCGGGCGCAACCTCGGCAAAACCAACCCCTTAAACGATGCCGATTTGGCTGAATTTGTGGCGCTGCAAAAAACCTTTGCCGATTCGCCCAAAAGCTGGACAGTCGATGCCGCCAGTTTGGATGCCAGCAGCTACGACCTCTCGGTCAAAAACCCCAATGGTGGCCAAGCCGTGGCACACCGCAGCCCGCAAGCCATATTGGAAGAAATCGCCCAGTTAGATGCCCAAAGCGCCGCCGCCTTGCAAACCATCAGGGGCTTGCTGTGAAGGTGGGGTGGGAGACTAAGACGCTTGGGGATGTATGCGAATTTCAACGCGGGCTGACTTATGCCAAGTCGGATGAAGTGGATGTGTCTGAAAACATCGTTTTACGCGCAACAAACATAGACTTGGCAACCAACCTGCTGGATTTCTCAGAACTGAAATACATCAATGAAAAGGTAGTCGTTCCTGCAAGCAAAAAGGTAAAAGTAGGCTCGCTGATGATATGTACTGCGAGTGGCAGCAAAAGTCATCTTGGGAAAGTGGCCTTCATTGACGAAGACTATGGATATGCGTTTGGAGGCTTTATGGGCATGGTCACACCTTGCCCAGAGCTGCAACCAAAATATCTTTTCTACCGAATGACATCTTCTGACTACAAAGACTTCATTGCAGGTCTTTCAGACGGCGCGAATATTAACAACCTGAAATTTGATGATCTTCAGCGTTTTTCTATTCCATATCCCCCACTCCCCGAACAACAGCGCATCGTCGCCATCCTTGACCAGGCCTTTGCCGCCATCGCCACGGCCAGAGCACACGCCGAGCAAAACCTGCAAAACGCCCGCGCCGTGTTTGACAGCCACTTGCAAGCCGTCTTTTCGCAGCGGGGGGATGGGTGGGTGAAAAACAATTTACAAACGCTTACGACAAAAATAGGCAGTGGCGCTACGCCAAGAGGTGGCGCGGAGTCATACCAAGCCACGGGCATTTCGCTGATTCGAAGCCTCAATGTTCACGACTACGCTTTCAAGTACGAAAAGCTGGCCTTTTTGGATGCGGCACAGGCGGATGATCTGTCTAATGTCGAGCTTCAAAAAAATGATGTTTTGCTCAACATCACAGGTGCATCAGTAGCACGCTGCACCATTGTTCCTGACGATGTATTGCCTGCGCGAGTGAATCAACATGTTTCGATCATCCGCCCTCGCGCGGGAGATTTGCTGCCGAAGTTTCTGCACTACCTGCTTATCTCTCCGCTTTACAAAAACAAGCTGCTACAGACAGGCGATGAAGGCGGCTCGACAAGGCAAGCCATCACCAAAGCGCAGCTTCAGAGCTTCAATATCAGCTACCCTGCTGCAATCGATGAGCAAGCGAAAGTCGTTTCAAAGCTCGACACCCTGCGCGAACAAACCCAAGCCCTAGCATCCCTTACCCAACGCAAAATCGCCGCGCTGGATGCGCTGAAACAATCCCTGCTGCACCAAGCCTTTAGTGGGGCACTGTAGGCGGGCAGCTCAGTTGCACCCACCATTTCGGTGCAGTCACCGAAATGGTTTTGTCATATTGGGCTTATGTCCCCATCTGACTTGCCGTGGTTGTTTGAGCGCAGCGCCTGTAGCCGTGATACAGGCGCGAGGGCGAGTTCCACGGCATAAGCTGCGCAGCACGCTTTCTTTGCTGACTTTCTTGCGCGGGCAAGAAAGCCAGTCGCCCGCCGGGGCGAGACCCGGCCTAGCCCCCAACGAAAACCCAAGCATCCCTCACCCAGCGCAAAATCGCCGCGCCAGATGAACTCCCAAACCTTTGGCGGGGCGCTGCAGTGCGCTGCTGTACAGATTTAGCTGCACCGATACAATGAAACGATGGAGCAAATCGAATCAATCAACTTGGAACGCATTGACTGGTGTTGTGCCGACTATGGCATAACGCGGGATGCGCTCGCCCAAGAGTTGGGTATGGCTCCTGCCCGCTTTAACAAAGTCATGGCTGGTGAGTTGGGTTTGAGCTTTGCTCAGTTACGCAAATTGGCTGATTTTTTTGGCCGTGGTGTTTTGTTTTTTATGGCGCAAGGGCCTGTGGATGAGGAGCGAGCGCATTCAGCGCAGTTTCGTACTTTGCGCAATCAAAAAACCGAATTGACACGCCGCTTGCGGTTGTTGATTGCGCGCACAGAGCGGCAGCGCGAGGTGTTTTTGGCATTACAGGAAGACCTTGACCCCTCAGAGCGAGTGTGCTTTACACCGCCTGATCTTCAAGGCTTGAGCATGCAAGCGGCGGCCAATCGTGCAAGGGAGTGGCTGGGGCTGGGCGCTAACAATGATTTCGACAGCTATCGCCAAGCAGTTGAAGCGCGTGGGATTTTGGTGTTCCGCAGCAATGGCTATAACGGCGATTGGCAAATTCCCAAAGACAGTCTCATTTCTGGCTTTTCACTTTACTACGATGACTGCCCAGTGATTGTGATCAAAAAGCAAGATGCCGAGACACGGCAGAGCTTTACTTTGATGCATGAGTTGGGGCATTTGCTTTTACACCGTCAGAGCTGGATTGATGATGTGGCGGCTTTGTATGCCAAAACGGGCAAGGAGCAAGAGGCGAATGCGTTTGCGGGCTATCTTTTAGTGCCAGACCGTTTTTTAAGCGGAATTGACGATAGCCACCGCCCCGCTGATGTTGCCAGTTTAGATGCTTGGCTAGAGCCGCACCGTAAGGCTTGGGGGGTTAGTGTTGAGATGATTTTGAGGCGACTTGCGGATGCTGGGCGCTTGCCTCATGCTATCTATGCGGAATACAGGCATTGGAGCGAAAGACAGGCTGCACCTATAAAAGAAGGTGGTAGCCGTGCCTATCGCAATCGTGAACCTCGCCATATTTTTGGCGATGGTTATGTGCGCACGGTTTTGGATGCGATGAATGCGCGTCGAATTACGCTAACCAAAGCCAGCAGCTACCTAGATAATCTAAAAATTGCAGACCTGCACAAGTTGGAACAATCTTATGCAGGCGTTTGATGCCTCTTCCATGTTGTACGCATGGGACAACTATCCCATAGAGCAATTTCCAAGGCTTTGGATGTGGGTGGCGGATCAGCTTAAGCAGGGGCAGCTGCGAATGTCAGAAGTTGCGCTAGTGGAGGTCTCCCATAAATACCCTGCGTGCTGTAACTGGCTAAAGCACCAAGGCATTCAAAAACTTCCTGTCACAGAGGCCATCATGAAAGAGGCTTTGCTCATGAAGGACTTGCTGGGCATTGTGGGAGAGAAGTATGGGGCAGGGGTTGATGAAAACGATTTAATCATCATCGCTACGGCAAAAATCAATCATTGTGAGCTGGTTACAGATGAAGCATTTCAACCTTCCCTAAACAAGCTCAAACCCAATTGGAAAATCCCTGCGGTGTGCAATATGGAGAGCGTGGGCGTACCTTGGCTCGGGTTTTTGGCTTACCTCAAGCGATCACAAGAAGTATTTGGCTAATGCGCCATGCACTGGGCGTGATTTTCTTGATTGGGTTTTGATTCTGCGGAGAGCTAGTAGCTCATCAAGATCAGATTTTCTATATAAAACAATGAGTTATAGGAGATTTACCGCTTCTTATTTTCTTGATGGGGTTTTGATTCACCCTGCAAATTCATACAGCATTCTGACTTGCCGTGGTTGTTTGAGCGCAGCGCCTGTAGCTAAGGCAAAACCAAACATGTCGCAAAAAACCAAAAAATGCGACAGGTTTACTGGATATGTCGCAACTGACGACCTATCATGCGGATGTGTCGCAAAAACTGAAAAAATAAACCATGTCCGCTTGGCATCCTGAACTCGCCTTTAACGATTTGCCCCCGCTGCCACCCACAGCCGAGGTAGAAACGCGCCCTGTGCTCAAGCAGTGCATTGCCGCGCGCGCGGCGCTGGCAGAGCTAAAACAAGCGGCGGCGCTGATTCCTAACCCCGCTGTGTTGATCAATACGCTGCCTTTGCTGGAAGCCCAGGCCAGTTCAGAGATTGAAAACATCGTCACCACGACTGACCGATTATTCCAATACCAATACGGGGGCGATTCTGCTGACGCCGCCACCCGCGAGGCGCTGCGTTATAGCGCGGCGCTGATGGAGGGGTTTGCCAGCCTCAAAGAGCTGCCTCTGACCACCCGCACGGCAGAGCAGGTTTGCTCACGCATCAAAGGCATGGATATGCGCGTGCGTCGCACAGGCGGCACGGCGCTGGCGAACGAGCAAACGGGGCTGGTCATCTACACCCCGCCTGTGGGCGAGGATGTGCTGCGCAGCAAACTGGCCAATTGGGAGCGGTATTTGCACGAGGCGCGAGACATAGACCCGCTGATCCGCATGGCGGTAGGGCATTACCAGTTTGAGGCGATTCACCCGTTTGCCGATGGCAATGGGCGCACAGGGCGGGTGCTCAATAGTTTGTTTTTGATTCAAGAGGACTTGCTGGGCCTGCCGATTTTGTATTTGAGCCGTTACATCATTGCCAACAAGGCCGACTATTACCGCCTGCTGCTGGATGTGACCCGCGAGGGGGCGTGGCAGCCGTGGCTGTTGTATATGCTGCGCGGCATTGAGGAAACCGCGCAATGGACGATAGCCAAGATTGCGGCGATGCGCGAGTTATCCACGCTGACGATTGCGCACATCCGTCACGCTGCGCCCAAAAGCTATAGCCGTGAGTTGGTGGAGCTGATTTTTGAGCTGCCCTATTGCCGCATTCACAATCTCGTCAGCCAAGGGCTGGCAGGGCGCCAAGCGGCGGCTAGGCATCTGCGGCAGTTGGTGGAGATTGGGGTGTTGCAAGAGCTGTCTGTTGGGCGCGAGAAGCTGTTTATCCACCCCAAGCTGATGCAGCTTTTGACCCGTGATGACAACACCATAACTCCGTATTTTTGACATGCCCATGAACGAAGCCCAAACCCGTGCTGATCACATAGACCCTGCCCTTCGCGCTGCTGGTTGGGGGCAGGTGGAGGGCAGCCGCATCCGCGTGGAATACGCCATTACCCAGGGGCGCTTAAACGGCAGTGGGCGGCGCGGTGCGGCGCTGTCGGCCGACTATGTGCTGGAATACCGCAACACGCCGCTGGCGGTGGTGGAGGCCAAGGCCTGGGACAAGCCTTATACCGAGGGCGTGGCGCAAGCCAAAGATTACGCCACGCGCCTGGGGCTGCGTTTTGCGTATGCCAGCAATGGGCAGCGCATTTATGGCATGGATATGCACACGGGCGCTGAGGGCGATGTGGCGGCCTTCCCCAGCCCCGATGATTTGTGGGCGCAGTTGTACGGCCGGGCCAATGTCTGGCGCGACCGTTTTGCCGCCGTGCCGTTTGAAGACAAGGGCGGCACGCGGCAGCTGCGTTATTACCAAGATGTGGCGGTGCGGCGCACGCTAGAGGCGATAGCTGATGGGCGCGATCGCATTTTGCTGACCCTGGCCACGGGCACGGGCAAGACTTTTATGGCGTTTCAGATTGCGTGGAAGCTGTTTCACAGCCGCTGGAGCGTGCGCGCGCAGGCCGATAGCAGCTTGCCTCTGCGCCGCCCGCGCATTTTGTTTTTGGCCGATCGCAATATTTTGGCGAATCAGGCGTTTAACGATTTTTCGGCGTTTGCCGAAGATGCGCTGGTGCGCATTGCGCCAGACAGCATACGCAAAACAGGGGCAGTGCCGAAAAACGGCAGCGTGTTTTTCACGATTTTTCAGACCTTTATGAGCGGGCCTGATGGTGCGCCCTATTTTGGTGACTATCCGCCTGATTTTTTTGACCTCATCATCATTGACGAATGCCACCGTGGTGGCGCCAATGACGAGAGCAGTTGGCGCGCGATTTTGGAATACTTTGCCCCTGCGGTGCAGCTGGGGCTGACGGCTACGCCCAAGCGCCAGGGCAATGCCGATACCTATGCCTATTTTGGCGAGCCGGTGTATGTGTATTCGCTCAAAGAGGGCATTAACGATGGCTTTTTGACGCCGTTTAAGGTGGTGCAGATTGCCAGCACGATAGATGAATATGTGCATGTGCCCGGCGATGTGGTGCAAGCGGGCGAGGTGATACCGGGCAAACGCTATACCGAGGGCGAATTTAACCGCAGCATAGCGATCAAGCAGCGCGAGGCTTACCGCGTGCGCAAGCTGATGGAGTGGATAGACCCCAGGCAAAAAACCTTGGTGTTTTGCGCCACGCAAGAGCACGCCCTGCTGGTGCGCGATGTGATCAACCAGATCAAGACCAACCCCGACCCGCAGTACTGTGCGCGCGTCACCGCCGACGATGGCGCACTGGGCGAGCAGGCGCTGCTGGCGTTTCAAGACAATGACAAAACCATCCCCACGATTTTGACCACCTCGCAAAAGCTGAGCACGGGGGTGGATGCCCGCAATGTGCGCCAAATTGCGCTGCTGCGGCCAGTCAATTCGATGATTGAGTTCAAGCAAATCATTGGGCGCGGCACGCGTTTGTATGAGGGCAAGGACTATTTCACGGTGTACGACTTTGTGCAGGCGCACCGCCTGTTTAACGACCCCGAATGGGACGGCGAGCCTGAGGAAGTGCTGCAGCCCAAGCCGCGCCCGCGCCCTGGAGGTGATGAGGGCGAAGGCGTGGACGGTGGCGATGGCGGCGATGAGGGCAATAGCGGTGGCGAGGGTGATGGCAGCGGCACGGGCGGGCAGCCGCGCCCCGAGAGGCTGCAAATCGTGCTGTCTGATGGCCGTATGCGCCAGGTGCAGAGCATGATGGCGACCAGCTTTTGGAGCGCCGACGGCCGCCCCATGTCAGCCGCACAGTTTTTAGAAAACCTGTTTGGGGCGCTGCCAGAATTTTTTAAAGATGAGGACGAGCTGCGCAGTCTGTGGAGCCAGCCCGAGACGCGGCAAAAGCTGCTGGCGGGGCTGGAGGAAAAAGGCTTTGGCGGGCAGGCGCTGGCGGATATGCGCAGCCTGATCCAGGCCGAGGGCAGCGATTTGTTTGATGTGCTGGCCTATGTGGCCTTTGCCTGCGACCCGCAAAGCCGCCAAGCCCGCGCCGCCCAAGCGCAAACGGCCAGCTTGCAGCAGCACTGGGGCGATAAGCAGCAGGCCTTTATCGATTTTGTGCTGGCGCAGTATGTGCAGCAGGGCGAGGGCGAGCTGGGGCTAGACAAGCTCGCGCCCCTGCTGCAGCTGCGCTATGGCGGGGTGCAAGACGCCATGGCCGAGCTGGGTGGGGCAGAGCATATACGGCAGATGTTTGTCGGCTTTCAGCCTTGGCTGTATGCGGCTTAGGGTGGACTTTCCACATCAAAAAAGTGAGCTGCTCAGGCAGGTTTTACGGCCTGAAATGCAGATTTGCCTTGTAAAAACCATCATTTCAGCCCTGAGCTGGAATCCACCAGCCGAAAGCCTTGGGTCAAGCTGCAAAGTCTAGGCCTCAGCCGAATGGATCCCAGCCTGCGCTGGGGTGACGGGGTTTTATCCCCTCCCCCTCTGGGGGAGGGCTAGGGTGGGGGCTGACGCTTAGGCCAATGCACTAGGCCAATGCACTAGGCCAATGCGCTGGGCCAATGCACACCCTGTTGCGGCTGACGCCAACGCTGCCAGCTGCGTATCAAACTTGCGCCCAAGCTGCGCGCTGCGGGTGTGAATACGGCGCTTTGCTGCAGGCCACATAAATGCAGCTCTAAGGCCTCGCCCGCATCCAGGGCGGCGCTCCACTGCGGCACTTGCTCGGCTTCGATGCGCAGCCAGGCGGCGCGCCAAGCGGCAACATCCGCGCGTTCGGCTGCTTGCTGCAAATCGGGCAGTACTTGCACCTCGGGGGCAGCAAAATCAGGCGGCCATGCGCCCACGCCATCGAGCCAAAGGCTGTTGAGCGCAGGCAGGCGGCGTGCTTCGCGGGCATCATTCACGGGGTGTTGGTAGAGCAGCATTTGCACCTCGGCCAGCAGGCTTTGCCATTGCGCGGCCGGGCTTTGCGGCGTTGCGCGGGGCAGCCATGCGCTCAATTCTTGCCCCGCCACGCGCTCGAGGCTGGCGCAGGCTAAATCGGCAAAAGCGCCCTGCACCCGCACATGGCGGGCATAGGGTGGCAGCACGGGGTAGGGCTCGATCTGCAGGCCGCGTTCGGCCAGCAAAGGCGCTAGCGCCTGCCACAGGGCTTGCGCCTCGTCGGCGTTTACCTGCAGCTGCGCGGGGTTGCGCAATTGCCCATCGTTCATGCCGATTTGCCATTGGCATAGGCTGATGCGTGCCCAGGCCTCGCCCGCCTGCGGCGCCAGCCCCATGCGCCAGCGCGTGAGCGCGGCTAAGGGCAGTTGCCCCGATTCGGCAGCCGCCAGGCCATAGGCTGTGGCTAAGGCTTCTTCGTGTTTTAGATAGAAAAAAGCGGTTTCAGGCCGTAAATCCTGCCTGAGCAGCTGCATTTTTAATAGCAATTGATGCAGGGCAGGCAGGGGCAAATCGTCAGCCGCGCCCGGCAACCAGCCCGCATAGGGCAAGAGAATGTGCGGCAAGACCTAGGCTCCGAGCGCAGCAAAACTGCTGTAACCCCGCGCTATGAGCAGCGCAAAAATGGGGATGAGCAGCATCAGGTGGCTGCTGAGCATGATCCAGCGCCGCGCTTTTTTTAGCGCCTGTGCGTCGGGCAGGGTGGCATGGGCGGCGTAGGTTTTTTGCCATTGGGCGACGGCGCGGTAACAGGGTATAGCCAGGGCGATGAGCAGCAGTACCAGCGTCAGTTTGGCGTGCATCATGGGGTTGGCCATATACCCAGCCGCAGATTTTTGCCCCAAAAAGAGGCGCAGCAAACCACTGGCTAGCACCAAAGTTGTGGCGATTTGGTTGATGCGCACCAAGCGCTGCAGGCGCGCCAAGGCGGCTGGGTTCATCCATTCAGGGCGCAGCAGCGCGGCGAGCGAGCCTTGGAAAACGGCCAAGCTCAAAATCAAGGCCAGGTGCGCATAGGCCAAAGCGATTTCCCACCACATCGAACACCCCTTTACGGACAAAAGGCAAATTGTGCCATCCCCGCACCCCTCACCCCGCACCCCGCACCCCGCACCCGGAGGCCGGGGAATTT
>JAMIFN010000080.1:0-30529 GCA_035906235.1 Allobrachymonas sp. | reverse complement strand
TTACGCAGTAATTTTGGCAACAACGCCAGAACCTACAGTACGGCCACCTTCACGGATGGCGAAACGCAGGCCTTCTTCCATGGCGATAGGGGCAATCAACTTGACGCTGATCGACACATTGTCGCCTGGCATGACCATTTCTTTGCCTTCTGGCAACTCGATGGCGCCAGTCACATCCGTTGTGCGGAAGTAGAACTGTGGGCGGTAGTTGTTGAAGAAAGGCGTGTGGCGGCCGCCTTCGTCTTTAGACAAGACATAGATCTCCGCGCTGAAGCCTGTGTGGGGCTTGATGGTGCCGGGTTTGCACAATACTTGACCGCGCTGTACATCTTCGCGCTTGGTGCCGCGCAGCAAGATGCCCACATTGTCACCAGCTTGGCCTTGGTCCAGCAGTTTGCGGAACATTTCCACGCCCGTGCAGGTGGTTTTAACCGTATCCACGATACCCACGATTTCGATCTCTTCGCCAACTTTGACGATACCGCGTTCGATACGGCCAGTAACTACCGTGCCGCGACCAGAGATAGAGAATACGTCCTCTACTGGCATCAGGAAGGTGCCATCGATGGCACGGTCAGGCGTAGGGAAGTAGGTGTCCATGGCTTCAGCCAAGCGCAGCACTGAGGCTTCGCCCAGATCGCTTTGGTCGCCTTCGAGCGCCAATTTGGCAGAGCCTTTAACGATGGGGGTATCGTCGCCTGGGAAGTCGTATTTAGACAGGAGTTCGCGCACTTCCATCTCAACCAATTCCAGCAATTCAGCGTCGTCAACCATATCGCATTTGTTCAAGAATACGATGATGTAAGGAACGCCAACTTGGCGCGACAAGAGGATGTGCTCGCGTGTTTGGGGCATTGGGCCGTCAGCAGCTGAACAAACCAAAATCGCACCGTCCATTTGCGCCGCGCCGGTGATCATGTTTTTTACATAATCCGCGTGGCCCGGGCAATCCACATGCGCATAGTGGCGGTTAGCCGTTTCGTACTCGATGTGCGAGGTGTTGATGGTGATGCCGCGCGCTTTTTCTTCAGGCGCATTGTCAATGGCAGCGTAGTCTTTGGCCTCACCGCCGAAGTGCTTAGACAGCACCGTCGCGATCGCCGCAGTCAAAGTCGTTTTACCGTGATCAACGTGACCGATGGTACCCACATTGACGTGGGGCTTGGTGCGCTGAAATTTATCCTTAGCCATGATTTTCCTCTTCTAAAACAAGATGGGGATCAACAAAAAAACCGGGGAAACTGTATGTGGTGCCCATGGCGGGAATCGGACCCGCGACCTCTCCCTTACCAAGGGAGTGCTCTACCACTGAGCCACATGGGCAAACCTAGAACTACCATGCAGCCGTGGAGCGGGAGACGGGAATCGAACCCGCGTCATTAGCTTGGAAGGCTAAGGTTCTACCATTGAACTACTCCCGCCCGGTTAAACCTAACCAACACAAAAGCAAGCCAACGACTATCACTAAATTGGTGGAGAGAGCTGGATTCGAACCAGCGTAGGTGTAAACCGGCAGATTTACAGTCTGCTGCCATTAACCGCTCGGCCATCTCTCCAATTAGCCGCGAATTGTAGCACGGCTCTGAAGTGAATTTTGGACTTTTATATTTTTATTCCATCTAGCCTTTCTTAGGCGGGCAGAATCACGCGAAAACACGCTCCGCCACCCTGCCTCGGCAAACACGCAACGCTGCCCCCATGGTGCTCAGCAATACTGCGCACCAGCGCCAAACCCAAACCCACGCCGCCCTCGCGCTCGGCGGCTGTGGCTAAGCGGAAAAATGGCTCGAATATTTTTTCACGCAAGGCCGCTGGCACACCCGGCCCGCGATCGAGCACATCCAGCACCCAAGCCCCTTGTTCGTTCGCCCCTATGTGCAACTCTATATCTGACCCCAAGACCTGCGCCTGGGCTAATTGCGCGGGCGTGGTAAGCCCGAACTCCTCACCATGTTGATGGTGCGCCTGCCCATAACGCTTGGCATTTTGTAGCAGGTTACGCAGTAAACGCTGCAGAAGCTTTTCGTAACCCACCACCTCCACTTGCTGCAAATCCGTACTCAGGCTCACGCCATGCCGGGCGCACTCTTGCGCAGCCAAACCCAGTAGGTCTAATCGAGTTTTAGGCGTAGCGTTCTTGTCTTGCGCTTCCAAGCGGCTGCGCAGCAAAATTTCTTCCACCAATTCATCTAGCTCATGGATATTGCGCTCAATTTCGGCACGGTTGCGCGGCGTGATGGGTTTTTCGCCCAACAGCTCTAAGGCCATGCGTAAGCGCGCCAAGGGTGTGCGCAACTCATGCGAGGTGTTAGCCAACATGGTTTTATGACTTTGCAGCAAAGCCTCAATGCGCGCAGCGGCTTCGTTAAAACGCTGTGCCAACAAAGCCACCTCGTCACAACCATCAATGACCGCACGCACATCCAACTGTCCCTGCCCCCAGCTTTCCACACTTTTTTGCAAGTTGGCCAAGCGATTAGTCATGCGACGCGTCACGGGGTAGGCTCCCACACCAATCGCCAAAGCCAGCATCGCCAAGATCAAGCCCAAGCCCAAGGCCCCCCGGGGTGGCCACAAGCTAGCAGCCCACGACTCTGCCGGTAGCGGCGTGTTTTTGCTAAACCGCAGCGCATAAGCTTCATTGCGGCGTTTTTTGCGCTCGTAGTCGTGCACCGCACTGTGGTTCGCTTTTTTCTCATCTAACAGCAAGGGCGGCGGCGGTGCAGTCCCCGGCAAAAGCCACTCAATTTCTAGTGTTTGCCCATCGGCGGTTTGCACCAACACGCTCATATTGCGGCCAGGCTTACGCGCCGCCACTTGCGTTTGACCTATCACCTGACCTGCAGCATCGCGAATTTGCAAATACCTGGGTGCGCGCTGGTTTTCACTCAAATGGTGCATCAACACACTGACCAAAACCGTCGTCAGCACAACTGCGGCCATCACCGCTAGCCAAATTCGCCATTGCAGGCGATTGCGCCATTGCACGGCAGGCTTCACGCTTGCTCTTTGGCCAAGACATAGCCCACACCGCGCACCGTCAGGATGCGCTGCGGATTTTTTACATCCGTCTCTATGGCTTGCCTGATGCGGCCGATATGCACATCGATAGAGCGATCAAAGGCCTCTAATTCGCGACCGCGTACCGCCTCCATGATTTGGTCACGCGTCAGCACGCGTCCAGCACGCTGGGCCAAGGTATAGAGCAAATCGAATTGATAGGCCGTGAGTTCGCACAGCGCATCATTCAGGCGCACGGTGCGCGTGTTTGGGTCAATTTGCAAAGAGCCAAAGCGCAGCGCCATTTGAGCCGCATCTTCCCCACCTTGCCCCTGCACATGCACCCGTCTCAGCAGCGCTTTGATACGCGCCAACAGCTCGCGCGGCTCAAAGGGTTTGGCCAAATAGTCATCCGCGCCCAACTCCAAGCCAATGATGCGATCGAGTGGATCGCCCTTCGCGGTCAGCATCAAAATAGGCAAGGCGGGCAAAGCATGACGCAAGCGCTGACAGGTTTGCAAGCCATCTGTGCCTGGCATCATGACATCCAAAATCAAGACATCGGGTGCAGTTGCCTTGATCTCTAACAAGGCATGCAGTACGGCATCCCCAGATGGGTGAGCCGCAAAGCCAAAGCCCGCCTCTTGCAGATACTCGCCCACCATGCCCGTCAAGCGGACATCGTCATCGGCCATCCAAATGCTTTGTATCACTGCACATCTCCTTGGTTACGATGCCATTTAGTCGCGGTCTTGGTGCTCGCCATGCGCCTTGTGTTGTCCTTGATGCGCGCGGCGCCCACTTTCCCAGCTCTGCATCTTTTGACGCTGCTCTGGCGTCAACACTTTGGCAACAGCCAATCGATGTTCTAAGCGCTCGCGACTCGTCGTGTCAAACAGTTTCACCTCTTGCAGACGCAAGCTCTCTAGCCGCGCCGCATCCAGCGTATTCGCAGCCCATGCAGCGCTGCGCTCTTGTTGCAATTTCTTGCTTTGCTCACGCTGCGCCTGCATCGCCATCTTCCGCTTATCGTGCAAAACCTGCAGTTGCTCTTGCTGGCCTGCACTTAAACCGATTCTCTGCGCCATTTTTTGTATGTGGGGCACGGCCTCAGCCCTACCAGCCATTGATGACATATCCGGATGCGCCTGGGCTATAGCGCTGAAACCCAGCAAAGCGGCGGCCAGCGCCAAAGAAGAAGTCCAAACGCGTACTAGCATGATGTGTCCTTTAACAAGATGACGAGCGATGCAGTGTCCCTAGTTCCCGTAAAGCCCTAGACGCTAAGGCGTAAATCCGAAGTAAATCTGCTCAAAGCTTCTCGGCTTAATGAGACATACGCTCATTCGCAGCAGGCTCAGCGCCCGTTTTCTTGCCCATGTCTGCACCCGCAGGCGCGGCATGCAACACCGGCACATGCAGGCTCAATTGGCGGCCATTTTGGAAGCGCAACTCCAGCTGCACGCTCTGACCAGCCTGCAAAGGTTGATTCAAACCCATCAACATGATGTGTTTGCCACCAGGAGCCAATTGCACGATTTGCCCCTTGGGCAGGCCAAGCGTCTTGAGCTCAACCATGCGCATCACATCGCCCTGCATTTGCATATCGTGTACCTGCACGCTAGCAGCTGCGGGCGAGCGCAAGCTGAGCAATTGCATCCCCGCCTCCTGCGTCTGCAACTGCATATAAGCCGCAGCGACTTTTTGCCCGGGGACGGTTGCCCGTATCCACGCCCCTTGCACCTGGACTGCGGCCGGTACGCTGATCTTGGTTTGGTGCTTGCTTGATACAGACAGGGGCTCGGTTTGCTGCGCCAGTACGGTCTGCGCGCCAACGCTGGCTAAGCAGACGGCGAAAATTCCAGCTGCAGAATGAGGGAAAAATTTTTGCATATCACTTCGCCTAAAAAGAGGTGTAAGTCGGAAATTATGCCCCGAAGACAGTAAAAAACCCGCTGACGCGGGTTTCTCTGAGGGTATGGCTAGGGTAGTGGCAACATACCAAGGCAGAAAATCAAGCCAAGGCTTTTTTGAGCTGCTCTTTGATGGCCACCAGCTCTTGTGGCAGGTGGTGCTGGAGTTTCTCAAACAGCTCTTCGTGCAGTTTGATCTCATCCACCCAAGCGGCCTTGTCGATGCTGATGACGGTGTTGAATTCGTCTTGGCTGAAAGACAGACCATCCCAAGTCAGCTCGTCATAAGTGGGCGATACGCCAAAGATATTTTCTTGGCCGGTAGCTTGGCCTTCAATGCGGTCAAGCATCCATTTGAGCACGCGCATGTTTTCGCCGTAGCCGGGCCACACAAATTTGCCTTCGGCGTTTTTGCGGAACCAGTTCACACAGTAAATAGCTGGCAATGTCGCGCCTTGGGCTTGCAGCTTGGCGCCCATGTCCAACCAATGCTGGAAGTAGTCGCTCATGTTGTAGCCGATGAAGGGCAGCATGGCGAAAGGATCACGGCGCACCACGCCTTGCGCGCCAAAGGCGGCGGCGGTGGTCTCGGAGCCCATAGTGGCAGCCATGTAAACGCCTTCGGCCCAGTTGCGCGCCTCGGTTGCCAAAGGCACCGTGGTGGAACGGCGGCCGCCAAAAATAAAGGCATCGATTTTTACGCCTTTAGGATCATCCCAAGCGGGGTCCAGCACGGGGTTGTACACCGCAGAAACGGTGAAGCGGGCATTGGGGTGCGCGGCTTTGCGGCCGTTTTTGCCGTCTTCGGGCGTCCAGTCTTTGCCTTGCCAATCGATCAGGTGGCCAGGAATGACGCCGGAGTCTTTCTCCATGCCTTCCCACCAAACATCGCCGTCGTCGGTCAAAGCCACATTGGTAAAGATCACATCTTTGTCCAACGAGCGCATGCAGTTGGGGTTGGTCTGCATATTGGTGCCAGGTGCCACACCAAAATAACCCGCCTCGGGGTTGATGGCGCGCAGGCTGCCGTCAGCCTGGGGTTTGATCCAAGCGATATCGTCACCGATAGTGGTCACGCTCCAGCCATCAAAGCCTGCGGGCGGCACCAGCATAGAGAAATTGGTTTTGCCGCAAGCCGATGGAAAGGCCGCTGCTACATGGTATTTTTTGCCTGCGGGATTGGTCACGCCCAGCACCAACATGTGCTCGGCCAACCAGCCTTGTTTTTGCCCCATGGTCGAAGCGATACGCAGCGCCAAGCATTTTTTACCCAGCAGCGCATTGCCGCCGTAGCCTGAGCCGTAAGACCAGATTTCGCGCGTTTCAGGGTAATGCACGATGTATTTTGTCGTCGGGTTGCAAGGCCAAGCCACATCTTGCTGGCCGGCTTGCAAAGGTGCGCCTACGGTGTGCACGCAAGGCACAAACTCGCCATCAGCGCCCAGCACATCGTAAACCGCCTTGCCCATGCGCGTCATGATTTTCATATTGGTCACGACATAGGGGCTGTCGCTCAGCTCTACGCCGATATGCGCGATATCGCTGCCCAGTGGCCCCATGCTGAAAGGAATCACATACAGGGTGCGGCCTTGCATCGCGCCGTCAAACAGGGGCTGCAAAATGCCGCGCATTTCGGCAGGGTCTTTCCAGTTGTTGGTAGGGCCAGCCTCTTCTTTGTTGGCCGAGCAGATAAAGGTGCGGTCTTCGACGCGCGCCACATCTGATGGGTCAGACCAAGCCAAGTATGAATTGGGGCGCTTGGCAGGATTGAGCTTTTTCAGCGTGCCAGCAGCCACCATTTGTGCGCTCAGACGGTCGTATTCTTCTTGGCTACCGTCGCACCAGACCACTTGGGCGGGCTTGGTCAAATCGGCAATTTCTTGAACCCAGGCGATCAGTTTGGCGTGCTTGACATACGCGGGGGTGTTGATGGCAATGCTCATGCAAGAGGCTCCTTCAAAGTAAAAAATCGAATGACGCAAAGCCTCTAACCGTTGCCGATGGCAGCAAGCATGCAAAGGGCTTGCGTTATGCGATTTTTTGTACGCGGCAGACTGTGTATGTGCATTGCAAAGATGCGAATGCGCTGCGAGCGAAAAGGCCGATTCTAATCCCATCCTCCCATCGTTGACAAACCCCACAAATTTACTTGCTGTACCAGTTCCCTATCAAAACGCCATCTCGTCCCGCGTGATGCACCCATCCCAGAGTTTTGCAAATACTCCTATTCGTCCCCGCTTGTGTGGATACCTCCATAGTCCAAACGCATTGGGGTGGACGGTGTCTGCCCGTTAAAATCAAACGCTGTTTTTCTTGCAGGGCGCACCTGCATGGCTTTTTCCACCAAACCCATCACTTTCAGTTAGAGGCTAGGGTATGAATTTAGATTTCACCGACGAACAACACGAATTGCGCGACGCTGTGCGCAAATTCCTCGCCAACGAGCACCCTGTAGGGCAAGCCCGCGAAAACATCGACAGCGGCAAAGCCTATAGCCAAGCCGTGTGGAATGGCTTGGCTGAAATGGGCGTAACGGCGCTGATGCTGCCCGAGAGCTGCGGCGGCCACGGCATGGGCGCGCTGGAGCTGTGCGTAGTGGCTGAAGAAATTGGCCGCCAAAACGCCTGCGTGCCCTTGGCTTCTAGCTTGTATTTGGCGGTGCAAGCGCTGCTGCTGGGTTCTAGCGAGGCACAACAAGAAGAATGGCTCACACCCGTTTCTACAGGCACCATTGCCACCTTGGCCGCGCCGCTGGATGGCAATGCGGGCGACAAGATTTTGGCGAATGTGCCTACTTTTGACGGCAAAGCCTTGAGTGGCAAAGCCGCTTTGGTGGTGGACGGCGCGATTGCACAAATCGCCGTGGTGCTGGCCAAAGACGCCGCTGGCAAAGCCGTGCTGGTGCTGGCTAAGCTGGACGGCAGCAATGGCGTAGAGCGCCGCACGCTGGACTGCGTGGACAACTCCAAGCCTTATGCCGAACTGACATTTGCCAACACTGCAGCCGTGGCGCTCGACGGTGGCAAAGATGCCCTAGAAGTGCTGACCCAAGTGCGCTACCGCGCCGCTGTGCTGGTGGCCTTTGAGCAACTGGGCGGCGCTGATATGGCGCTGGAAATTTCTGCCGCTTATGCGCGTGAGCGCAAAGCCTTTGGCAAGCCCATCGGCGTGTACCAAGGCATCAAACACAAGCTGGCCGATATGTTCACCGCCAACCAATTGGCGCGCGCACATTGCTATTACGGCGCTTGGGCGCTCAATAGCAACGCACCTGAATTGGCTAAAGCCGCAGCCGGTGCGCGCGTGACGGCCAGCAACGCCTTTACCTTGGCAGCGCAAGAATCCATCCAAACCCACGGCGGCATGGGCTTCACCTGGGAAGTTGATTGCCAACTATTCTACAAACGCGCACGCCAGCTTGGCCTGATGCTGGGCAGCGTGCACGAGTGGCGCGAAATTCTGGCGCGTGAGCTCGAAGCCGAGTTTCAACAAGCAGCTTAAGCGCATTTAGTTCAGCCATTTTTAAGCATCATTTTGGCAATTCAGGCCGTAAAACCTGCCTGAATAGCTATTAAAAACATAGTAATTACGGAGTCGATATGGATTTCAACGACAGCCCAGAAGAAGCAGCATTCCGCCTAGAGGTACGCACCTGGCTAGAAGGCGTAGCGCCGCGCAAGAAAAGCTCGAACCAAGCCTTTGGCCGTGGCATGAGCATGGACGAGCGCATGGCCGCTGCCCGCACTTGGCAAATGACCAAGCTCAAAGGCGGCTACGGCGCCATCACCTGGCCCAAAATGGCCGGTGGCCGTGGCGGCACGCCCATGCAAGAGATTATTTATCGCCAAGAAGAAGGCAATTTCAACATTCCCGCAGGCTTTTTCAATGTCTCGCTCGGCATGGTGATTCCTTCCGTGATGGCGCACGCCAGCAACGAAGTGCGTGCCAAACACGCCATGGCCGCCCTCAGCGGTAAAGAACTGTGGTGCCAATTGCTGTCTGAGCCCAATGCAGGTTCAGACCTGGGCATGGTGCGCACCAAGGCCGAGCGCCACACGAAAGACGGTGTCGAAGGCTGGCTGATCAACGGCCAAAAAGTCTGGACCACCATGGCGCAATTTGCCGACTATGGCCTGGTGCTGTGCCGCACCAATGCTGATGTCAGCAAGTTCAAAGGCCTGTCCACTTTCTACTTCGACATGAAAGACCCCGGCGTAGAAGTGCGCCCCATTCGCCAAGCCTCAGGCGAAGCCGAGTTCAACGAAGTGTTTTTGAACGATGTCTTCGTGCCTGATGCGCAGCGCGTGGGCGAGGTCGATGGCGGCTGGAAAGTCACCTTGACCGGCATCATGAGCGAGCGCATGTCCATTGGTGGCGTGATGCCCAAAGACCTGTGGAAAACCGTGGCCAAATTCCTCAGCGAAAACGAATTCCTCGGCAAACCCGCCATGCAAGACGGCCGCCTGCGCGAGAAATGGGTCGATCTGTACCTGAACGAAAAAGGCCTGGATCTGATGCTGGCGCGCGGCTACACCGCCATCAGCAAAGGCAAACAACCCGGCGCCGAACTGCAAGTAGCCAAACTCATCATCGCCCAAACCCTGCAAAGCTTTGGCTATTTCGCCATGGATTTGGAAGGCAGCAAAGGCGTGCTCTCGTCTAAAGAACAGGGCGAAGAGTGGGAATGGGTCGAGCGCCTGTGGTACGGCGCAGCCGGTATGCGCATCGCGGGCGGCACCGACGAAATCGTCAAAAACAATGTGGGCGAGCGCGTCTTAGGCTTGCCTGCAGAACCTGCTTTTGACAAAGACTTGGCGTTTAAAGACATCCCGAAATAAGGGCTAGCCTTTTAACGCTTGCGAAAGCCGCTCATTTGAGCGGCTTTTTTGCGACAGGCGCGTACATGCCAAATCCTTCTCGTCATTCCCGCCCCTGCCTGCGCAGGGACAAGCTTTGCACGGGAATGGCGAATAACCATAGCCAGCACCTGACTGTCTCGTCATTCCAGCCTTGAGCTGGAATCCATTCGCCGAACACCCAAGCTAAACCTGCAAAACCGAGGCATCAGCGGGGTAGATGCCAGCTTTCGCTGGCATGACGGAATCCATCAAAAAAAGTGAGCTGCTCAGGCAGGTTTGGCGGCCTAAAAGCCCCAAAACACCATGAAAAAACCGCCCGAAGGCGGTGTGAAACTTGTCAAGGCGCTAGCCTCAGCAATTAGAAATCGTGGCGCATGCCAAGGCCAAGAACATCGCTTTTTGCATCTTGGATGCCGGCAAGGTTTTTAGTGCGGTTATAGCCTGTGTATAGCGTAGTGCGCTTGCTCAAAGCGTAATGCGCTTCCACACCAAAAGAACTGCGACGAGCACCACCGCTGCGCCAAGCTGGATTAGCCGGTGTGACACGGTAAGTATTGACCGTGTTGTAGAGGTTGCCTAACTGGCCGTCAGCTTTGAAAGAGGCGTACTGAGCAATGAAGGTCCATGCACCGACAGGTGCTGACCAACCAATGTTCCAACCCTTGTCGCTGCCCGTTACGCCAGAAACCTTACCACCGCCAAAGCCCAAGGTGATTTTGCCAACAGGCGTACCTACAGCACCGCTCAAATAGTTGATGGTGACCTTATTGCTGCCTGCTGTCACGCCATTAGCGCCGGGGAATGGTGGTACGGCATTCGTGTTTTGACCATTACGCTCGCTTTGATGCGAGAAACCGATCGCCCAGCTGCCCGGAACCACATAGCCCAAGCTCATGCTGAATATCTTATCTTTGCCGGGAGCTGCTTCGTTAACCTGGGCGATCCCTATAGCGACAGCGCCACGGAAACCATTCATATCGGGGGTGTCATAACGCACGCTGTTGTTAATGCGCTGGACAAAGGGGCTGCGATCAGTCGTAATGCTGACGGCTGCGGCACGGTTAAAGGCGGAGAAGGCGCTGTCAGCTTGTGCATCAGCCAAGCGCACGGAGGAATCTTTCAGCGGGGTCGCCTGACGGCCGATCGACAATTTACCGAAAGAAGTTCCCAAACCCACGACGGATGTGCGTGCAGCTGCACCTGTGGTGCCAGCGTCAGTTTGCAATTCGTTTTCGATCGTGACAAACGCGCTCATGTCATTGCCCAAATCTTCTTTGACGCTAATACCCAAGCGGCTTGCCCCCAGACCACCAGAGTTCACGACAGTTTGTTTGTTTTTGACAAAAGGGGTAACACTGCTTTTATTGAGTACCGTAGCACCAGGTGTGGGCGCCGTCGTCGATGTTTGACCAAAATAAGCATCTACCGAGCCATACAAAGTGGCCGACGATTGGGCAAATGCGCTGGCGGCAGCCAGGGCTGCCATGGCGATGAGGGTCTTTTTCATGCGAGTGTCTCCAAAAATGAGGGTGTAGGTCTTGGGGCTAGATTTTAGGGGCGCTGTGCGGGGGGAGCTTCTTCCTCAGCCGAGTATTTGCCGCCTTGCATAGGTTTGCAGCATGCGTGCAACACGCTTGTAAAAACTATGGCGAAAAGGCCGTATGCGCGCGTATTTTTATAACAAGGCTTCGATCTGCGCGTGCAATTGCGCAAAGTCGGGTTTACCCACGATGCGCTTGACGATGCGGCCGTTTTTGTCGATGAGAAAAGTCGTGGGCGTGGCCGTGATGCCGCCCCAATCGCGGGCAATTTGCCCTGTGTTGTCCAGCGCCACCCAAAAGGGCAGTTGGCGCTGCTGCACAAAATTGACGACATAGCTGGGCGGGTCGTAATCCATGGCCACAGCGACGGTGTCATAGCCTTTATCTTTGTATTTATTGTAAGTGCCCACTATTTCCGGCATTTCGGCCACGCAGGTGGTGCAACTAGTCGCCCAAAAATTCACCAACCAAACTTTACCTTTAAAGTCTGCCGTGCTTTTGCTGCTGCCATCTAACACCACAAAACGGCTTTGCGGCGCGGCCTCACCAGCGCTGCTGCAAGCGCCGAGCAGGGGCAAAATCAGCGCAACGGCTGCAGACAGGCCTAGGGTTTTGAGCAAGAATCGACGCGGTTTCATATTTTTCAGCAGGAGATAGCCATGACACAGAGCACAACAGGACAAATGGCGGGCATAGCAGCCGATACTGGCCGCCGCCAAGTGCTGCAATTATCGACCTTGGCGCTGTTGGTGGCGCACGCTAAGGTCTTTGCGTTTTCGCTCTCTGACATCACCGACGCACAGGCGGGCAGCAGTATCAAAACCCTGCTGGAGAAAAGCGCCACCGCCGCCGTGCTGCAATTAGGCAAGCCTGATGGTTTTTTGGGCAATGACAAAGTCCGCATCGGCTTGCCCGGCAATCTGGATCAAGCCTCTAAGCTACTCAGCCGCTTGGGGCAGGGGCGCAAAATCGACGAGCTGATCACCGCCATGAACCGCGCGGCCGAACAAGCCGTGCCTTTTGCCAAGCCGCTGCTGGTCAATGCCGTCAAAACCATGACCGTGCGCGATGCCAAAAACATCTTGACCGGCGGCAACACCTCAGTCACCGACTTTTTTGCCAGCAAAACCCGCGCGCCTTTGGCGGAAAAATTTCTGCCCACCGTGACGCGGGTCACCAATAAAGCCCAGCTCAGCGCCAAATACGATGCCCTCGCGGGCAAAGCCGCAGGCTTGGGCTTGGTGAAAAAGGAAGACAGCAATATGGCGGGTTTTGTGACGGGAAAAACCCTAGACGGCCTGTTTACCGTGATTGCCCAGCAAGAGTCTGCGCTACGCGCCGACCCTAGTAAGGCAGGTGATGCCCTGCTGCGCAAGATACTGGGGCAATCGGCTTAAATGATGCATATTCGATGCTCAGGCGACATTCCCATCACACCACCTTGCCCAACAGAGTGAGGGCAGCGGATGATAGCCAAAGTCAAGACTTCTGCAACTCCAGCCCCGCGTGCTCGCGCAGGGCGTGAAAGGTGATTTCAGGATGGCGCTCTTGCGTTAGGCGCAGGTCATAGGGCGAGGTCAGCAAATACGCCAGCGCCTCGACGCCGTCATAAGCGAGTTTGGCGGCGTTTTTGTCCATGAATTTGCGCAGGTCTTGCGGCTTTTCGGCACTCACCCAGCGCGCGCCCACAAAGCTGCTGCCACTTAAACGGCATTTCACGCCGTATTCGGCCTGCAGGCGGTGCTGCACCACTTCAAACTGCAATTGCCCAATGGCACCCAGCAGCATATTGCCACCGGCTGCGGGTTTGAAGACTTGAATTGCACCTTCTTCGCCCAATTGCTGCAAACCCTGCTGCAATTGCTTGGATTTGAGCGGATCGGCCAGCTCCACGGTTTGAAACAGCTCAGGCGCAAAAAACGGCAAGCCGGTGTACTGAATGTCTTTTTGCTCGGGCAGGCCTTGGGTGATGGTGTCGCCCAGCTGCACGCCGCCGTGGGTGGTAAAGCCGATGATGTCGCCGGCATAGGCTTCTTCCACCGCTTCGCGGCGCTGGCTCATAAAGGTGACGACGCTGGTGGGGCGCAGCTCTTTGCCGCTGCGCTGCACACGCAGCTTCATGCCTGGCGTAAATTTTCCCGAGGCCACGCGCACAAAGGCGATGCGGTCGCGGTGATTGGCGTCCATATTGGCTTGTACCTTGAACACCACGCCGCTAAAGCCGGCGTCATCGGGCTGCACCGGGCACTGGCTGCCATCGGCGTTGGTGGAATAGCGCTGCGACGGCGCAGGCGCCAAATCCACCAGCGCATCCAGCACCTCTTGCACGCCAAAATTGTTCACGCCTGAGCCAAAAAACACCGGCGTTTGCTTGGCGGCAAAAAACAGCTCTTGGCTAAACGGCTCGGCTGCGCCACTGGCCAGTTCCATGCTGTCTTTGGCGCTGCTGTATTCCCGTCCAAAACGGGCGCCCAGTGCGGCTTCATCGCGCAAGGCAATCAGCTCATCGGCTTCGCTGTCGTGCTTTTCTTCACCGGCTTTGAACACGCGCATATGCTGGGCGCGCAAATCCATGATGCCGCCAAACAATTTGCCCTGGCCCACAGGCCAAGTCATGGGTGTGCAGGGCATGCCCAGGGCTTGCTCGACTTCATCGAGCAGCTCCAGCGGGTCGCGCCCTTCGCGGTCGAGCTTGTTGATGAAAGTCATGATGGGGGTGTTGCGCTGGCGGCAAACCTCGATCAAACGGCGCGTTTGTGGCTCGACCCCATTGGCGGCGTCGATCACCATCAGGGCGCTGTCCACCGCCGTCAGCACGCGGTAGGTGTCTTCTGAGAAGTCTTTGTGTCCGGGGGTATCGAGCAAATTGATGACGCAATCGCGGTACACCATTTGCATCACGCTAGAGGCCACCGAGATGCCGCGTTGTTTTTCAATTTCCATCCAATCGCTGGTGGCGTGGCGCGTGGCTTTGCGCGCTTTCACGCTGCCGGCAATGTGGATGGCGCCAGAAAACAGCAGCAATTTTTCGGTCAGCGTGGTTTTACCCGCGTCGGGGTGGGAGATGATGGCAAAAGTGCGGCGGCGGCGCGTTTGGTCGGTAAAAGACATGGAAATTCAAGTAGAGGCGCGAGGGCGGGGCTAACGGTGGGGCTAAAGGCGGGGCAGCAAGGCGCGGTGCGGGTGCAGCTGCGCAGGCGCAAAAAACCACGATTGTAGATTCCCTTGCTCGACAGGCATTTTTTACCACTTCAAAAATAGGAGCTACTCAGGCAGGTTTTTTGCGGTATTTCTCCCTTTTCATGCTTAAAAACAGGGTGCGAAGCCCCGCATAACGGCGACCCCCAGGCCTGGGCAAAAGCCAGCATCCAAGGAGGCGCTGCGCAGTGGTTAAAATGCGCATTGCCGCTGGTTTTCCCTAGGGCGTTTAAGCCCCTTTCAGAAAGCCCGTTTGATTTTCTTTTTTCAGCTGCTAGGCAGCCTTTGCGATCATGAGCAAATTTCACGAAGAAACCGTTTTGACCGTGCACCACTGGACGGATCGCCTGTTCAGCTTCACCACCACGCGCGACACCAGCTTGCGTTTTTCTAACGGCCACTTCACCATGATCGGCCTCGAAGTCGAAGGCAAACCGCTGCTGCGCGCCTACTCCATTGCCAGCCCCAATTACGAAGAGCACCTCGAGTTTTTGAGCATCAAGGTCGAAGAAGGCCCGCTGACCAGCCGCCTGCAACACATCAAAGTGGGCGACAAAATCATCGTCGGCAAAAAGCCCACGGGCACGCTCTTGATCGATTATTTGCTGCCCGCCAAACGCCTGTATATGCTGTCCACGGGCACGGGTTTGGCGCCCTTCCTCTCGGTACTGCGCGACCCCGACACCTACAACAAATTTGAAGAAGTCATTTTGGTGCACGGCGTGCGCCAGGTCGATGAGCTGGCTTACCGCGATTACCTGCGCCACGAACTGCCCCAGCATGAGTTTTTGGGCGAGATGATCAGCAAGCAGTTCAAGTACTACCCCACCGTCACGCGCGAAGAGTTTGAATACCAAGGCCGCGTGACCGACCTGATGGAAAACGGCAAACTCTTCACCGATTTGGGTGTGCCCAGCATCAACCCAGCCGAAGACCGCGTGATGATTTGCGGCTCACCCGGCATGCTGCGCGATTTGAAGCATATGTTGGAAGCGCGCAACTTCAAAGAAGGCTCCACCACCACGCCAGGCGAGTTCGTCATCGAACGCGCTTTCGCCGAGCAGTAAGCTGGGCTTAGAATTCTTCCGCAATTTTGAATAAAAAGGAAAACACCATGGCCGAACAACATCAAGCCGCCGCCGATCAGCCTGTGGACACGGTCGAGGCCGTTGTGCCCCACATCCCTCTGGTGCTGCCCGTGGTCGGCGCATTGGTCATTTTTATGCTGGCCTTTATTGCTGTGAACATGGCCTAAACGCCACGCATCAGCCCCCAGCCCGCCACAAGGCGGGTTTTCTTTTGCTCAAAACTACTGTATAAACATACAACACCGGATTTCTAGACGCTATAAAAAAATGAGCTGCTCAGGCAGGTTTTGCGGCGTGAAACAGCGAAAACACCCTTAAAAATCGAGTCGATCTATGCCCCAATACGCCAGCCTGCTTTCACGCGCCCTAGAGGGAATGCACGCCCAAGCCGTGCAGGTGGAAGTGCATTTTGCCTCGGGGCTGCCGCAGTTCACGCTGGTGGGCTTGGCCGAAACAGAGGTCAAAGAAGCGCGTGAGCGCGTGCGGGCTGCCATCGTCAATGCAGGCTTTGAATTTCCCGCCAATAAGCGCATCACCGTCAATTTGGCACCTGCCGATTTACCCAAGGACTCGGGGCGTTTTGATCTACCGATCGCGCTGGGGATTTTGGCTGCCAGCGGGCAGCTCAACGCGGCGGCCTTGGCCGATGTGGAATGCGCAGGTGAGCTGTCGCTCTCAGGCGCGCTGCGCCCCATCCGTGGTGCGCTGGCCATGGCGATCGCCGCGCAGCAGGCTGGACACCAGCTCATTTTGCCCGCCGCCAGTGCGCAAGAGGCCGCGCTCCTGCCCGATGCGCAGGTGTACGCCGCTGAACACCTGCTGCAAGTGGTGGCACACTTTGCGCGCAACCCTGAAATCGCCGTGCAGCAAGGCATGCAGCGGGTGCAAGCGCAGGCACCCAGCGCGGCGCGGCATGGCCTAGATATGGCCGAGGTCAAAGGCCACAGCGCAGCCAAACGCGCCCTAGAAATTGCGGCAGCGGGCGGGCACAGTGCTTTACTAGTCGGCCCGCCGGGGTCAGGCAAATCCATGTTGGCCGCGCGTTTTTCCAGCCTGCTGCCGCCATTGGCGGCAACGCAAGCCTTAGAAGCGGCTGCCGTGCAATCGCTGGCTGGGCGTTTTGATGTCCAGCACTGGGGGCAACGCCGCACCTTTGCACCCCACCACACCGCCAGCGCCGTGGCCTTGGTCGGCGGTGGCTCGCCCCCGCGCCCGGGCGAGATTTCGCTGGCGCACCACGGCGTGCTGTTTTTAGACGAACTGCCCGAATTTCCCCGCGCCGCGCTCGAAGCCCTGCGCGAACCGCTAGAAAGCGGCCACATCACCATCAGCCGCGCCGCCAGGCGGGCGGATTTTCCTGCGCAGTTTCAACTGATTGCCGCCATGAACCCCTGCCCCTGCGGTTATTTAGGCGCTAGCCAAAAAGCCTGCCGCTGCAGCCCCGACCAGGTGGTGCGCTATCAGGGCAAGATTTCTGGCCCCTTGCTCGATCGCCTGGACCTGCATTTAGAGGTACACAGTCTGCCCACGCAAGACCTGCTGACCATGCCCGCTGGCGAGAGCAGCAACACCATTGCCCAGCGCGTTGCCGCAGCGCAAGGCATCGCGCTAACGCGGCAAGGCTGCCTGAATGCACAGCTTGGAGCGCAGGACTTGAGCACACATGCCGCCCTGGATGCCACGGCACAGCAGTTTTTGGCGCAAACGGCCGAGCATTTGGGCTGGTCAGCTCGTGCCACGCACCGCGTGCTCAAACTCGCGCGCAGCATCGCGGATTTGGCGGACGAGGCCGCCATCAACAGCCGCCATTTGGCCGAGGCGGTGCAATACCGCCGCGCCCTGCGTTTGCTGGCGTAAAACGGCGGACGCAAAAAAGCCGGGTAAATAACCCGGCTTTTTCTGCGCGCCAGCTCCGTGAGGGCTGACGCTGGGGACGAGGCTTAGCGTGTGTACGCTGTCTCGCCGTGGGTGCTGATGTCCAGACCTTGACGCTCTTCGTCTTCAGGTACACGCAGACCGATCAGCAGGTCTACCAATTTGAACGCGATGAAAGACACGATACCAGACCAAGCCAGAGTCACCAGCACGCTCTTAGTTTGCGCCCATACTTGTGCGCCCATCATGAAGTTGTCTGGTGTGAAGCCACCAGTACCACCCAGTGAAGGCGCCGCAAATACACCCGTCAAAATAGCACCCAAGATACCGCCTACGCCGTGTACACCGAATACATCGAAGGCATCATCGGCACCCAGCATGCGCTTGAGGCCGCTTACACCCCACAAGCACACGACACCAGCGATCAAGCCCAACACGATAGAACCCATGGGGCCAACAAAGCCCGCTGCAGGCGTAATCGCAACCAAACCAGCTACCGCGCCAGAAGCCGCGCCCAGCATCGAAGCCTTGCCTTTGTGGATGGCTTCACCAGCCAACCAGCTCAACACGGCAGCGCCCGTAGCCAAAATGGTGTTGATAAAGGCCAGGCCCGCAGTACCGTTTGCAGCGCCAGCCGAGCCAGCGTTGAAACCAAACCAACCTACCCACAGCAAAGACGCACCTACCATGGTCAGGGTCAGGCTGTGTGGGGCGAAGGCTTCGCGGCCATAACCCACGCGTTTACCAATGCAGTAAGCGCCAACCAAGCCAGCGATACCAGAGTTGATGTGGATCACGGTGCCGCCAGCAAAGTCCAGCACGCCGTCTTTAGCCAACCAGCCGCCGCTGCCCCAAACCATGTGGGCGATAGGCAGATAGCTGAAAGTAAACCACAGCACAGAGAACAAGAGCACAGCAGAAAAGCGTGCGCGTTCAGCGAAGGCACCAACAATCAGCGCCACAGCGATAGCCGCGAAAGTCGATTGGAAGGCGACAAACACAAAATGCGGAATGGTCGCGAGCATGGGCGACAAATCCGACGGGGCAATGCCGCGCAGGAAGAGGTGATCCAAGCCGCCAACGATCAGGCCAGAGCCGCCGAAGGCCAAGGTGTAGCCATATATGCCCCACAGCACAGAAATCAGCGCGTAAATCACAAAGACCTGGGTCAAGACCGAAAGCATGTTTTTGGCGCGCCCCAAGCCGCCGTAGAACAGCGCCAAGCCAGGGATGCTCATCAAAATCACCAACAGGGTGGAAGTCAGCATCCAAGCGGTGTCGCCGGAATTGAGGGTAGGCGCAGCAGTTTGTGCAAAAGCAGAGCCGGCGCTAGCGAGCAGGGCTAGGCCTGCAAGCGGGGTAAGTAGGCGTTTTAACATCAAAAGTTCTCCTTGTGGGCTAGGCTTACAGGGCTTCGTTGCCAGTTTCGCCAGTGCGGATGCGCACGACTTGCTCTAAGCGCGAGACAAAAATCTTGCCGTCGCCGATCTTGCCGGTGCGGGCGGCGTTTTCAATCACCTCGATGGTGTTTTCCACCTGCGCGTCATCCACAGCAATTTCGACTTTGACCTTGGGCAGAAAATCCACCACATACTCTGCGCCTCGGTACAGTTCGGTATGGCCTTTTTGGCGGCCAAAGCCCTTAACCTCGGTCACGGTGATCCCTTGTACGCCGATGGCGGAAAGCGCTTCGCGCACCTCCTCCAGCTTGAAGGGTTTGATGATTGCGGTAATCATTTGCATAGGACATCCTTCTAGAATAAACACTCAACGAGCTCGGGGCTGACGCGCTGCAGGGCGGTATCAAACCGCAGACTTAGCAAGGCGCAAACCCATTGCAACCGGTAAAAAGTTTAAAGTTGCCAGCCGTGCGGTGGGTGAAGTGAAACTGATTCATCAGGCAATATTCAGCTAAGGTGCACGCCATGCACCACCACCGCATCGCAGAGATAACACTCGTGCGGTAGGCTCCAGCGGTCAGAGCACATCTGGCAAAACGAATGGACGAGCCCTATTCAGCCAAGGCATCCCCATCGGGGCCATCTAAAAACATCTCCGCCCAGCGATGTGCACTGACACACAGCCCCACCAGTGCGGCATATAGGATCAGTGCAATGCAGGCGCTCAAAGCACCACCTCTAATGCACCAATAGGGCAGCGGACTCGGTGCTGCTAGGCTGGCGGCCAGATGTGCCAGTTGCGAGTGCGGCAGATGCCGCCGTCACGACGATAGGCTGCTGCATTTGCGCCGCAATGGCAGCATGCGTTATGCGCGCCAAATGACGCCGACGATGCGCTGGGGCGTAGGCGATAGTCGGACAAACGCTGATGTGCGCGCATAAATCTGGTGTCGCCATGATGCGGCGCAAAGATTGCCCCAGCGTGGTATCGCCCGCATAGACGGCGGCACGGCTGGCTTCGCCTGTCGCATGGCGGTAGCTCAGGGCTAAAGGCTGCACGGGGCAAGCTGCATCCACTGCGGCTTGAAACAAGGCTGGGTAGAACGGGAGCACACCCGCACCTGGGCTGGTACTGCCCTCAGGAAACACCAACACCGTGTGCCCCGCTTGCAAGCGCGCGGCCACCAACTCCGTCATGGCCTGAGCCTGGCTGGGGCTGTGACGGGGCAAAAACAAAGTGCCGTTTCTTTTGGCCAAGCAGCCCAACACGGGCCAATACTGCACTTCGGCCTTGGCCACAAAATCGGTGGGGCAATACGCATTCAGCACCAAGACATCCAGCCAAGAAATATGATTGGCTACCAACAATTGCCCACCCTGCGTACTGTCCGTCACAGCTGGGCGCTGCGCCTGCAGCTGTACGCCCAAGGCTTGCAGGGTCTGCTGGCACCAGTGCTGGCTTGCGGCATGCTGTTGCTCTAGCGTGTAGCTGGGGTAATGCCGCACCACTATCCATAACGCGCGCAGCAGTTGCAGACAGAGGCTGCACCAGCGCAGGGTTTGGCGTTGCAAGCTTAGTTTGCGCATGCTTCTGGGGTGAAAAAGTGGCGCGCATAGCGCGAGCTCATATTGCGCATGGGCAGCAGCATGAGGATGTCGGCGGTATTGAAATCGGGATCCCAAGCGGGGTCGCCGCAGACCCAAGCGCCAGCGCGCAAATAGCCTTTAATCAGGGGCGGCACCTCGGCACCGTGCGCCGTGCACAAATCGGCCACAGGCAGGGGCGCGTGGGGGAAAACGCGGTACTCCAGTGGGCAACTGTGCGTATGGCGAATGCTCTGGTAAATATTGGCCGCGCTATGCCCGCCATCGGCCATGCTGATCGAAGCGCAGCCAATCAAATGCTCATAGGCCCCCTGCTGCATATATTGCGCCAAGCCGCCCCACAACATGGTAATCACGGCACCCGTGCGGTATTCGGGCGCGATACAGCTGCGCCCAATCTCCACCAACTGACCGCGCAGATGCGCCAAGCGCTGCAGATCAAACTCGCTCTCGCTGTAATAGCGCCCGATCTCCCACGCCGCCTTGGGCGAGAGAATGCGGTAAGTCCCTACCACCTGGCCTTGTGCCTCATCAGTCACGATGAGGTGCTGGCAGTAGTCATCAAAAGGATCGATGTCCACGCCCCACTCTGGCGTCTCCAGGCGGGCACCCAACTCTTGGGCAAATACCTCCCAACGCAGTTTTTGGGCCGCGCGCAATTCCCATGGCGTCGTGGCCATGTGTACGCGCAATTGGCGTTTGGTGCTGGCCAGGGCAGCGGGGATTTGCGGCGTGGGCAAAACCAACTGGGCATCATCAAGCAAAAGAGACATGGGTGCATGAACAGAGTGGAACATGCAGAGGATTCTTGGGTAGCCATGTGACAAGCATGTGTCGGCAGGCGCTGAGGCGCACGGGCTTTTTTCAGCATCAAAAAAAGGGGGAGGCAGAGGCGCCGCCGCTGAAAAGGATGGGCTACTGTCCGTAAAATCCCTCCAAACACGAATATTCATGGGTTGTTTTGGGACAATATGGTATTTTTAATGGGATTTCGTGATATTTGTTTCAAAATTGGAACAATGCAGGTTTGCTAGGGTTTTTAATGATATTTTTGACATATTTTTTGGCCTTTTATGCCAAAAAACCTGCCCAAGCAGCTATGCTTTTTGATAGTGATTTTTAGATTTTTTTGACCGTTCAAAAGGCGAAATATGGGTATCTCTGGTGCTGCTGTGGTGTTAATGGGCTTGTTATTGCTGGCAATGGTGGTTTTGGTGGCGTATTTGGCGCTGCGCAAATCCCCCGTACCAGACCTGCTGCCGCAGTTGCAGCCGGCTTTGGCGGCGGTGCTGACGCAGCTGCGCGAAGAAAACCAGCGTTTGCGCGGCGAGTTGTCGCAGCAGCAGCATCAGCAGCGCAGCGAGCTGGGGCAAAACCTGGCGCAAGTGGCGCAAGCCCTGAGCGAGCGCTTAGAGCGCCTGACCGAATCCAATGCCCAGCGCCTGCAAGAGCTGCGCGCCGGGCTAGAGCAAAGCCTAGCCAGCCTGCAAACGGGCAACGAGGCCAAGCTAGAACACCTGCGCAAAACCTTAGACGACAAGCAGCAAGCCACCGATGCCCGCCTAGAGCGCCTGACCGAATCGAACGCCCAGCGCCTGCAAGAAGTGCGCAGCACGCTAGAGCAAAAGCTGCAAGAGCTGCAACGCAGCAACGAAGGCAAGCTCGAGCTGATGCGCCAAACGGTGGATGAAAAACTGCACGCCACGCTGGAGCAACGCCTGGGCGAATCCTTCAAACTGGTGAGCGAACGCCTAGAGCTGGTACACAAAGGCCTGGGCGAGATGCAGGCGCTGGCGTCAGGCGTGGGCGATTTAAAGCGCGTGCTGGGCAATGTCAAAACACGCGGCGGCTGGGGCGAGGTGCAATTGCAAGCGCTGCTGGAGCAGGTCTTTACGGCCGAACAATTTGCCGCACAAGTGGCCGTCAAACCCGGCAGCAGCGAGCGCGTGGATTGCGCCATTCGCCTGCCGGGGCAGGGCAGCGGCACAGGGCTGGGGGCAGATGCGCCGGTGTGGTTGCCCATCGATGCCAAATTTCCGCTAGAAGACTACGAACGCCTGCTGCAAGCGCAAGACGGCGCCGATTTAGACGCCATCAAAACCGCAGGTGCCGGGCTAGAACGCGCCGTGCGCCTGCAAGCCAAGTCCATCGCCGATAAATACATCGCCCCGCCCCACACCACCGACTTTGCCCTGCTGTTTTTGCCCAACGAAGGCCTGTATGCCGAGGTCGTGCGGCGCCCGGGTTTGGTCGATGCCCTGCAGCGCGAGCAGCGCGTGGTGCTGGCCGGCCCGACCACGCTGGCGGCGCTGCTCAACAGCTTGCAAATGGGCTTTCGCACCCTGGCGATAGAAAAGCGCAGCAGCGAGGTTTGGCAAGTTTTGGGCGTGGTGAAAACCGAGTTTGGCAAGTTTGGCGATGTGCTCGACGGGGTGAAGAAAAAGCTAGAACAAGCCAGCGACAGCATCGACAAAGTGGGCGTGCGCAGCCGTGCCATTGAGCGCAGCTTGCGCCAGGTGGAAGCCCTGCCCGCTGGCAGCGAATCTGACCGTGCATCTATCCCCATGGCTGAGGATGAACTAGGGTATACCCCAGCGCTACACGCATTACAATCCGAGGCTACGGGAGATTTTTGACCATGAAAAACCACGCGCCTTTGCGTCCATCAACTTGGACGAGCGCCAGCGCTGTGCTGAGCCTGACTTTCCTGCTGCAAGCCTGCGGCAGTTTTACCGATTCCAGCGAAGCAGATCGCGCCCCCGTGTTTTTTGCTGCGGGTACGCTAGCCGCTAGCAAAGCAGCCGAGCCAAGCCGCACGAATTTTTCCCACAATCTGGATACTGGCGATTCGCAATTGGTGCCCTTGAATGCAATCACGGCCAATCTGCGGGCGCATACCACGGCCACAGCGCAGCCTAGCACTGTCACCAACACGGCGGTCATGGCGGTTTCGACCAACGCTACACGCAACCCCAGTCTTGGTCTTGGCTCACGCCCGGCAGTGGAGACGGTTGCACCATCCGCCCCTGCACATACAGTAGCCGCCCCTAAACCCGCTGCAGTCCCAGCCCCGGCCACTGTGAAGCCAGCAGCACCCTCGACCGCGCAAGCCGCAACCCCGGTTGCTGTACCACGCGATGCAGAACCTCGCCTGCAAACCATTACCCCAGAATTGCTGGCCAGCCTAGCGCAAGAGCGCCGCAGCGATCGCGAAAATATGCAACGCTTTATGGGCGCCGTGCGCGATTACCGCATCGGCGCTGGCGATGTCCTTTCTATCGCGGTTTGGGGCTACCCCGAATTCAGCATGAGCACCATGACGGCCACCACCACGGGCACCAGCGATGCCGCTACTGCGGGCAGCGTCGGCTTTTTAGTGGATGCGGCGGGGGATATTCAGTTCCCCTTTGTGGGCAAATTCCGCGTTGCGGGCCTGACCGAGGCTGATGTCTATAGCAAACTCAGTACTGCCCTGGGCCGTATGGTGCGCAACCCCCAGCTCACGGTGCGTGTGCAAAACTACCGCAGCCAACGCGTGTACATCGATGGCGAGGTCAAAACCCCAGGCGTGTACAGCATCACCGATTTGCCCATGTCTTTGCCTGAAGCCATCAACCGCGCCGGCGGTGCCTTGACTACGGGAGATTTAAGCCGCCTGCAACTCACCCGCAGCGGCAGCACCTATACCGTCAATTACACCGATTTGGTAGCGCAAGGCGTCAACCCCAATCGCGTAATTTTGGCCAGTGGCGATATGCTGCGCCTGCCCAGCCGCGACGAAAGCAAGGTCTATGTCATTGGCGAGGTGCAAAAACCCAGCGCCTTGCTGATGCAAAACGGCAAACTCACGCTTAACGCCGCCTTGGGCGAAGCCGCAGGCGTTAGCCCCATCGTCGGCAACGCGCGCCAAGTCTATGTGGTGCGCACCCGCAGCAATGCGGCAACGGGCGCACGCCCTACCATCTACCACCTCGATGCCCGCACCCCGGCGGCACTTATTTTGGCCGAGCAGTTTGATCTGCAGGCCAAAGATGTGGTCTATGTCGACGCCTCCACCTTGGCCAGTTGGAACCGCGTCATCAGCCTGATTTTGCCCACCGCCGCCCTCATTAAAGCAGGCGACGACTTGCGCAAATAAGCGCTAACGACCATGGCGATACAGTCTATTTTGCTGGTTTGCACGGGCAATATTTGCCGCAGCCCTTTGGCTGAAGGTCTGCTGCGCCAACACCTGCCCCAATTGCGGATTTACTCCGCAGGTTTGGCTGCGGTGCTGGGGCAACCTGCCACGGAGCAAACCCAGGCGCTGGCCTTGGCCGCAGGTGCCGATATCGCCACGCACCGGGCGCAGCAAATCAACGCTTTTTTGGTGCAATCTGCGCAACTCATTTTGGTGGCCGAACAGCGCCAAAGACAAGATATCGAAAAGCAGTATCCCACCAGTCGTGGCCGCGTATTTCGCATCTGCGAGGCCAGCCAGCAAGACATTCCCGACCCCTATTTGGGCGACGCCCCACGCTACCAATCCAGCGCCGACCTTACGGCTTTGGGCATCGCCGATTGGGCGCAAAAAATCACCACCTTAAACCGCACATGAATACCAGCACCACATCCTCTAGCGCCAGCAACGGCTACAGCTCATCGGGGTCAGGCGATTCTGTCCAGGACGAAATTGACCTCAGCGAGGTGTTCTACACCCTGCTCGATCACAAAAAAACCATTGCCCTAATTGCCGCCGTCGTTTTTGCGATAGGGTTGACCTATGCCCTACTCACGACCCCGATCTACGAGAGCAACATCCTCGTGCAGGTGGAAGACAGCCAAAAAGGCATAGGCGGCAATCTCGTCAGCGAGGCATCTAGCCTGTTTGATGTCAAAACCGATGCCTCGGCCGAGATCGAAATTCTCAAAAGCCGCATGATTGCGCAATACCCTGTGGAGCAACTGGGTTTAAACATCACTACTGCGCCGCGCTATTTTCCGCTGGTGGGCAAAGGCATTGCACGCTGGCGCGATGACTTGGGCGAACCTGGCCTTTTTGGCATGGGTGGCTATGCCTGGGGCGCAGAAAGCATCAAAGTCGGCAAATTTGTCTTGCCCAATTCGCGCACCAATCTCGACTTCAAGATCATGGCATTAGGCAATCAGCGCTATGCGCTAATCGGCCCTGTGCACGGCAGCCGTTTTGAGGGCGAAGTGGGCAAAACCCTGGCCCTCAGTTTTGACGGCAAGGCAGGCTATGCCATTCGGGTCGATAGCCTGCAGGCCAACCCTGGCACGGTGTTTATGGTTTCCGCCCGCTCGCGCCTGGCAGAAATGGCCAAGCTGCAGGCTGGCCTCAAAATTCAAGAGATGGGCAAACAATCGGGCGTCATCAGTGTCGGCATGCAGGGGGCAGATCCGCAGCGCATCGCCGCCATTTTGAATTCGGTCGCCGAAATTTATGTGCGCCAAAACATCGAGCGCAAAACCGAAGAGGCCGCCAACAGCCTGAGCTTTCTCACCAAGCAACTGCCCGAGCTGAAAAAAGAACTCGAAGGCGCCGAGGCGCAATACAACCAATACCGCAACCAGCGCGGCATCATCGATTTGGGCGAAGAAGCCAAAGCCTTGCTAGACCAAACCACCAGCGCCCAAAGCAAGCTGGCCGAGTTGCGGCAGCGCCAGCAAGAGCTATCGACCCGTTACCTGGCAGATCACCCCAATATGCAGGCTATTCAGGCCATGCTAACGCAAGCCCAGGCCGAGGCCGATCGGGTCAATGTGCAAATCAAACGCTTGCCCCTGGTCGAGCAAGATGCGGTACGCCTGACGCGTGACATGAAAGTCTCGACCGACCTTTACGCCAACCTGCTGCAAACCACGCAACAGCTGCGCTTGGTCAAGGCGGGCAAGGTCGGCACGGTGCGCCTGATTGATGCTGCCGTAGTGCCAGAACGCCCCATAGCGCCGAAAAAGAGCCTTATCGTGGCGGCCGCCTTGATGCTGGGCTTGATGCTGGGCTGCGCCTTTGTGTTGGTACGCAAAGCCATGCGCGGCGCCATTGAAACCGCCGAGCAGGTCGAACAGATCACCGGCCTGCCCGTATTTGCCAGTGTGCCCCATAGTGACTTGCAGGCCGTGATCAGCCAAGACCTTGGCGCTAAGAAAAAATCCGACTTATTGGCCAAAGTCTCGCAATCAGACCCCGCGATTGAAAGCCTGCGCAGTTTTTACACCGCCATGCAATTTGCCACCCTGGGCGCGCGCAATAACATCACCCTGATTACCGGCCCCACCCCAGGCGTAGGCAAATCGTTTGTCGCGGTGAACTATGCGGCAGTGCTGGCCGCAGCAGGTAAACGCGTGCTCCTGCTGGACGCCGACATCCGCAAAGGCTATTTGCACAAATACTTTGGTTTTGCCCAAAAACCTGGCTTGAGCGAATTGCTGGCAGGCACGGCAGAACTCAAAGACACTCTGCATGCCCAGGCGCTGCCCGGGCTGGACCTCATCAGCTGCGGCACTTACCCACCCAATCCAACCGAGCTGCTGCGCCGCCCGCAACTTGAGCAATTCTTGCACGCCCAAAGTCAGCTCTACGACCATATCCTTGTGGATGCCGCGCCTGTGCTGCCCGTCACCGACCCCTTGATTTTGGGTAGCCATGTGGGGGCAACGATTCTTGTGGTGAAAGAAGGCTTGAGTACAAACGAAGAAATCATCGAAATCACCAAACGCACCCAGCAGGCAGGCGTAGCCATTACCGGCTTCTTGCTCAACGACATGCAGCAAAACAAATCGCGCTACCGCTACGGCTACAAATACGGTTATGCCTATACCTACGGCGGCCAGGCGACGCCAGCCAAACGGGGCTTGGGCGCTGCCTTGAAAAAATGGTTTTAAAAATGACTCTAGAGGGAAATGACAGCATGAAAAAACACCTTGCAATCATCGGTTTGGGCTATGTTGGCCTGCCACTGGCTGTTGAATTCGGCAAACACCGCCCTGTACTGGGCTTTGACATCAACCAAACCCGCATTGCCCAGCTACAAGCTGGCCACGACGCCACACTGGAAACCACCAGCGAAGAACTGGCTGCCGCCCAGCACTTGCAGTTTTCCACACAGCTAGACGATTTACGCGCCTGCAGCATCTTCATCATCACGGTGCCTACGCCTGTCGATACCTATTTGCGCCCCGACCTCACGCCGCTGATTAAAGCCAGCCAAACCGTGGGCAAGGCGCTCAAAGCGGGCGACATCGTCATTTACGAATCCACCGTTTACCCCGGCTGCACCGAAGAAGACTGCGTGCCCGTGCTCGAACGCGAAAGCGGCCTGAAGTTCAACCAAGATTTCTTCTGCGGCTACAGCCCAGAACGCATCAACCCCGGCGACAAGCTGCACCGCCTGCCCAGCATCAAAAAAGTCACCAGTGGCTCAACCCCAGCTATAGGTGCCGAAGTCGATGCGCTGTATCGCGAAATCATCACCGCAGGCACCCACCTCGCCAGCAGTATCCGCGTGGCCGAAGCCGCCAAGGTGATTGAAAACACCCAGCGCGATGTGAACATTGCCTTGATGAATGAGTTGTCCCTGATCTTCCACAAATTGGGCATAGACACGCTGGAAGTATTGGAAGCAGCGGGCACCAAATGGAACTTCTTACCCTTCCGCCCGGGCTTGGTCGGCGGGCACTGCATCGGTGTCGATCCCTACTACCTCACGCACAAAGCGCAGTCTGTGGGCTACCACCCTGAAGTCATCTTGGCGGGCCGTCGCATCAACGACAGCATGGGGCAAGAAGTGGCCGACAGGCTGGTGCAGCTGATGCTGAAAAACGGCCTAGAGGTGCTGAACAGCAAAGTGCTGGTACTGGGCTTTACCTTTAAAGAAAACTGCCCCGATGTGCGCAACACCAAAGTGGTGGACATCGTGCGCGCCCTGCAAGCCTACCGCTGCCAAGTCACCATCCACGACCCCATGGCCAACCCTGCTGAAGCCGAGCATGAATACGGTTTGAGCACCACGCCCAGCCTGCCACAAGGCCAGAATTTTGATGCGGTACTGATAGCCGTAGGCCATAGCGAATACGCCGCGTTGGGTGCTACGGGCTTGCGTGAGTTGGGGCGCAAAGGCGCGGTGCTGTTTGATGTCAAAGGCTTGTTGCCTTTTGGCCAAGCCGAGGGGCGTTTGTAATGGCTGCCACCGACACCTCCGCACAACGGCAGGTGCAGCTTTTGGCCGCGCCTAAAACTTGGCTGATTACGGGCGTGGCAGGTTTTATTGGCAGCAATCTGCTAGAAACCTTGCTGAAATTGAACCAGCGCGTGGTGGGTTTAGACAATTTTGCAACGGGGCACCAGCGCAATTTAGACGAAGTACAACACCTCGTCAGCCCCGCGCAGTGGGCGAACTTCCGCTTTATTCGCGGTGATATCTGCAATCTAGACGACTGCCGCACGGCCTGCGACGGGGTGAACTATGTGCTGCACCAAGCTGCCTTGGGCAGCGTGCCGCGTAGCTTGGCCGACCCCATCACCACCAACGCCACCAACATCGGCGGTTTTCTCAATATGCTGGTGGCCGCACGCGATGCGCAGGTGCAAAGCTTTACCTACGCCGCCAGCAGCTCCACCTATGGCGACCACCCTGCCCTGCCCAAGGTCGAAGACAACATCGGCAAACCCCTTAGCCCCTATGCCGTGACCAAATATGTGAACGAGCTGTACGCCGAGGTCTTTGCCCGCAGCTACGGTTTTGCCTGCATAGGCCTGCGCTACTTTAATGTGTTTGGCCCGCGCCAAGACCCCAACGGCGCTTACGCCGCAGTGGTGCCCAAATGGGCTGCCGCCATGATTCAAGGCCAGGAAGTCTTTATCAACGGCGATGGCGAAACCAGCCGCGATTTCTGCTTTATTGACAACACCGTGCAAGCCAATATCTTGGCTGCCACCACCAGCAACCCAGATGCACGCAACCAAGTCTTTAATGTCGCCGTCGGCGGGCGCACCACTTTGAACGATTTGTTCCGTGCCTTGCAGTCAGCATTGGTCGCGCAGGGGGTGGATTACACCCAAGCCCCTAGCTACCGCGATTTCCGTGCGGGTGATGTGCGCCACTCGCAAGCCGACATCAGCAAAATTGGGCGCTTATTGGGTTATGCGCCAGCCTTTGATATTCAAAGCGGTATCAGCCAAGCTATGCCCTGGTATGTGCGTTTTTTGAAATAAAGCAAGATGAAAATTCTGATCACCGGCGGCGCAGGGTTTATCGGTTCGGCGCTGGTGCGCCACATCATCCGCAACACGGCAGACCGCGTGGTCAATGTCGATAAGCTCACCTATGCGGGCAATCTGCAATCGCTGGCTGAATGTTTGCAGCACGAGCGCCATGCGTTTGAGCAAGTCGATATTTGCGACCGCGCCGAGCTGAACCGCGTCTTTGCCCAGCACCAGCCTGATGCCGTGATGCACTTGGCGGCAGAAAGCCATGTCGATCGCTCTATCGATGGGCCTGGCGACTTTATCCACACCAATATCGTGGGCACCTACACCTTGCTCGAAGCGGCCCGCAGTTATTGGCAAGGCTTGGATGCGGGGCGCAAAGCGGGTTTTCGTTTTCACCACATCAGCACGGATGAGGTGTTTGGCGATCTGCCGCATCCTGATGATGCCGATGCCGTCATTCCCGCGAAAGCGGGAATCCATGCACCTGCCTTGCCGCTGTTTACCGAGCAAAGCCCCTACGCCCCCAGCAGCCCCTACAGCGCCAGCAAAGCCAGCTCTGACCACCTGGTCCGCGCCTGGCAGCGCACCTATGGCCTGCCCGTGGTGTTGAGCAATTGCAGCAACAACTACGGCCCCTACCACTTTCCTGAAAAACTCATTCCGCTGGTGATTTTGAATGCCCTAGAAGGCAAACCCCTGCCCGTGTACGGCCAGGGCCAGCAAATCCGCGATTGGCTTTATGTAGAAGACCACGCCCGCGCTTTGTACACCGTGGTGACGCAAGGGCAAATTGGGCAAAGCTACAACATTGGCGGGCATAACGAGTTGCGCAATATCGA
>JAMIFN010000079.1:0-13091 GCA_035906235.1 Allobrachymonas sp. | reverse complement strand
TTGAAGAAGACAACGGCGAGTTGCACATCCGCTCCGATTTTCTGGCCGATGTCGGCGAAGACGAGCCGCGCAGCGTGCGCGCCGCCTTTATCTTGAATTTGGTGAACGACGATTTGCGCAGCAAAGGCGTGCTGTTCTCCATCCACGAAGAAGACATCCCCGCCTTTCGCCTGCTGCGTATGCGCGCGCGCCGCATGCCGGGCTTGATTGAGGATTCGCGCGAGGTGCTGCTGCGCCTGTTTGACGGCGATGTCGAGTATTCAGCCGACGCGCTGGAAGGCGCGCAAGACGCGCTGGAAGAGGTCAGCGCCCAAGTGCTCAAAGGCAATGTCAGCGACGAGGTCGCCAGCGCCGTGCTGGCCACCATTGCGCGGCAAGAAAATTTGAACGGCATGATTCGCCGCTCGGTCATGGATACGCGCCGCGCCCTGTCTTTCATGATGCGCTCGAAAATGCTGACGCCGCAGCAGTTTGAAGAGGCGCGCCAAACCGCCCGCGACATCGAATCGCTGGAAGGCCACACGGCTTTTATCTTCGACAAAATCAACTTCTTGATGGATGCCACCGTGGGTTTCATCAACATCAACCAGAACAAAATCATCAAGATTTTCTCGGTCGCCAGCGTCGCCCTGCTGCCGCCTACCTTGATTGCCAGCATCTATGGCATGAACTTTCAATACATGCCCGAGCTGAACCACAAACTCGGCTACCCCTTCGCCTTGGCGCTGATGGCCATGTCTGCCTTGTTGCCCATGTTCTATTTCCGCAAAAAAGGCTGGCTGAAATAGGGTCGAAAAATATCGCCATGATTGGGACAATAAGCCTAATTTCCAGTATTTGCGGTAATTTTGTCCCATTGGTGGGATAATCAAACATTGCTATAAGTATTGATGTTATTTTTGAGCATCATTTGCTAAAAAATAGCCGAAAAATCTGCCTGAATAGCTATCAAAATAAACAAGATTTTTGCATAAAAATGCCGGGTTGAACAGGCCAATCAGCCCAATCAGCCCAATCAAGCCGATGGAGGCCAAGGGAGGCCGCCGCCATATTGACTATCATGCAGGCCATGCATCCGCCCCCCCCCGCGCTGATCGACATCGCCGACCTCAGCATCAGCTTTGGCGCACACCCGGTGCTGCGCGGCCTGAACCTGCGCATCAAGGCCGGCGAACGCTTGGCGCTGGTGGGCGAATCGGGCTCGGGCAAATCCCTGACCGCGCTGGCTGTGATGGGCTTGCAGGACGAGGGCGCCAGCGTGAGGGGCAGCATCCGCTTTGCCGGGCAAGAATTGCTGCAATTTAGCCCTAGGCAATGGCGCGGCCTGCGCGGGGGCGATATCGCCATGGTGTTTCAAGAGCCCATGACGGCGCTCAACCCCCTGATGAGCGTGGGCGCGCAAATCGCCGAAGTGCTGACGCACAAACTCGGCCTGGGCGCAGCGGCGGCGCAGCAGCGCGTGTACGAACTGCTGGCCGAGGTGGGCCTGCCCGAGGTGATGCACACAGCGAAAAAACTGCCGCATACGCTCAGCGGCGGCCAGCGCCAGCGCGTGTGCATTGCCATGGCGCTGGCGGGCGAGCCCAAACTGCTGTTGGCTGACGAGCCCACCACCGCGCTAGACGCGGATCTGCGTGGGCAGATTCTGGATTTGCTCGCCCGTCTGCAGCGCGAACGCGGCATGGCCGTGCTGCTGATCAGCCACGATTTGCGCATGGTGCAAAGCTTTGCCCAGCGCGTGGCGGTGCTGCAAGCGGGCAATTTGGTAGAGCAGGGCGAAACGGCCGCTATTTTTGCCCAGCCCCAACACCCCTATACGCAAAAACTGCTGGCCACTTTAAATCTGCGCCATCTGCAGCCGCCACAGGCGCAGGCCGTGCTGCAGGTGCAAGACTTGCAAGTGCAGTATGAAGGCCAGCACACAGCGCCAGCGCAAAGCGGGCGCAAAAAATGGCTGCAATGGCAGCAATGGCTGCGCCGCCCTAGCTGGACGGCGCTACAGGGCGTGAGCTTCACCCTGGCGCGGGGCGAAACCCTGGGCGTGGTCGGCAGCTCAGGTTCGGGCAAATCCAGCTTGGCACTGGCACTGCTGGGCTTGCAGCGCAGCGTCAGTGGGCAGCTGCGCTTTCCCGCCTCAAGCTTGCATCTGCCCGATTGGGCTTGGGGCGCGCCCCAAGCTGCGCAGCAGACCCTGAGGCGCCACATCCAAGTGGTGTTTCAAGACCCCTTTTCCTCGCTCTCGCCGCGCATGTGTTTGGCGCAAATCGTGGCCGAAGGCCTCATCGTCCATGCCCGCGCCCTGCTGCCCGATTTTTGCAGCAAGCGGCGCACACCCGCCATGCCCAGCCGCCAGCGCCTGCTGCAGGGCAGCGATGCGCTGGCTGGCACCCTGCGTCAGCGTGTACTGGCAGTGCTGGCCGAGGTGGGGCTGAGCGAGGCGGAATTTCCCGATCTGCTGGCACGCTACCCGCATGAATTTTCGGGCGGCCAGCGCCAGCGCATCGCTATCGCCCGCGCCCTAGTGCTGCAGCCGCAGATTTTGCTGCTCGATGAACCCACCAGCGCCCTGGATGTGACGGTGCAGGCACAGGTACTGGCGCTGTTGCAGCAATTGCAGGCCAAGCATGGTTTGAGCTATATCCTCATCACCCACGACGCCAGCGTTATCGACGCCATGGCGCACCAGGTGCTGCGCCTAGAAAATGGGCGGGTGGCTAGCCTAGAGGCTTGGCGGCCATGATCCGCCCCACGCAAGCCCTGCACAGCGCGCAAGCGCCCACTGACTTCCTGCCCTCGGCCACGGTGCTGCTGTTGCGCCCTGCCGCCCTTGGCGGGGGGGATGGGGTGGATGGAGTTGAGGTGCTGATTAGCCAGCGTTCGGCGCACACGGCTTTTGTGCCCAGCATGTATGTTTTTCCTGGTGGACGGGTGGATGCCGAGGATGCGCATTGGGCGGCGCACTGGATGGCGCATTGGCAAGGGCTTTTTCCCGCAGCTTGGCCAGTACGCACCCGCACCCAAGCCCTGGCGGCTGTGCGCGAGTGTTTTGAAGAAATGGGTGTGCTGCTGGCTTTAGATGCCGATGGCCTTGCCCCAGACGCTGCACAAAGCGCCAGCCTGCAGCGCCAGCAGCCGCTGTTTGCGCAATTGGCAGCCAAAGGCTGGCAGCCCGCCATCAGCGCCTTGGCTTGGGTCTGCGACCGTGTGCCGCCAGCCAGCCTGCCACGGCGCTACCACACGGCGTTTTTTTACGCCGCCATGCCCGCTGCGCAAAGCGTGCAACCCGATTTGCATGAACAATTAGACGCCGTTTGGCTGCCTGTGCGCAGTAGCGAGTGGCAGACTAGCCAAGGCCAGCAACGCTACCCCATGATTGCGCCCACAGTGGAAGCCCTGCAGGGTTTGCAGCAATTCGCCAGCCCCGCTGCGGCATTGGCCGCTGCCCGCGCGCAAAACCCCGTGCCCCACCACTTTGCGCGCGAAGTCTGGCAGGGCGGGGCATTGCAACGCATCAACGCTACGCACTTAGCCTATGCTGAGGTCGAGCTGATCGATGTCAGCGGCCAAGTGCAGCCCAGCATCGATTGGCAATACCAGCAGCCCGTGCTTCTCACGCAAAGCGTGCAGCGCATCACCTGCCCCAACCCCAGCATGATGAGCGGGCCGGGCACCAATACCTATTTAATCGGCAGCGCCGAGCAGGGCTTTGTGGTGCTGGATGCCGGGCCTGCTGACAAAGGCCATATTCGCCGCATTTTGCAGGCCACGGGCGGGCGCATCCACAGCCTGTTTTGCACGCATTCCCACCCCGACCACGCGCCCGGGGCGCTGCTGCTGCATCGGTTTTTGCGCTTGAAGCAAACGCCCGTGCCGCTCTACGGCATGGCCTCGCTGCCCACAGCAGCGGCGCACAGCCGTTTTACACCCACGCATCAGGTGGAAGATGGGCAATTGCTGGTTTTGCCTGCTATTGCAGATAAGCAAGCCCTAACTTTGCAGTGCATCCACACCCCAGGCCATGCGGCCAATCATGTCTGCCTGCTGCTGCAAGAAGATGGCATTTTGTTCAGCGGCGACCATATTTTGAGCGGCACCACCACGGTGATTGCCCCGCCCGATGGCGATATGGACGATTATTTGCTCGCTTTAGACAAGCTGGATGCCGCCTGCACGCAATGGGACGCGCAATACATCCTGCCCGCCCACGGCCATGTGCTGGGGGGCTTTGGTGCAACTGAGCCCACGCAGCCGCCCGCATCAGGCGCGGGGGCGCGGCGCATCATTGCCTACTACCGCCAGCACCGTTGGGCACGCGAAGCCAAAATCATGGCCGCCATGCGCAGCGCGGGCATCAGCAGCAATACGCCAGCCAGCCGCCAGCAGCTTTTGCCCCTGGCTTATGCCGATGCGCCGCCCGCGCTCTGGCCTGTGGCTGAGCGCTCGCTCGAAGCCCATATCGCCCGTATTCTGGCCTTGGGTTTGCTTGCAAAAGCATAGCTGCTCAGGCAGGTTTATCGGCTTAAAATGCGATTTTTAATGCAATAGTTTTATCCCCTCCCCCTTTGGGGGAGGGCTAGGGTGGGGGCTTATAAACGCAAGAAGCGTAAGCTAAGCCCCCATCCCAACCTTCCCCCAAATGGGGAAGGGGTGAATACCTAGATTCCCGCTTTCGCGGGAATGACGAATTTGAATTTTCTAGTGCCTTTGCGCTATAGCCCAGCACATTTTCTTCATCTACAAGCACCATGAAAACCACCCGCTACCTCACCGGCATCACCACCACGGGCACACCCCATTTGGGCAACTATGTTGGCTCTATTCGCCCCAGCTTGGTCGCCAGCCGCCGCGCCGATGTGGACAGCTTTTACTTTCTGGCCGATTACCACGGTTTGATTAAGTGCGACGACCCGGCACGCATTCAGCAATCCACCCTAGAAATTGCCGCCACTTGGCTGGCCGCTGGCCTAGACCCTGCCCGCGTGGTGTTCTACCGCCAAAGCGATGTGCCCGAAATCCCCGAGCTGACCTGGTTCCTCACCTGCGTAGCGGGCAAAGGCCTGCTCAACCGCGCCCACGCCTACAAAGCCGCCGTGGATAAAAACGCCGAAAACGGGGTGGATGCCGACGATGGCGTGACAGCGGGTTTATTCATGTACCCCGTGCTCATGGCGGCCGATATTTTGGCCTTTAGCGCGCAAAAAGTGCCCGTGGGCAAAGACCAAATCCAGCACATCGAAATGGCGCGCGACATGGCTGCCAGTTTCAACCACCTCTACTGCGGGCAAGCCCCGCTGTTGGTGCCGCCCGAGTTTGAGGTAGATGAACAAGTCGCGCTGCTGCCTGGCCTAGACGGGCGCAAGATGAGCAAAAGCTACGGCAACACCATCCCGCTGTTTGCGCCACGGGCAGAGCTGCAGAAAAAAATCATGGGCATCGTCACCGACTCCAAAGCGCCGGGCGAGCCTAAAGACAGCGAAGGCTCAGCCCTATTCCAAATCTACCGCGCCTTTGCCAGCGCGCAAGAAAGCGCCGCCTTTGCGCAAGACTTTGCCGCAGGCATAGCCTGGGGCGATGCCAAAGAAAAGCTCTTTGCCCGCATCGACGCCGAGATTGCCCCCATGCGCGCGCGCTACGCCGAGCTGATGGCCAGCCCGCAAGAGGTAGAAACCATTTTGCAAGCGGGCGCAGCCCAAGCCCGCGCCGTAGCCCGCCCGCTGGTGCAGGCCGCCCGCGCTGCTGTGGGCATACGCCCTTTGTCCCAAGTGGCAACTCATGCCCAGGCCGAGAAGAAAAAAGCCACTGCCAGCTTTAAGCAATACCGCGAGGCCGACGGCTTGTTTTACTTCAAGCTCAGCAGCGCCAGCGGCGAAGTGCTGCTGCAAAGCACAGGCTTTGCCAACCCTAAAGAAGCAGCCAGCGTGATTGCAGCGCTCAAAACCCAGGGCCAAGCGGCTTTAACGGCGCACGCTAGGTATATCGCAGCCCAAGCTGCTGCACAGGAAGTGGCGCAGGCGCTGGCTGATTTTCTGGCGCAATAGCGCGCTGGAGCTGGAGAAGGGCGGCCTGTATGCCAAAAACTGTTTTATCCATAGGCATTGCGGGCGCGGGTTTGGCTGGGCGTTTGTTGGCGTGGCAATTGGCTGGGGCAGGGCATAGGGTCAGCGTGTTTGACCCCGCCTCCAACGCCCAGCCACAATTTGCCGATGAGTGCCCCGCCTGCCCACAAGCTGCGGGCTTCACGGCGGCAGGCATGCTCAGCCCCATAGCCGAACTCGACAATGCCGAGCCCGAAGTGGCAGCGCTGGGCTGGCGCTCCATCAAACTATGGCAGGCCTATGCACAAGCGCTGAACTTGCCTGCCACTGCGCTGCAAGTACAGGGCAGTTTGCTGCTGGCGCACCGCAGCGATGGCGGTGCCGCGCAGCGCGTCTTGGACCGCATCCATACGGCTGAACAAAGCACGGTTTGGCAGAAAAATTTGCCTGAACATACGGGCGTGCAAAAACTCAGCCGCGAACAATTAGCGGCGCTAGAGCCGCGTGTGCAAGGCGCAGCCCACGCCTGGCTACTGGATGGCGAAGGCGCGATCGACCCCGTAGCTGCGCTACTGGCCTTGCAACAGCAGGCCGCAGGCGTGCAATGGCATTGGGCTAGCAGCGTAAAAAAGGTGGGCACTGATGGCCGCATCCACCTGGCTGATGGCAAAACCATGCAGTTTGATGGCGTAATCGATGCGCGGGGGGTGGGTGCAGGGCCAGCTGTAAAAGGGGGTATCAGGGGCGTGCGTGGCGAAACCATTTGGCTGCATGCGCCCGCCCATGGCTTGCAGCGCCCTGTGCGCCTGCTACACCCGCGCTACCGCGTGTACATCGTGCCGCGCAACCATGACACCATTTTTATCGGCGCTAGCGAGATTGAAAGCCAAGACTATTCGCCCGTCAGCCTGCGCAGCGCGGTGGAGCTGATGACGGCCGCCCACAGCGTGCTGCCCGAGCTAGCAGAAGCGCGGATTATTCGCCTAGACAGCAATTGCCGCCCCGCCACGCCTGACAACAATCCCGTGGTCGATTGGCAAGGTCAGCGCCTCGTCATCAATGGCCTGTTTCGCCACGGCTGGCTGCTGGCGCCTGCGCTGGTAGAGCAAGCCTTGCAAACAGCGCCGTTTAAAGCCTAAAAACAAGCAAAAATTAGGCATTTTTTGATAGCTGTTCAGGCAGGTTTTATGGGAAATTTTGGCGAAACTAACCTGAAAAACTAAGAACAAAACAATAGCATTTGGTCATTATTCCAAAAATGAAACAATACGGCAATTTACATCCATAAAGCCCATTATTGTTTTATTTTTGGCACAAAAAAGGCGCTCTAGCCAGAGCGCCTTTGCTGCGTCCGCCCTATCCTCAAACGCCTAGACTAGGCAGACAGCAGGGCTTTATTTCAAAGCCTTGTAGCGCACGCGCTTGGGCTTGGCACCCTCTTCGCCCAGGCGTTTGATTTTGTCGGCTTCGTACTCTTGGTAATTGCCGTCAAAGAATACCCATTGGCTATCGCCCTCCGCCGCCAAAATATGCGTGGCGATGCGATCGAGGAACCAGCGGTCGTGGCTGATGACCATGACGGAGCCAGCGAATTCCAGCAGCGCGTCTTCCAGCGCGCGCAGGGTTTCCACATCCAAATCGTTTGATGGTTCATCGAGCAGCAACACATTGCCGCCCTTCATCAGGGTTTTGGCCAGATGCAAGCGCCCGCGTTCACCGCCCGAGAGCATGCCGACTTTCTTTTGCTGGTCGCCACCGTTGAAGTTAAAGCGCCCGCAGTAGGCGCGGCTAGGCATTTGGAATTTGCCCACGGTCAAAATATCCAAGCCGCCGGAAACATCTTCCCAAACGGTTTTGTCATTGGCCAGCTCGTCGCGGTGCTGATCAACAAAAGCCATATTCACGGTTTTACCGCGCGTCACCTCGCCGCTATCGGGCTGCTCCACACCAGAAATCAACTTGAAGAGCGTCGATTTACCCGCACCGTTGGGGCCGATGATGCCGACAATCGCGCCGGCTGGCACTTTGAAGCTGAGTTTGTCAATCAGCAGGCGTTCGCCAAAAGATTTGCTGACCTCTTTGAACTCAAACACCTCATTGCCCAAGCGCTCGGCCACGGGGATGAAAATCTCTTGCGTTTCATTGCGTTTTTGGTATTCAAAATCGCTCAATTCTTCAAAACGCGCCAGACGCGCCTTGGATTTGGCTTGGCGGCCTTTAGGGTTTTGGCGCGCCCATTCCAGCTCTTTCTTCAGGGCTTTGGCGCGGGCGTCTTCGCCTTTTTGCTCTTGCTCTAAACGGTCGGTTTTTTGGTCTAGCCAAGTCGAGTAATTGCCCTTCCACGGGATGCCGTGGCCACGGTCCAGCTCCAAAATCCACTCAGCAGCGTTGTCCAAAAAGTAGCGATCGTGGGTAATGGCCACCACGGTGCCTGAAAAACGGCTCAAGAATTGCTCCAGCCAATCCACAGACTCGGCGTCCAAGTGGTTGGTGGGTTCGTCTAACAACAACATATCGGGCTTAGACAGCAGCAGGCGGCACAGCGCCACACGGCGTTTTTCACCGCCCGAGAGTTTGCCGACGATGGCATCCCACTCGGGCAGGCGCAGCGCGTCGGCAGCAATTTCTAGCAAATGTTCGCTGCCAGAATCCGCGCCAGCGGCAGCGATGATGGCTTCTAACTCGCCTTGTTCGGCGGCCAGCGCGTCAAAGTCAGCGTCAGGCTCGGCGTAAGCGGCGTAAACCTCTTCCAAACGGGCTTGCGCGGCTTTGACTTCGCCCATGCCGCTTTCGACCGCTTCGCGCACGGTGTGCTCGGGGTTGAGCTGAGGTTCTTGCGGCAAATAGCCCACTTTGATGCCGGGCATGGGGATGGCTTCGCCTTCGATCTCTTTATCGACACCCGCCATGATTTTCAGCAAGGTGGATTTACCCGAGCCATTCACCCCCAAAACGCCGATTTTGGCGCCTGGGAAGAAAGACAGGGAAATGTCTTTCAAAATTTGGCGTTTGGGAGGAACCGTTTTGCTCACCCGGTTCATGCTAAAAACATACTGGCTCATAAATGACTCGTCGTAGAAATGAAGAAACCACCAAGAAAAAAGCAGCATGATCTGCTGCTCGTTTGCTGGGAAGAATGGGGGGATTATCCCTGATTGGCATGACAACTGGGTTTCACGCCAAAGGCAATAGGGATTGCATTTTTAGGTAAGTGCTTAAACCAACTCAACCGCTGCGCCTGTGCGTGGCGCAATCTGGCCTATGGTGTAAACCGTTTCGCCCAAATCGGCCAAGGTTTTGGCGCAAGCCTGGGCTTGGTCGGCGGCGATCACCACCACCATGCCAATGCCGTTGTTGAAGGTGCGGTTCATCTCGACTGCGTCTATGCCAGCGGTTTCTTGCAGCCAAGCAAACAGCTCGGTTTGTGGCCAGCTGCCTTGCTGGATCTGCGCCGCCATGCCTTCGGGCAACACGCGGGGAATGTTTTCCAGCAAGCCGCCGCCCGTGATATGCGCCAGCGCCTTGATGGGGTGCGCGGCCAGCGCCGCCAAGATGTTTTTCACATACAAGCGCGTAGGCGCCATAACAGCGGTTTTAAAGGGCTGGCCGTCTAGCGTGCTGGGCAAATTGCTGCCCGCGCGCTCTAGGCATTTGCGCACCAGGCTAAAACCATTGCTGTGGACACCGTGGCTGGCCAAACCCAGCACCACATCGCCCGCTTGCACATCTTTGCCCGTTAAGGCTTTGCTTTTTTCAACCACGCCGACGCAAAAACCCGCCAAATCGTATTCGCCCGCAGGGTACATGCCGGGCATTTCAGCGGTTTCGCCGCCTATCAGGGCGCAGCCCGAGAGCTCGCAGCCCTTGGCTATGCCACCAATCACGGCTGCGGCTGTATCCACATCCAATTTGCCGCAGGCAAAGTAGTCGAGAAAGAACAACGGCTCGGCGCCCTGCACCAGCACATCATTCACACTCATGCCGACCAAGTCGATACCGACGGTGTCGTGCATATTCCACTCAAACGCCAGTTTGAGCTTGGTCCCCACGCCATCAGTGCCACTAACCAGCACGGGCTCTTGGTAGCGCTTGGGCACTTCAAACAAAGCGCCAAAGCCGCCGATGCCGCCCAGTACGCCCTCGCGCAGAGTTTTCTTGGCCAGGGGTTTGATGCGTTCAATCAGCGCATCACCCGCGTCAATATCGACACCGGCGTCTTTATAGGAAATAGGCGTATTCATAGCAAACTCAATTAGCTCAATTAGGAGAGGGATTTAAGGTTTCTGTGGGGCTGCGGCCTTGGCGCTGGGGCTGGCTTTAGCGCTGGGGCTGGCGGCCACGGCTGTCTTGGCGCTTTTCTCGCCCTTAGCCGCCGCAGGCTCTTGCAATACCGCCCATTTAATCAACACAGGCTGCACAGGCACATCCTGGTGCATACCCGAGCTGCCTGTGGGCACGGCGCGGATTTTGTCCACCACATCCATGCCCTGCACCACTTTGCCGAACACGGTGTAGCCATCATTGCCAGGCCTTGCGTTCAAAAAATCATTATCTTTGACATTGATGAAAAACTGCGCCGTGGCTGAATTGGGGTCCATGGTACGCGCCATGGCGATGCTGCCGCGAAGATTTTTCAGGCCGTTATTGGCCTCCAGCGGGATAGGCGCGCGCGTGGTTTTTTCTTGCATCTGCGCATTCATGCCTCCGCCTTGGATCATGAAATTGCTGATCACGCGGTGGAAAATCGTGCCATCGTAGTGCTTGTCTTGCACATATTGTTTGAAGTTGGCCACGGTTTTGGGTGCCTTAAGCGCATCCAGCTCAAGCACGATGTCGCCCATGCTGGTGACGAGTTTTACCTTGTCCTGCGCCCAAGCACCAGTAGTGGCCAATAACAAACCCGTGGCCAGTAAAGCAGAGGAAAACAGCTTTTTCATATCACAAAGTCCCAAAAGATAAAAAATAAAAGCCATACGCGCTGGAGATGCTAGCCATGCGCGTCAGGCCGGAGAGGAGTTTACACATCACTTTCGTAAAAAATCCGCCAAGGGCTGCTGCCTTTTTTTCGCCAGTATTGGCGACGGTTTTTTTCTTTGCCCCCAAGGTTTTGGACAAAAGTGGTAACAACAATTTCCTCGTCAGCCGATTCGCGCCAGTACACCCGGCTGACTTTGTCGATATTGGCAGAAATCACGCGCGTTTGCCGCATTTCGTTTTGCAATTGTCGGTAAAACCCCCCCCAATTCTGCCCGCCTTGCCCCGCAAAGCTGGCGTAATAGAAACGCGCCATATCAGCGGGTTGATGGTTCAGTTTTTGCTGGCGCCAGGCTTGCCAGGTGGCGTCAAAGGAGGCTTCCCAGGCGCCGGTTTTTTGCACCCAACGCAAGGATTTGGCGATCAGCACGGGAGTGCTGCGCAGGCTAACGCTTTGCGCCACGGTGCGGAAATCTGGGTTGGTCAGCACGACGCAGCCTTCTGAGGCCTGAGGCGGGCGTGAATATTGGTTTTTGGGTGTGCCGTGCAACCAAATGCCGCTACCGCTTTTACCACGACGCATATCGTAAGGATTAGGATAATTCAGAGGCAGCGCACCCGCCCCATAAAAATCCGGCAATTGCGTGGGGTAGAGGTGCGAGGTGATGAAGTAGGGGCCTAGTGGCGTACGCAAATCCCCCTCGTTGTTTTTGATGGCACCGAGGCGGGCGATCGAGATGTAGTAGTCGTGCGCGAGGGATAGCTCTCCTGCCGCATTGCGCGTGAATAAGTACAGGCGCGATTTGCTGATGTCCACGGCAATAGCCTGCTCGTTCCAGCGCGAGAGCGCGGTGAAGTTCTCAGGCAGCGCCGCGGCAGGCGGGCGCTCTTGCTGTGCTTTGATGCGGACTTTGGCCTCGGCGCGTAGATCGGTAATCGCGCCTGGTGCAGCACGGGTCAAGGCTTCAGGGGCACTGCCAGGCAGCGCCACAGGGCGGGTTTGTGCTAGCAGCAAATCGGCATACAGCATATGCCCGAGTTGGAAATTGGGTTGCGTGCGCGTCAGATCCTCGGCCAGAGCCAGGGCGCTGCGGTTATCGGCTTGGCCAATAGCCAAGTAAATAGCTTGAAGTTGCTGCTCGATACGCGCGCTGCTAAGGCCCTGTTCTGGCGGCTCACTGCGGCTGACTTTGCGCAGAGATGGCGTTTGGCCTGAAGTGGTGAAAATGGGCTTGGCTGAGTGCTGCTTGTGTGCGGTTTGAGCTTTTGTGTTGTTGCGCGTTGGTGCAGGTGTTTGTTGCGTATGTCTTTCTGCTGCGCGGACTGTGCTAACGATGAGCAGCAGGATGGCTAGGCCGGCAAACAGTCGGAAGCGCCAAAGTGATGACAAGCCGCAACCAAGCTGGGCGCTGCCAAGCAAAAAACGGGAGGGAAGCGAAAGTGCGATGCGCATGAAAAAAGCAGTGTGGATGCACACTGCTTTGTCTGAGCGGTGCCTATGAGTGCGGAGTGGCGCTTAGTTGCCCGCCATTTCACGCGCAATGACCCAGCGTTGGCCTTCTTTGCTGAAGGCCAGGGATTTATTGCTGGAGATACGCAGCGCGTCGCCTTGGTAATCTTGGCGGAAGCGAGCCGTCGCCTTGTCGCCATTGATGGTGACACGGATATTACTGACTTCCACTTGGATTTTGTTTTTGCTCACGATGCGGGCTTTGCGGTCGGCTTCCCACGCGCTGCGGCTGGCGCCATCGGCGGGGCGGAAGTTGCTGCCGTAGGCGGCGTAGTAGCCGCGCATGTCTTTCTTGGCCCAGGCGCGTGCCCAAGTGCGCACGGCGGCTTCAACGGCCTGCTCGTCATCATTTTTAGCGGCAGGTGGGGTGTTGGCAGGGTCTTTGGCTTCGGCGCCATCGGTTTTGCTGGTGGCAGCTGGTTTAGTGGTATTGGCTGCCAATGGCGGCGCGGCCACTACCGTGGGGCGTTTGGCTACTGGGGCTGTGGTAGGTGCTGTTGCAGGGGTAGCCGCGACGGGGGCGGCGACAGCGGGGACCAAAACTTTGGCGCTCGTCGCGGCTGCTGCTGCAG
>JAMIFN010000078.1:0-2881 GCA_035906235.1 Allobrachymonas sp. | reverse complement strand
GGCGGGTTTGATTTATGTGCTGGTTTTTGGCGCCCAGGGCTGGCTCGGGCCGTGGCTGGCGGCGCACGATATCCAAATCATCTTTGCGCTGCCTGGCATTGTGCTGGCGACGATTTTTGTGACCTTGCCCTTTGTCGCGCGTGAGTTGATTCCACTGATGGAGGCGCAGGGGCGCGAAGAAGAGGAAGCCGCCACGGTTTTGGGCGCGACCGGCTGGCAAACCTTTTTCAAAATCACCCTGCCGAACATCAAATGGGGCCTGCTTTATGGTGTGATTTTGTGTAATGCCCGCGCTATGGGCGAATTTGGGGCGGTGTCGGTGGTCTCTGGGCATATTCGCGGCTATACCAACACCATCCCCTTGCATGTCGAGATTCTTTATAACGAATACAACGCCGTGGCGGCGTTTGCCTTGGCCTCGCTGCTGGCGTTTTTGGCTTTGATCACGCTGGCGCTGAAAACCTGGGTGGAGTGGCGTTTGCACGGCGCGCAGCCCCTGTCTTCTTCCAATCTTGAGAAAACATCATGAGCATTGCAGTTCACAACATTCACAAAAACTTCGGAACATTTTCTGCCTTGCATGGCGTTTCGCTGGATTTCCCTTCGGGCGAATTGGTGGCCTTGCTTGGGCCCTCGGGCTGCGGCAAAACCACGCTGCTGCGCATCATTGCGGGGTTAGAAAGTGCCGACAGTGGCGCGGTGTATTTGGCGGGCGAAGACGCGTCGCAAACCCATGTGCGTGAGCGCCAAGTGGGTTTTGTCTTTCAGCACTATGCCTTGTTCAAGCACATGAGCGTGTTTGACAATGTTGCCTTTGGCTTGCGCGTTAAGCCTAAGCGCGAACGCCCCAGCGAGGCGGCGATCAAAAAGAAAGTGCATGACTTGCTAGCACTGGTGCAGCTAGACTGGTTGCACGACCGTTTTCCTGCGCAATTGTCGGGTGGCCAGCGCCAGCGCATCGCCTTGGCACGGGCTTTGGCGGTTGAGCCGCGTGTGTTGTTATTGGATGAACCCTTTGGCGCTTTGGATGCCAAGGTGCGCAAAGAGCTGCGCCGTTGGCTGCGCCGCTTGCATGACGAGCTGCACATCACCTCGATTTTTGTCACGCACGACCAAGAAGAAGCCCTGGAAGTAGCCGATCGCGTGGTGCTGATGAACCAGGGTCGGGTGGAGCAAGTGGGCAGCCCGACTGCGGTGTACGAGCACCCGGCCACGCCTTTTGTTTATGGCTTTTTAGGCCATGTCAACGCTTTTCACGGCGCTTGGGCAGATGGTGCTTTGCGCTTTGCGGGTGGACAGAGCGGGTATTTACAGGCGGTGGGCGCAGACGGTGTGGCTGCGGGCAGCGCCGTGACGGGTTTTGCCCGCCCGCACGAGCTGCAAATTGTGCACCCCGATGCGCGACCAGATGGGGTGCTGGCGCGAGTAGAGCGGGTACAGTCATGGGGTTTTCATGCGCGTGTCGAGCTGGCCGTGCAGCATGATGTGGGACTGGATGCGGGGCGTAGCGGGCTGCCACCTGAATTGGAAGTCGATGTGCCCAGAGCGCAGCTGTCCGATTTGGGGCTGAGTTTGGGCACCGTGGTGCGCGTCGTGCCCAGCCAACTGCGCGTTTTCCAAACCCCCAGCCCCACTTTAGGGGCAGAGCTGACCAGGAGTGCTGCATGAATTTTCAGCAATTGCGCATCATTCGCGAAACCTTGCGCCAAAACTACAACCTGACCGAGGTGGCGCAGGCGCTGTTTACTTCGCAGTCTGGGGTGAGCAAACACATCAAAGATTTAGAAGACGAGCTGGGCATCGAGATTTTTATCCGCAAAGGCAAACGCCTGCTGGGGCTGACCGAGCCGGGTAAAGAGCTGAGCAAAATCGTCGAACGCATGTTGCTGGATGCGCAAAACATCAAACGCCTGGCCGACCAATTCAGCCAAAGCGAGCAAGGCCAGCTGACCATTGCCACCACGCACACCCAGGCGCGTTATGCCCTGCCGCCCGTGGTGCGCGAGTTTAAAAAAGCCTTTCCTAAAGTGCATTTGGCCTTGCACCAAGGTAGCCCGCAAGAAGCCGCGCAAATGTTGCTCGATGGCCGAGCCGATTTGGGCATCGCCACCGAGTCTTTGGGGCAAATGCCTGAGCTGCTGACTTTTCCCTTCTACAGCTGGCACCACGCGCTGATTGCGCCCCAAGACCACCCCTTGACGCAATTGGCGCAAACGCGGCAAGTGACGCTGGCCGATGTGGCCAATTACCCCATCGTGACCTACCACGAAGGTTTTACGGGGCGCCACAGCATCGACGCGGCGTTTGCCAACAGCGGCCTCGCGCCCGATGTGGTGATGTCGGCGCTGGACGCCGATGTCATCAAAACCTATGTCGAGCTGGGGTTGGGCGTGGGCATTATTGCGTCCATGGCCTACCAAGCCGATAAAGACCGAGGCTTGAGCCTGCTGGCAAGCGCCCATTTGTTTGAGCAAAAAACCACGCATATCGCGATTCGCCAGAGCCATTATTTGCGCGACTATGCCTACCAGTTTTTGCAGCTGTGCGCGTCGCAGCTCGACAAAGCCAGCGTGCAACTGCGCTTGCACCCGCAGCAGGACTAGCCCTTTTGAATTGCCATTCCCGCGCAAACGGGCATCTAGGTATTGGGGTACTTCATCCTGCGCCTTAGTTGCAGGGTCCACTCCGCGAATACCTAGGCTTGGCCGTTTCACCTTGGGTTTTGGCTGGGCTAGCAGGCCAGCTGGTGGATTCGCCTTCGCGGGAATGACGAGGTCATGGGGGGCGGTTTTTAGGGGTGCGCCATTTCCGCGCAAGCTGCAATCCCCCCTTGTTTGAAAAAATGATAGCTGCTCAGGCAGGTTTGACGGCCTAAAACTCA
>JAMIFN010000077.1:0-22563 GCA_035906235.1 Allobrachymonas sp. | reverse complement strand
GCGCCTAATATGGCGCTGCACAGCTTTAGCGGCAGCCGTGTGCGCAAAACCGATGTCATCGTGGCCAAAAATTATTTGAGTGCCGATGAAATCGACACCCTCAATCGCCTGGTGGTGATTTTTCTGGAACAAGCCGAACTGCGCGTGAAAGACCGCCAGCCCCTCACCCTAGATTACTGGCGCGGCAATGTGGACAAATTGCTGGCCTTCAACGATCGCCCCATCCTGCAAGGCGTGGGCAGCATCAGCCATGCCAGCATGAAAACCATCGTGCACGAGCGCTACGACGCTTTTGATGCCCAGCGCCGCGCTGATGAAGCGAAGGCGGCCGACGCAGAAGATCTGCGGGTGCTGGAGGCAGTAGAGAAAAAGCTGAAGCAAAGCGGCAAAGGGAAGGCCGCATGAAATACGCCACTAAAACAGGGCCCTACAAGGGGCAGAGCTGGCTAGGGAATGCGCCCGATCGTTGGGTCACCAAGCGTCTGAAATACCTCAGCACTATCAACGACGAGACGCTGCCAGAGACCACCGACCCTGACTACGAGATGCGCTATGTCGATATCGGCAGCGTAGATGCGACCGAAGGGATTCAGAAGAAGGAACCAGTTATTTTCGAGACTGCGCCGTCCCGAGCACGGCGCATTGTGCGAGATGGTGACACCATAGTTTCAACTGTACGCACCTACCTGCGTGCGGTCGCAGCCATTCGCAATCCGGAAGAAAATCTGATCGTCTCAACGGGGTTTGCTGTCGTCCGCCCCAAAGATATTGATCCCAACTACCTTGCGTACTGCCTGCGCTCGTCTTATTTCATCGAAACCGTCGTGTCGCGGTCGGTTGGCGTGAGTTATCCCGCTACGAATCCGACCGACCTTTCATGCATTGAACTTCCTCTGCCACCCCTCGCCGAGCAAGAAACCATTGCCCGCTTTCTTGATGCCAAGACCGCGCAGATCGATGCGCTGCTGGCGCAGAAGCGCCAACTTATCGCCAAACTCAAGGAAAAGCGGCAGGCGCTGATTGCCCGCACCGTCACCCGTGGCCTGCCCCCCGCAGCCGCCAAGGCAGTGGGCTTGGAGCCGCAGCCAGAGATGAAGAATTCGGGGGTGGGTTGGCTGGGGGAGGTACCGAGGCATTGGGGGGTGAAACGACTCGGTTTCATATGTTCAAAAATCGGCAGTGGGAAAACGCCTAGTGGTGGTGCTGAAACCTATGAAGATTCAGGCATGAACATTTCCGCGAGCATGTGCGGCATCAACTTGGCGGGCGCGGCAAAGCTATGGTGGTGACAGCCAGCCGCATACAGGCGGTGCGCTACAAACTGGCCTTCGAGCGCTACATTGCCGAACAGGGCTATGCCGATATCCGTTCGCTGGTGGCCTTCAGCGGCACAGTGAAAGACCCAGATACTGAGCTTGAATACACCGAGCCGGGCATGAACCCCGATGTGGTGACTGGCAAACCCATACCCGAGAGCCAGTTGCCCGAGCGTTTTGGCTCCAGTGATTACCAAGTGCTGCTGGTGGCCAATAAATACCAAACAGGTTTTGACCAGCCACTGCTGTGCGCCATGTATGTGGACAAGCGGCTGGATGGTGTGCAAGCAGTGCAGACGCTGTCGCGCCTGAACCGCAAGATCGCGGGTAAGGACGAGCCTTTTGTGCTGGATTTCGTCAACAAGCCTGAGGACATTTACGCCGCTTTCAAGCCTTATTTTGATTCGACCAGCCTGCAAGAAGCCGCCAACCCAGAGATGCTGCCCGCTATCCAACACGAGCTGGATCAGCTGCAGATTTATCACTGGAGCGAAGTTGAAGCGTTTGCGCGCATCTTCTACCGCCAGCCGGATCGGCAGAACCCGGCCGACCATGCCCATATGCAGCGTCACTTGCAACCGGCGGTGGATCGATTCAAGGCGATTGAGGACGACGAAGTGCGCATCACCTTCCGCGACAAGCTGGGCGGCTATGTGCGGATGTATGCCTTCCTGAGCCAGATCCTGCCCTATGCAGATCAGGATCTGGAAATGCTCTATAGCTACGGGCGCTTCCTGCTGCCACACCTGCCGTTGGATCGTGACAACACGGTGGTCAAGATCGGCAACGAGGTGGAGTTGCAGTACTACCGCTTGCAGCGTGTTTCCAGCGGGCCGATTGAATTGAAGGTGGGCGAACCAGAAGGCGTGTATAGCCCAAGCGCCGTTGGCACGGGAGAAACCAAGGAAGAAAAGGCCCCGCTGTCGGAAATCATCCAGGTGCTCAACGAACGCTTTGGCACCGCCTTCACCGACGAGGATCGGCTGTTCTTTGACCAGATCAAGGCACGGGCCACCAGCAACAGCCAAGTGATTCAAACCGCCATGGCCAACCCGCTGGACAAGTTCCAGCTGGGGGTGCGCAAGCTGATCGAGGATTTGATGATTCAGCGGATGGCTGAGAACGACAAAATCGTCACACGGTATATGGACGACGGCGAGTTTCAACGAACGGCGTTTCCCATCCTGGCGAAAGAGATCTTTGAGGCCGTGCACACACAACAGAAACCCACAGACGGGGCTGGTGTTTAGAGGGCAATCGCCCAAATCAGCGAAAATCACGGGCTATGACGATTTCTACCGCTACCCCACCCGCCCCCGCAGCCAGCACTGCCGCCGCCCCCAAAATCGGCTTTGTCTCGCTCGGCTGCCCCAAGGCGCTGACCGATTCCGAACTGATCCTGACCCAGCTCTCGGCTGAGGGCTACCAAACCAGCAAGACCTTTGACGGCGCGGATTTGGTGATTGTGAACACCTGCGGTTTTATTGACGACGCGGTGAAAGAGTCGCTAGACACCATAGGCGAGGCGCTGGCGGAGAATGGCAAGGTCATCGTGACGGGCTGTTTGGGGGCGCGCACCATCAGCAAAGGCGCTACAGAAAAGGAAGCTGCTCAGGCAGGTTTATCGGGCGAAAATGCTGAAAATGCCACCGAAAACATGGTCAAAAGCATACACCCCAGCGTACTGGCGGTGACGGGCCCACACGCCACGCAAGAGGTGATGGACGCGGTGCATTTGCACCTGCCTAAGCCGCACGATCCTTTCCTCGATTTGGTGCCCGCCGCCGGCATCAAGCTGACGCCCAAGCATTACGCTTACTTGAAGATTAGCGAGGGCTGCAACCACCGTTGCACTTTCTGCATCATTCCGTCTATGCGTGGTGATTTGGTCAGCCGCCCGATTGGGGATGTGCTGAAAGAAGCCCGCGCCCTGTTTGAAGGCGGCTTGAAAGAGCTGCTGGTGGTGAGCCAAGACACTTCCGCCTACGGCGTGGATGTGCAATACCGCACCGGCTTTTTTGATGGCCGCCCGGTGAAAACCCGCGCGCTGGAGCTGGCGCAAGAGCTGGGCAAGCTGGCGCAAGGCTATGGCGCTTGGGTGCGCCTGCACTATGTTTACCCCTACCCCACGGTGGATAACTTGATTCCTCTTATGGCTGAGGGTTTGATCTTGCCTTACCTCGATGTGCCTTTCCAACATTCCCACCCCGATGTGCTGCGCCGCATGAAGCGCCCCGCCAGTGGCGAGCGCAACCTCGATCGCATCGCGCAGTGGCGCAAAGACTGCCCCGAGCTGGTGGTGCGTTCGACCTTTATTGCGGGCTTTCCGGGCGAAACCGAAGCCGAGTTTGAAGACCTGCTGCAGTTTGTGCGCGAAGCGCAGATTGACCGCGCCGGCTGCTTTGCCTATTCGCCCGTAAACGGTGCAACGGCTAACGAGATTGAAGGCCAATTGCCGCAAGAAGTGCGCGAAGAACGCCGCGCGCGCTTTATGGCCGTGGCCGAAGAGGTTTCCACACAAAAGCTGAAAGCCCGCGTGGGCAGCCAGATGCAAATTTTGATCGACCACGCGCCTGCACTGGGTAAAAAAGGCGGGCGTGGGCGCAGCTTTGCCGACGCGCCCGAGATCGATGGCGTGGTGCATTTGCTGCCGCCGCAAAAAATCAGCAAGCAATTGAAAGTGGGCGAATTTACGCGTGCGCAAATTGTCGGCACGCAAGGGCATGATTTGATTGCGCAGCCGATTTGAGGAAAAGCAGATCAACCAAAGCCCACACTTTCGCCACTCCACAATCGTCATGCCCGCGTAGCCCGCAATGACTTCCTGAACTCGTCATTCTGGCGTAAGCCAGAATCTCGTTTTTGGTGGCCAAATCCAGCTTTTAGGCCGTCAAACCTGCCTGAGCAGCTCATGTTTTTGATGGGGAGGCTTGAGATTGCGGGTCAAGCCCGCAATGACGAAGTAGGCATATATCGGGCCACTCAACACTCAACACTCAACACTCAACCATGCCCACCCTGACCGCCACCGATGTTTTAGGCTATGTCGCCATGAGCCTGACCACAGCCGCCTTTGCGCCGCAGGCTTGGCACACGCTGCGCACACGCGATGTCAGCGGCATTTCGCTGGCCATGTACGCGGCCTTTACCGTGGGCGTGTTTTTTTGGCTGATTTATGGTTTGCTGCGTGGCGATTGGCCCATCATCATCGGCAATGCCATTACTTTGGCGCTGGCTTTGCTGATTTTGGTGTTGAAATTGCGCTATGGACGAGATCGTTAAACAAGCGCTGGCCAAATGGCCGAATGTGCCCGCCTGCACAGGCTGGTTGGGGCTAGATGCCCGGGGCCAGTGGTGGATGCGTGATGACGCCACCCAAGCGCGCGGCAGTTTTCAGGCGGGCTGCGCGGCGGGCGATAGGGGCATGAAAGGCTCGTTGCTGCAACACGAAAAGCTGATCGCTTTTATTCAGCGCAATTACGGGGTGGATGCGCAGGGCTACGCTTGGTTTCAAAACGGCCCGCAGCGCGTGTTTGTGGAATTGGAAGCCGCGCCTTATTGCCTGCGCTTGCATGAAGATGGTCGCATCACCGCCACCGCAGGCCAACACCAACACCAGGGCGGCGAGCAGGCCATTGCCACCATCAGCAGCGCCTGGCTAGACGAAAACGGGCATTTGTATTTGGCTTTTCCCCAGATGACTGCGACTGCTTTAGGCCGGGTGCATAGCCAAGATATGTTGCTGGCGCTGGCCGCCATAGAAAACGGGCAACTGCCGCCGCCGCAAGAGGGCAGCTTGGCCGCTTTGCAGCAGCGTTTTGCCTATTGCCTCAGCCCCGAGGCCGCTGGCGCTGCGTAAATCTTCGGCCTATCCATTCCGTCAACCCACATCTCACCACCCTGCCAGCCACCATGCCTTTTTCAACCTCGCGTGGGCGCATGAGCCTACTTGGCCTCGTTATCGTTTTGCCCTTTTTGTTTGCCTACACCCTGGGGCCGGCCACTAATATGCTGCCGCTTTTGTTTGGTTTGGGCTGCACTGGAGTTTTGCTACTACTCAGCCCTGCAGGGGCATTGCGCAGGGGTAGCAATTGGGTGCTGCTCGCGTTGCCCTTTGTTTTGCAACTCCATAGCCTGCTGATCGCACCTGCTGATACGGGTTTGGTTGCGGGCGCGGCTTTGGCTTTGCTGGCGTTTTGGGCCGTGGCGCAGGCTGCAGCGGGCTGGCAGGCGCAACAAAAAGCAAATTGGCTATGGGGCGCGGTGCTGGTGGCGGCACTGCTCAATAGCCTGATTTGCCTGCTGCAATACCAAGGCAGGGTCGGAGTGCTCAGCCCCTGGGTGCACCCCGGCAACCCAGTGCGCGTGTTTGGCAATTTGCGCCAACCCAATCAAATGGCCACGCTCAGCGCCATGGGTTTTGCGATTTTGTTGCTGTATGCGCCGCGCTGGACGATGAATGCTCAGCGCCACCGATCTGGGCTAAAAACGGCGACGGCGCTGGCAGCCCTGGTGTTGCTGGCCTTTGCCTGCGCGGCTACGCGCTCGCGCACGGGCTTGCTGCAATGGCTGGGGGTTTGGGGGGTGGCCTGCTTATGGGCATGGCGTGGGCGGGCGCCGAAAGCCGTAGCGTTGTGGGCGACGGTGGGGCTGCTGCTCTATGGTTTGTGGGCATGGGGTTTGGCGCATGATTGGAGTGCATCCATCAGCGGTGCCACAACCACCACAGGCCAAGCAATCCCAATCGACGCGCTAACGCGCCTAGAAAATGCCTCGCAAGATGCCCGCACCGTGCTCTGGAACAATGTCTGGCAAGCCACCGCGCAGCAGCCTGGCTTAGGTTGGGGCTGGGGCAATTTGGGCTGGGGCCTGCTGAATACGCCGCTGCAAGGCCGGGTCTTTGCTGCGCCGCTGGACAACGCGCATAACCTGCCCTTGCATCTGGCGGTAGAGCTGGGCTGGCCCCTGGCCTTGCTGTTTTGCGCGGCAGTTGGCTACTGGGTTTGGCGCCGCCAGCCTTGGCAAACCGCCACACCGCAGCAACAAAGCGCCTGGTTGGTATTGGCGGCCATTGGTCTGCACAGTTTGCTGGAATACCCGCTGTGGCACGCTCCATTTTTGCTGGCCGCAGCCTTGGCCTTTGGTGTCTTGGCCACTGCAACGACACCCATAACGCGCACTTGCATCAACCGTCCGCGCATTTTGGGTTTGCTGCTACTGGCGCTTAGCCTGGCTTTTACCGCGGATTGGCTGCGCGCTGCGCAGGTGTATTTAAATCCCGAACAGCGTCTGGATTTTTTTAGCGATCACCCCGATTGGTTCGACAAGGCCCATAGCAGCAGTTGGTTTAGCAAATACACCGAGTTTGCCCAGCTCAGCACCACCGAGTTGACCGCCGACAACGCAGCGCAAGAATTAGCCCGCGCCCAACGCCTGTTGCATTACTCTTCTGAAGTGCGCGTCTTGCGCCGCGCCAGCGATGCGGCCGCCCTATTGGGCAATCCCTCTTTGGCCGCACATTACCAAACGCTGCTAAAGCGGCGCTGGCCTCAAGCACCACGACCCCAACAACCACAGCCCTTGCCAGCCCAAGCATCGGACCATTGAATGCGCTGCCGGCAGCTTAAGCTTATCGCTCCTGTAACATCTTGTTTTCGCCTGAATATTGTTGCCCTAAGGATCCCCACCATGTCCACCCTCTCGACCCTGCGGCACGCGGCCTGCAGCCTGGCCTTACTGGCTTTATGTGGCCTCAGCACCGCTGTGACGGCGCAAACATCCGCCCCCAGCCATGCTGACATCCCTGGTATGGCCACAACGGGCACAGCATCCATAGCCCCTGCCGCCGGCCAACTGGAAGTGGCAGGCGTGTTCAAAAAAGTTCAAGGCAGCGTCTCGCAGCGCGCAGCTGGCGCAGCGCCTCGGGCGGTGACATCAGGCGCGGCCTTGGCTGTGGGCGACCGCATCCATGCAGGCAAAGACGCGGGCGCATCCTTCACTTTGAGCGACGGTACTGAATTGATGCTGGGCGCCCGTAGCAGCGTCGCGCTGCGCGAATACCGTTTTGACAGCACGACGAACGAGGGCAAGATTTTGCTCGACTTTATTGGCGGGCAACTGCGCGTTATCAGCGGGCTGATCAGCAAACAAAACCCTGCCAACCTGAAAGTGCAGGCACCCACCGCCGTGGTAGGGGTGCGCGGCACCGATTTCATCTTGGAGTCCGCCGATGTTGATGAATAAAGCCTGCCGCCTCACCCTGCTAGTTGCAGCGACTTTTACGCTAGCTGCCTGCGCTCCGGCATTGCGCATTACCCTGCTGCCCCAGCCCGATGGCAGCGCCAGTGCCGTCACCGTTCAAAACGACAAAGCGCAGGCGGTGATTGACCAACCTTATGCACAAGGCAAGGTCTCTTCCATGGGGATTCAGCAGGGCAAAACCGATGCCACAGCCGTAGCCAAAACCTATGGCCAAGTTTTAGCGCTGCAGCCCGCAGCCAGCCACCGCTACACCTTGCACTTCGTCACCGGCACCAGTGATTTATTGCCCGAATCTCAAGCCCAATTACCCGCCATTTTGGGACAAGCCAAAGCCCTAGACGGCGGCGAAATCATCATTGCCGGCCACACCGACCGCGTGGGTGATGCAGCACGCAATGACCAGCTCTCTCGCGAACGCGCTTTGGCTCTGCGCCAGATTTTTGTGGCTGCTGGTTTTGCCGACTACCGCGTGCGTGCTGTTGGTCGGGGCGAACGCGAGCCCCTGGTACCCACCGCTGACGAGGTGGACGAGCCCGCCAATCGTCGCGTTGAAATCGTGGTGCGTTAGACTTCGCCAACAACTCCTTTTTTTATAGCGGCTCAGGCAGGTTTTCTGGCGCATTTCCCCAAAAACAGGCTTTTTTACTGCTGTAAAAGGCTGGATTACACTGCCCGATCTATGACCGCCACCAAACCCCGCGCCTCCTCATCAGGCTCCCGTTCAACGCCAGATTCAAGACCTATGGCCAGCCGCCGCAGCTGGCGCACTGCTTGGCAAAGCTATGCCCACCCCGCCGCGCTGCGCATGGGGTTTTTGGGCTTTTCGGCTGGCCTGCCGTTTTTGCTGCTGTTTGGCACCCTGAGCTTTTGGCTGCGCGAGGCGGGCATCGACAAATCCACCATTGGCCATATGTCTTGGGTGGGTTTGTTATTCGCCTTTAAATGGGTATGGGCACCCTTGGTGGACAAGGTGCGCCTGCCCCTGCTGGGGCGCTTGGGGCAGCGGCGCAGTTGGCTGCTGCTGGCGCAGGGCTTGGCCATCGCTGCTTTGGTGGGCATGGCGCTGAACGACCCGCAGCAGCGCCTAGAGCTGACCGTGTATTTGGCGCTGGCGCTGGCCTTTGCCTCGGCCACGCAAGACATTGCTTTGGACGCTTTCCGCATTGAATCGGCGCCCACGGCCGAGCAGGGCGCTTTGGCTGCCACCTACCAAGCAGGCTATCGCCTGGCCATGATTTGGGCGGGTGCGGGGGCGCTGTGGCTGGCCGCCCGCGCCGACACCCAGCCCGTTGCCGCGCAACTGGCCTGCACCATGCAAGAGGGCTTTTGGCAGCTGTGGCAAAGCCCAGCTAGCGCGGCTGCCACCGCAGCCACCCACAGCACCGCCGCCATCAGTACAGCAACGGCAGTATCTACGGCCGCAGTAAGCGCAAACATTGCACCACCGCATTACGATGCCAGCGTGTGGCGGTTTGCCTATTTGGTCATGGCCGCGTCTATGGGCGTGGGCGTGCTGACGGTGCTCTTTAGCCCCGAACCTGCGCCGCGCGATGCAGCGCAAACCCAGGCCGAATACCAAGCCTTGCTGACCCGCACCAGCAGCCAGGGCGTGCCGGTGTTGGGCGTGGTGGCCTTTGTGGGCTTTGTGCTGGCTGTGCTGCTGATGCTGGCGGGTGCGGCCAAGGCCGCTTGGTGGCAGGCGCTGGCGCAAGCCGTGGGCTGGCCCAGCGGCATCGTGGCGGGTTTGGCCTTGACGGCGGCGGCGCTGGCGCTGCGCGGGGCGGGGCCGCGTTATCGCCCCATAGTGGGCAGCAGCAGCCAACGCGCCCTGGCTTGGGCGCAGGCGTCTTTTGTGGCACCTTTTGCCGATTTTTTGCGCCGCTACGGTTGGCATGCATTGGCGATTTTGGCGTTGATTGCGGTCTATCGCATCAGCGATATCGTCATGGGCGTGATGGCTGGGCCGTTTTATGTGGATATGCATTTCAGCAAAGATCAGGTCGCCAGCGTGACCAAAATCTACGGCGTCATCATGACGGTGGCGGGCGCATTTATGGGCGGCGTGCTGACGGCGCGTTTCGGCGTGCTGCGGATTTTGTTTTTGGGCGCGGTGCTCAGCGCGTTGACCAATTTGCTTTTCGCCTGGCTCTGGGCTTGGGGCGCTGGCGCGGGGCCCGAGCTGGCCTGCCGCAATGTTTGGGGGTTGATGCTGGTGGTCTCGGCTGATAATTTTTCTAGCGGCTTGGCCTCGGCCGCCTTCATCGCCTATTTGTCGGGCTTGACCAGCACGCAGTACTCGGCCACGCAATACGCCCTGCTCAGCTCGATGATGGTGCTGCTGCCCAAGACCCTAGGCGGTTTCTCGGGCGAGTTTGTCGATGCCTATGGCTGGAGCAATTTTTTCAGCGCCACGGCCTTGCTGGGTTTGCCCGTGCTGCTGCTGATTGCGTTGGCGGTGCGCAGCCAAAAGGCCATAGAGGCGCGTTTGGCGAGTCAAAGTACTATAAATAAGTGAGCTGCTCAGGCAGGTTTTACGGCTTGAAATGCGGATTTGGCTTGTGAAAACAACCCTCACCCCTGCCTCTCTCCCTCGGGGAGAGGGGTAAGCCCGTGTTTTATTCCCTCTCCCCGAGGGAGAGGCTAGGGTGAGGGTTTGCTTAGTGGCTCCTTCCCCAAAGGGAAAGGGAAAATAAAAGCGCTCAAGCCCGCCAAATTTTCAACTGCCAAGCCTCGCTGGCGGACAGCACCAGCAGCAGCGCGCCGTAATAGGCCACGCTGCTATTGCCACCATTGAGCGGTAGCAGCACCAATGTCAGGGCGCAACCTGCCGCCCCCGCCAGCAAACTACGCCGCAACCAAGGCGCAGCTTGCCGCGCCCGCTGGCGAAATACGAGCTGCGTGCCTAGGCAAAACAGCAGCGCCCAAGCGATGGGCAGCAGAAAAAAATGCCAAAGGTGGTTGAGCAAAACCAGGGCGTGTTCCATGCGTAAAACCTGCGGTTAGAAATCTATCTGGACTTAATGGGGTACGGGGCTGTTTTTCGGCCACAGCACCCACAGCCACAGGGCTTGCTTGATGCGGTTAGCGTACACGCCCGCCTCATAACCCGTGCCTGCGTAAAAGTCAGCCCGCACCGCACCACGGATGGCGCTGCCCGTGTCTTGAGCAATCACCAAGCGCTGCAGATTATCTGCGCCCTGCGACACCAGCCAAACGGGGGCGCCATAGGGAATGCTGCCGGGGTCCACCGCAATCGATCGCCCTGGCGTCAGCGGTACGCCCTGGGCACCGCGCGGGCCGTCGCCACTGGCGGGCACATCTTCCTCGCGGAAAAAGACGATGCGCGGGTTGCTCCAGAGCATCTGCTGCACCGCCTGCGGCGGCGCGCTTTGCGCCCATTGCGCAATCGCGGGCCACGAATAATTGCGCAAACTGGTGTTGGCGGCCAGCCATTTGCTCACCGATTGGTAGGGCTTTTGATTAGTGCCGGCAAAAGCCAGCCGGGCGTGGGTGACGCGGCCATCGGCCTCGGAAATTTGCACCTGCCCCGAGCCTTGCACCTGCAAAATCATGGGATCCACGGGGTTGTTAAACCAAGCCAGGGCCTTGCCCGCCAAGGCCATTTGCGCCGATTGGTAGGTGTCGGCCTCTTGGCGGCTATACCAGCCCGCTTTGGCGTTAAAGCCCGCAGGCGGCGCATACAGCGGCCATTGATACGCCCCCGCTTGGCGGCGCTGGCCAGTAAACAAGGGTTCGTAATAACTGGTCAGCATGCCGCGCGTATCGCCAGCGGTGTTTTCTATGCGGTAGGGCTGCATATGCGTTTGCAGCCAAGCGCGTTGCTGGGCGCTATCGGCCAAAGTCATGGCGCGAATTTGCGGGCAAAACGCCGCCACCACGCTCAAGGGACGGGCGCAGCTTTGCACCCAGGCGCTCCAGGCTTGGCCCAGTTCGTCTTGGCTCCAACCCGGCAAATCTGCCCAATCGGTGGCTATCCAGCGGCTTGAGCCATTGAGCGCGGGGTAGCTCATGGCGCCCGCACTGGGCGGGGTGGGCGTGGGGGCGGGCGCTGGCGGCGCAGAAGAACAACCAGTCAAGAGCGCCGCTATCATCAGGCTACTGGCGAGCAAGGCGCGCGCTGGGTTTGCCAGGAGGAATTTCATGTTGATATTCATGCTCGAAGCCTTTGCCGTATTGCTGCTGTTTGTCTTCATCATTTGGTGGACGATGTTTTCAGGGCGCGAAAACGGGGAGTTACAGGACACTGCCGACGCACCCGATCGACACCCAGACCAACCGTAAAAAGAGCGGCCATTGTAGGGCGCGGCGCATGGTAAACAGGTCTAGCGAGCCATCCAGACCCCACGCGTTTTGGCGCGTCTGTGGGCAACTGGGGGCGACATGGCGCCAGCATTTGCCGACGCAATGCCTGATTTGTTGGCGCTGGCCCGTATTCACCCCCATCTGCGCAGCCTGTCTGCACCAACACGCTGAACGGCAGCGGCGCTGCCGCCATTGCGCTCTGCCTCTACCGGCATTGGCGGACACAGCAATGCCCCTTCTACCCGCCCCCATACGGCTGTGCGCTGATTGCCTACGCACAGATGCAAAAAACCTGCCCGCCCCCGCCGCCTGCTGGGCGGCCGTGGACTACAGCGGGCCATGGCGCACCTTGGTGCAACGCTGGAAATTGGGGCAGCAGCCGGCGCTGGCACAGGCGGCCGCGCAACTCATGGTCGCGCAACTGCCGTGGAACGAGATCTTGGCTGGGGTGGATGCCCTGGTGCCGATTCCTGCCAGCCCCCAGAGCTTGCGCGAACGCGGTTTTCAACCCACCCTAGGGTTGGCGCGGGCCTTGTCCAGCCACTTAACCCCGAGCTTGGGTGCCTTGCCGCCCATGTGGCCGCAGGCCTTGCTGCGCCTGCCTGAACGCGATGCCTTACACCAAGCTCTGCGCGGCAGGCAAGCACGATTGCGCGCGATGCAGGGGGCATTTATCGTGCCGCCTGCAGCCTTGCCGCAAATTCAGGGGCGCAAGCTCTTGTTGTTAGACGATGTCATGACCACAGGCGCCACCCTGAGCAGTGCGGCGCAGGCACTGCACCAGGCAGGCGCGGCGCAGGTGCAGGCTGTAGTGTTGGCGCGTACCCCGAGGGCTTAAAACCCCTCCACCGCCTCAACCAGCAATTGCAAATTGCGCTGATTGCGCCATTCGTTCACATCCAGGCGAAAGGCCAAGCGTAGTTGGCGCGGCAGGGCATCGACACGGCCAAACCAAATCGCGTCTAGGTTTTGCCCCGCCATCTGCACCTTCAATTTGCTGTGGCCGCTGCCGACGATGCGCTGCTCCAGCAGCTCGCATTGGTCGCTAAAAATCGGCGGCGCAAAGCCCTGCCCCCACACCTGCTGGGCTAGGCTGTCGGCCACATCCACGCGCAAATCGGCAGCCGCCAAAGCACCATCGGTGAGCAATTTTTGCTGCAAAGTTTCGGCATCTAGCCACTGGGCTGCCACTTCAGCCATGGCTTGCTGAAAATCGGCCAGGCGTTCGCGCGGGATGCTGCAACCCGCTGCCATGGCGTGGCCGCCAAAACGCAGCAGCACACCGGGCTGGCGCTTGGCCACCAAATCCAGGGCATCGCGCAAATGGAAGCCCGCAATCGAGCGCCCCGAGCCTTTAAGCAGCCCCTCTTGCCCCGGCGCGGCGCTGGCGGCAAAGACAAAAGTGGGGCGGTGCAGGCGGTCTTTGATGCGGGCGGCGACGATGCCGACCACGCCCTCGTGGAAAGTCTCGTCAAACACGGTGATGGCTGCAGGCATTTGCGCGGCGCTATCCGTGCTTGCGCTGCCGTGCTGAAGATAGGCCTCCACCGCCAGCATGGCCTGCTCTTGCATATCGGCTTGCAGCTCGCGGCGTTCGCGGTTGATGGCATCCAGCTGGCTGGCCAGCACTTGCGCCTGCGCCGCATCATCGGTGCAGAGGCAGGCTATGCCCATGCGCATATCGGCCAAACGCCCCGCCGCATTCAGGCGCGGCCCCAGGGCAAAGCCCAAATCCATGGCCGAGAGCGTGCGCAGCTCGCGCCCCGCCACTTGCGCCAACGCCGCCATGCCCGCAGGCAGTGCGCCCGCGCGCATGCGGTTTAAGCCTTGCGCCACCAGGCGGCGGTTATTGGCATCCAGCGGCACGACATCGGCCACCGTGCCCAGCGCCACCAGGGGCAGCAGGCTATCTAAACGCGGTTGGTTTTGCGCCGTATAAATGCCCGCCTCGCGCAAATGCGCGCGCAGCGCCAGCAGCACATAAAAAGCCACGCCCACGCCGGCCAGCGCTTTGCTGGCAAAGCTGCAGCCAGGCTGGTTGGGGTTGACGATGGCGTCAGCCGCAGGCAGTTGCTCGGCGGGCAAGTGGTGGTCGGTTACCAGCACTTGCAGGCCCAAATCTTTGGCGCTTTGCACGCCGTCCACGCTGGCAATGCCGTTGTCCACCGTCAGCAGCAATTGCGCGCCAGTGGCGGCGACGCGCTGGCTGATGGCGGGGGTCAGGCCATAGCCATCGACCACGCGATCGGGCACCAAAAAATCGACCGCCGTAAAACCCAAAAGGCGCAGGCCGCGCAGCAACACGGCGCAGGCGGTGGCGCCATCGCAGTCGTAATCGGCCACGATGCAGATGCGGCTTTGCGCGCCCCGCGCTTGTGCCAGCAGGCGCACCGCGGCATCCATGCCCAACATGCTTTGCGGCGGCAGCAGGGCGCGCAAATCACTGTCCAGCTCGGCGGCGCTTTGCACCCCGCGCGTGGCGTAAAGGCGGGCGAGTAGGGGGTGTATGCCCGCTTGCTCCAGATTCCAAGCGAGGCGCGGTTCGGCAGGGCGGGTGAGGATTTTCATAGCATCAAAAAAGTGAGCTGCTCAGGCAGGATTTACGGCCTAAACTGCCAGAAACATCATGAAATTAAGGGGTTTTCAAAGCCTTAAGCCAATTCGTGGTCTTCCAGCCCCAGAAGCTGCGCAATTGCACGCAACGCGCTTGCAAAACCTCAGCTGCGGGCAGCGCCGCGCCTTTGCCCGCCAGCACCACGGCATTGCCTTCGCGTGTGGGCATAAAGCGCCAGACCTGTTCGCGCCCAAAAACCTGCTGCAAAGTAGCCAGGCTTTGCGCAAAGTTTTGCGTGCGCCCAAATAGATTGACCGTCATCAGGCCGCCGTCTTTCAGGGTGTGGCGGCAGGCGCGGTAAAACGCCGCGCTGTCGAGCACGGGGCCGGCGGCCTCGTGGTCGTACAAATCCACCATCAGGGCATCGACGGTGTTGGCGTTGTGCGGGGCTTGCGCCCAGTCTTGCGCATCGCTGCACAGTACGCGGCTGCGCGGCGTGTCGGGCGCCAGCGCAAACCAGCTGCGGCAGATGGCGATGACCTGCGGGTTAAGTTCGACGGCGGTGTTCTCGCAACCCAGCTCTTGCGCGCAAAACTTGCTCAAACTGGCCGCGCCCAAACCCAATTGCACGGTGTGCAGCTGCTGCAGCGCAGCCGCGTCGCTGGCCTCGTGCCACAGCAGCCAGGCCAGCATGCGCTGCACATATTCCAGCTCAATCGCCGTGGGTTTGCGCACCCGCATACAGCCTTGCACCCAGGGCGTATCACCTAGGTGCAAATAGCGCACGCCCGCTTCTTCTGAACAACTGGCTTCGGGCAAATCATCGCCGTGCATCACGCGCCTTTGCCTACGGCCAATAAAGTGCCATTTGCGGCCTCGGCCTGCAGCCAGTCGAGCACAGGCCAGGCGCCAGGCAAAATGGGATCAAGCTGCGCCGGCAAATGCTGCCAACTGGCGCTTTGGCCTTCGCGCATTTGCAGCTCGCCTTGCCAATGCAGCACTTTGCACCAATGCAGGCGCACGCTGGCGTGTTCGTAATGGTGCTCGGTTGTGCGCCAGGGGTGGGCGGCGCTGATGTGGATGCCCAGCTCCTCGTGCAGCTCACGCGCCAGGGCTTGTTCGATGCTTTCGCCCGCTTCTAGCTTGCCGCCAGGAAACTCCCAGTAACCCGGATAGGGCTTGCCCGCTGGACGGCTGGTAAACAGCAGGCTGCCATCGGCACGCAACAAAATGCCAGCAGCGACTTCGGTGTATTTTTGGTCTGTCATCAATAAAAAAGCGCATGGCTCACACCATGCGCTTGTGGCTGAAAAGTTCAGCGAGTTTAAAACTTATAGCCCAGGCCGATGCTGAAGCCGTCAAGTTTTTCGTTCTTGCGCTTGTAGTACTGCATATAGTCGGCATTGACCGTGAAGTTTTGCCCCACGGGAATCGCGCCACCCAAGCCCCAAGCCAGGCTGTCGTGTTTGCTAAAGACTCCCGTCGATTGCATCAATCCCGCCACAGGGGGCTGAGGCACATCGCTGAAAGTGATGTTATTCCAACCTACGCGCCCATAGACTTTGCCGCCATTGGCAAAATTCAGCGTAGGTGTCAGGTACAAGCCCAGCATGGTCTTAACCTCTAACCCCGTCGCCGCTGTGGTGGTGCCAAATGGCACAGCCAGCGGGGCACTCTTGCCCTGCATGCCAATGCCCAACATCAGCTCGCCATTGAGCCAAGGGTTGATGGGGCTACCCACCACTCCGCGCAACATCGTGGGCTTGAATTTGCCAGTCAGCAAATTGCTATTGCTGCCGCGCAAAGTGGCCAAACCCAATTCGCCATAAAAGCTTTGCCCAAATGCCGATGCACTGGGTGCCGCTGCTGTCTCCGCAGCAGGGGCAGCGTCTTGCGCCAGCGCGGCGCCGCAAGCCAATAACAATCCCAGCAAAGCTGATGCTTTTTTCATCGTCACTCCTTAGGCCGACTAAAGCCATGATAGAAAAGAAAAGGGAAGCCCCCAGAACGAGCGGCATTATCGCTGGCTAGGCTAGGACAGGTCAGTATCTGGCAGGTAAATCCCATCTAGTAGAAACCCTTAACCTTAGCCATTGCGCGCCGCCCAGTCTTGCGCAAATTGCTTAGCCACACGGCCTGAGCGCGAGCCGCGCGTCAGCGCCCACAACAAAGCCTCGCCCCGTGCTGCGGCAATTTGCGCAGCGCTGGCACCAAAGTCACCCAGCCAATGCCCGGCAATGTGCAGGTATTCGTCTTGGCTAAAGGGGTAGAAGCTGAGCCACAGGCCAAAGCGTTCAGACAGGGAGATTTTTTCCTCCACCGCCTCGCCCGGGTGCAGCTCGCCATCGGGCGTGTGTTGGTAGCTTTCGTTGTCGCGCATGGTCTCGGGCAGCAGATGGCGGCGGTTGCTGGTGGCATAAACCAGCACATTGCTGCTGGTGGCGGCGACCGAGCCGTCAAGCACCGATTTCAGCGCCTTGTACTGCGTCTCGCCCGCGTCAAAGCTCATGTCGTCGCAATACACGATGAATTTCTCGGCACGCCCCTGCACCAGTTCCACGATGTCGGGCAGGTCAATCAAATCGTCTTTATCCACTTCGATTAAACGCAAACCCTGGGGCGCAAAATGCTGCAGCACGGCTTTGATGAGTGAGGATTTGCCCGTACCGCGCGCGCCCGACAGCAGCACATGGTTGGCGGGCTTGCCGGCCACAAAAAAGGCGCTGTTTTGCAGCAGCTTGGCCTTTTGCTCGTCCACCTCGTGCAAATCGGCCAATTGCGGCGCACGCACTTGCGCCACGGCCTGCAACCAGCGCCGCCCTTGTTGGCTGCGCCAGCGCCAGGCGATAGCAGCGTCCCAGTCAGGCGCGGCCACGGCTTGCGGCAGGCTTTGCGCCAAAAGCTGGTTGGTGCGCGCAAGTTCGCGAACAATGTGTTCCAGCGCAGGTAAAAGCTGCTCTGCGCTATCAGGTTTAGAGTTGGACATAAAGCCTCTGGCCTTTAAAAATCATAAAAATAGGCAGGTTTTTGGCATTTTAAGCCGCAAAACCTGCCTGAGCAGCTATGTTTTTTGATTAGAAACGATAGCTGGTTTTGAGCCAAAAATTGCGCCCAGGCTCGGGGATTTTGCCTGTACTGGCATAGCCCGGCAGGGGCGTGCTGACCCGCGCCAAATGTTCGGCATAGGTTTTATTGAGCAGATTGTCTATGCCCGCATCCACCCGCCATTGTGGGTTGATGGCATAGCTGGCATGGATGGCCAGCACGCCAAAGCCTGCGCTAGGGCTGCTATCCAAACCCGCAATACTGCCCTTGCCCGGGACGACGCGCTTTTGCGCCGCGGCCAAACGCCAAAGCAGCCCTGCCTGCCAAGGCCCTTGGGCATAACGGGTTTGCAGTTTCAGCTCTAGCGGCGGGGTCTGCGGCAAGGCTTGGGCATCGCTGCGGTTGCGTGCCCAGACCCAGGACAAGCTGGCCTCGGCCTGCCAATGGGCGTTGATGCGGTAATCCGCCCCCGCCTCCAGACCCCAGCTTTGCTCCTGCACATTGCGCACCACTTGTGGCAAGGCTCCGCCCATGCCCGATGGGGTTTTGCCAAAACGCACATCGGTGCGATCGCCATCGATCAAGATGTAATCGCGCACCCGATTGGCAAACACGGCTAAATGGCTATTGCCCCAAGCATGGCTGCGGGTATAGCCCGCATCCAGCTGCCAAGTTTTTTCGCTACGGGTGTTAAAGGCGCTATTGCTGCTGGCGCTTTGCTTGCCCGTGCCCAGTAGCTCCCAGTAATCGGGGGCGCGTTCGGTATAGCCTAGGCCTGCATACCAATTGCCTTGCTCGGGCTGGGCGCTCCAGTCTTGTTCCCAACGGGCAAAGGCGCTCGTGAGCCAATCGCGGCGGGTTTGCCCTGCCGTGACGGCCTGCATGGGGCTGCGCAAATCCTGCATGCGCCAGCGATCCATGCGCAGGCCGCTGACCCAGCGGGTTTGCGCACTGGTGTGCCAGCGGCTTTCGGCATACAGACCATATTGGGCGCTGCGCGCATCCTCTTTAAAGGCAGCGGCAGTCATCATGTTCTGCGCCATAGCCCCCATGCCCATGCGGCTGCTGTGGCGGTGGCTTTGCCCATCTAAACCCACATCCAGCAACCAATTTTGGTGCGGCTGCAAACTGGCGCTGAGTTTGGCGCTGCGGCTTTTTTGCCGCGGGTTGCTGCCCATACGCATCGCCGGCATCACGCCACTGCGCAGGCTGTAGTTATCCATGACATGGTCTATATCTTGTTGCTCGATCTGCAACGCCCATTTGCGCAGCCAAGGGCTCAGGCGCTTTTGTTCCAACTTGATCTGGGCAGTGTGGCGGGCAAATTGCGCACCATCCATACCCCTATCGGCATAAGCAGCCTGGCCATCGCTGTGCTGCCAGTTGAATTCGGCCAAGGTGTGGGCATCAGGCCTATAGGCTGCGCTCAACAGCTCGCTGTGGCGGCGGTAGGCGCTATGCACCGCCTGCCCATCGGCTGGGCGGTAATCATCCGATTCGGTATGCGTGGCGGTTGCGCGTAGCTGCCATGCCTGGTGCTGGTAGCGCACATCGGCCATGGCATCGGCACGGCCAAAGCGCGCAAGGGTCAAGCTGCTTTGCCCGCTGACTCCATCGGGCGCATCGGCAGCTGCAAGGCGGCGCTCAAACAGCACCACACCTGCGGATCGCCCACCACCGTATTGCACGCTTTGTGGGCCTTTAATCACCGTCAGTTGATCGTAAGCATCCGGAAAAACATAGGCCGTAGGTGGATCCATGCGGTGCGGGCAACTGCCTAGCAATACCCCACCATCGAGCAAGATGCCCAGCCGCGAACCCGCCATGCCGCGCAATACGGGGTCGCCATCGGCACCGCCTTTGCGCACCACGCTAAAGCCCTCTATGCTGCGCAGCACATCCGCGCCATCGAGTGCAGGAATGGGCTGGCGTGCCAGCTTAGGGTCGGTTTGAATAAGCAGCGCATGTGACTCGGCTTTAGCGCTAACCAGCACCGTAGGCAGGCTAGCGGCCTCGCTTGGGCTGGGCGCTTGCGCTGGCAATTGTTCAGCCTCGGGCTGATGATGATGGTGGTGGTGATGGTCAATACCGGCCTGATGATCGGGGTTGGCCGCCCAGCCCAAGCTGCAGGCACACGCGCCTAAGCAAGCAAAAAATTTTGTACGCATAAAAATAAAAACATCCACAACACTGCGCCGCCCAAGCGCAGCTGTGCACACGCAAGCACTGCGGATGCGCACAGGCCAGCCTGCTGCAAGGGGCAGCTAGGCCAATAGGCGGGCAAATCCATAAACCATGCAGCCCCAGCCAAGGGCAGGGTGCAAGCTGCAAAAAGCGATTTCAGGGGCATCTGCATAGCCTTTTTAGATGCGGGCGCTCAGTCATCGGGATGGGATACGAGGCAAGAAAAACGAGCCATAGCGGGCGCTCTGGTCCGTTTTTTTAACAAAATAGTCCGCCCGATAATGAGGTGCCAGCGCTGGAAGGGGTTGTGCAGAGGCCCCTTAAGTGAGGATGTTTGGCGGTGGGGCGCGTGTAGGCGGGCGACTGTGCGCTAGCCTAGTGCCGACCCTGGGGCTAGGCCGCAGCCAAACCAAACTGCGCACCTGCCCATACACTGGCGCAGGCAGCAGGGCCAAAGCCTCAGGCGGCAGGCTGGGCGCTAATTGAAATAGGCATAAAGGGCAGTCCAGCAGGCCCATCGCCTGTTGGCTTTTGCTGCCGTCTGCCTGGCTCAAGAGCGTCGCGGCCTGATCGCCTGTTGTCGCACTGCTTGCATCGGGCGCTACTTGGCTGGACACATCACTAGCGATAGCCACCCAGCGCATGCCGTGCGGGGTACACACCTGGGTCCAAACTTGGCTGTGATCCGCCCCGAATAAACGCAAAGCACTGGGCAGCACAGCCGCCAGCAGCAGCAAGACCATCAGGCCTTGCCGCCAGTGCTGATGAAAAGTCGGCAGGCGATAGGTGCGCATAAACGCCTGCGATTGTAAGTCGGCTAGAGCCCAAAAATTGGGCACAATGCCCTGCATGCTCTGCATGCCCCGCTCTACCCCGCCCCCTCTTGCAGCTAGGCCTGCTCCCACTATGCCGCCTATTGGGGGGCGTCTGCGCCAGCGCCTAGCCGGCCTGCCACGCGACACCCGCGACACCCTGTTTTTGCTGGCGGTAATTGCCTGGGTCATCGCCCCGCACGCGGCGCATTTGCCCCTGTGGTGCAGCGCCATGGCGGTGGGGGTGCTGCTTTGGCGTGCCGTGCTGGCCTGGCAAAACAAGCCCTTGCCCAGTGTTTTTTGGCGGGTGTTGTTATTGGCAGCGGCCATGCTGGGCACTTGGCTGAGCCACAAAACCCTAGCCGGGCGCGAGGGCGGGGTGACGCTGGCAGTGGTGCTGCTGTGCTTAAAAACCCTAGAGCTGCGCGCGCGGCGCGATGCTTTTGTGGTGTTTTTCTTTGGCTTTTTCATCATCATCACCCATTTTTTATTTGGGCAAAGCTTGGCGCTGGCGCTGGCCATGTTGCTGGGGCTGTGGGGGCTGCTGGCGGCCGTGGTCAATGCCCATATGCCAGCGGGCAGGCCGCCGCTTAGCCTGCCCATCAAAACCGCAGGGCGGCTGATGCTGCTGGGCGCGCCCATCATGGCGGCGCTGTTTATGCTGTTTCCGCGCTTTGCGCCGCTGTGGGGCATACCGGGCGATCAGGCTGCGGGCAAAACGGGGCTGTCTGACAGCATGCAGGTGGGGCAGGTGGCCAGTTTGGCGCTGGATGAGCGCATTGCGTTGCGCGTCAAATTTGAGGGTGCGCCGCCGCCCAAAAGCGCCCTGTACTGGCGCGGCCCGGTACTGAGCGAATTTGACGGGCAAAAGTGGCAGATGGACAGCAACCTGCCCCTGCGCCCGCCCTTTGCGCAAATGGGTACGCAGCTGCAAAGCGGCGTGGTCGGCAGCGGCAGCATTTACCGTTATGAGGTGACGCTAGAACCCTCTTACCGCCCCTGGCTCTTGGCGCTGGAAGCGCCCATTGCCGTGCAAGATTTGGCCGAGCGCCCGGTGTGGCAAAGCCCCGATTTGCAGCTGCTGATGCGCCGCCCCGCCAGCGATTTGCTGCGCTACCGCGCCAGCAGCCAAACGCAATACCGCTATGACTTGCAACTGGGCAAATGGCAGCAGCAGCACCTAGCCAGCCTGCCTGCGGGCAGCAACCCACGCACCACGGCCTGGGTGCAAAACTGGTGGCACCAAGCGCAGGCGCAGCAACCGCAGGCGGATAAAACCGCGCTGGCGCAGCAGTTGTCTGCCCATTTGCTGCGCCAATTGCACGAGGGCGATTACCACTACACGCTCGCGCCAGGCTTGTACGGGGCGCACAGTGCTGATGAGTTTTGGTTTGATAAAAAAGAGGGCTTTTGCGAACACATCGCCAGCAGTTTTGTCATTGCCATGCGGGCGGCGGGCGTGCCTGCACGCATTGTCACGGGCTATCAAGGGGCAGAACAAAACAGCGTGGACGGCTATTGGGTGGTGCGCAACAGCGACGCCCACGCCTGGGCCGAAATTTGGCTGCAAGGCAGGGGCTGGCAACGCATAGACCCCACGGCCGCCATTGCCCCCTGGCGGGTCGATATGCAACAGCGCCGCTTAGTGGCCCCGCCCACGGCATTGGGGCAGGCCGTAGGTGCGGTGGTGGGCACTAACTTGCTGCAAAAGCTGCGCGGAGTCTGGGATGCCAGCAACAACGCCTGGAACCAATGGGTACTGAACTACAGCCAAACACGGCAATTAGACGCCCTGAAAAAACTCGGCTTTGACAGCCCCAGCTGGCAAAGTCTGGTGCAGGTTTTGGGTGTTTTGCTGGCTATTGCGGCGCTGGCGGCGGGCTTGGTGGGCTATTGGCAGCGCCGCCAAATCGACCCCTGGTTGCGCCTGTTTCATGCAGCGCAGGCACGGCTGGCGCAGCAAGGCATCAAGAGCGCAGCGCACGAAACCCCGCGCCAATTGGCAGCACGGGTAGGCAATGCCGACTGGCAAAACTGGCTGCTGCAATTAGAGGCGCTGCGCTACCGC
>JAMIFN010000076.1:0-3719 GCA_035906235.1 Allobrachymonas sp. | reverse complement strand
AAACAATGCCTTGTACGGCATCTTCGCCAGTTTGATTTTCTGTCATTTACAACGATTTTCGCCTAGTTATACACCATGTGAGTGTGGGCTATTACAACACGGCAAAGGAAGGGCGACGCTTGTGGCCACACTGGGCGCCCCGGCAGTGCAAGGCTGGCGGATTTTAATCGCTACCCAGGTACTTTTGCCCCTAAAAAATCCAAGCGCTAGGACTGCGATCGAACAAAAATCGTCAAGTTAGAATGCCTTTTTACAAAGCATAAAACGCGCGAAATGACGCGCTTTTTCGTACAAAAGCCAAGAACGTCGGGTTTGAATGCCATGTATGACATCAGCTTTGTCAATCTGCAAACCCTGAAAGGGCATCTGCAGCGCTTGTTTTAAGTCACCTCAGCAAAAGAGCCTACGCGGCCATGCTCTTGAGGTGGAAAGCCAGACCAACATCAAAAAAGTGAGCTACTCAGGCAGGTTTGGCGGCTTAAAACCGCCAAAACAGCATGAAAATCAATTCAAAGGCATTTTCTTGTTGCCTTTATAGGTGGAGATGCTGATAGCGGGGTGCAGCAACTCGCCACGCGCATCAAATTGGATGTGTGCGCTGATGCCTTGGTAATTGCTTTTGCCGATAAAGGGCAGATACGCCTTCGGATCCGCACTGCCCGCGCGCTGCATGGCGTCCGCCAGCACCATGGTGGCGTCGTACACATAGGGCGAGTAAATTTGGTATTCGCCCGGGTATTTGGCGTCATAGCGCGCTTTCCAGGCTTTGCCGCACGGCATTTTGTTCACGGCAGCGCCACCCACGCCGCAATACACATTCACCAGCGTTGGCGCTTTCGCCGCTTGTTCCGCCAGTTTTTCGGTACACAGGCCGTCGCCCCCCATGAATTTGGTGTTGTACATACCCAGTTGCGCCATTTGGCGCAGCATGGGGCCAGCTTGCGGATCCATACCACCAAAGAAAATCACATCAGGGCGTTTGGCTTTGATGGAGGTGAGGATGGCCAAGAAATCCACCGCTTTGTCATTGGTGTAGTCCTCCGCCACGATTTGCAGGCCTTTTTGTTTGGCGGTGTTTTTGAACACGCTGGCTATGCCTTGGCCGTAAGCGGTGCGGTCATCGATGATGGCGACGCGTTTGGCCTTTAAAGTCTTGGCTGCGTAATCGGCCAAACCCGCGCCCAAGGCACTGTCAGATGCCAAGAGACGAAAGACATTGGCGTAGCCCAACTTGGTCAAATCGGGGTTGGTGGCAGCGGGTGTCACCATGGGTAGGCCGCAGCCCTGGTAGATTTTCGAGGCGGGGATGGTGGTGCCTGAGTTGAGGTGCCCGACGACGCCGTTCACTTTCATATCGCAGAGTTTTTGCGCGACCGCTGCGCCTTGTTTGGCATCGGCCGCATCGTCTTCAGCTACCAGCTCAAATTTCACGGTCTTGCCGCCTATCTTCATGCCCTTGGCGTTTAAGTCGGCAATGGCCATGCGGGCGCCGTTTTCGTTGTCTTTGCCAAAGGCGGCTTGTGCGCCCGAGAGTGGCGCAACATGAGCGATTTTGACAATGGTCTCTCCGGCGGCCACGGCTTGGCTGGCATACAGAAAGGCGGCGGTCGCGATAAGGGTGCTGCGCATGGTGGGTCTCCTCGGGTTTTATGGCTTTTGAAAAGTTGCACGATAGCGCAAAAAAAGCGCCCGATTGGGCGCCTGTCTGTTTTTTACTGAAAGCGGCCTTAATTGGCCCGGCGCGACTTGCGCACAGGCTCACCCTCTAGGCGCTCAATCATCACACGGCCTAAACCGTCGATGCCCAAGGCGCGTGCTGCGGCTTGGCTTAAATCGATGATGCGGCTTTTTGCGTAGGGACCACGGTCATTGACGCGCACCACTACCTCTTTGCCGTTGCGTTCATTGCGCACCAGCAATTTGGTGCCAAAAGGCAGGGTCAGGTGGGCAGCGGTCAATTCGTGGGTGTTAAAGCGTTCGCCCGAGGCGGTTTTGCGCCCATGAAAGCCCGGCCCATACCACGATGCAACGCCTTTTTGCTGCCAGCCCGCTACCGTTTTCGCTAGGCGCTCTGCCCCCAGCTCGGTTTGCTGCTGCATACCCGCAGTCGCCCCGCCTAAGCGCTGGGCAAAATCGGCAGCCTTGTTCGATTCGGCCACCGCAGCCGATAAAGCACCATCGGCTAGGTTTAAGGAAGGCGTGTTGGGCTGGGCCGCAACGGGGCTAGGCAATTCAAAGGCAGGCTCTGCCGGTGGATGCTCTGATGCCACAGTCTGGTTCAGCGCACTTGGGCTGACTTTCGCTTGACTAAGCGTCTGCGATTGTGCTGACACTTGATTGACGGGCACCCAAGCCGCCTGCACCAAGCTGGCGCAAAAGACCAAGCTGAAAAGGGTGATAAAAAATGCACGCACGGCGGCGCGCTGGGGTTTGCAAATCATTCGAGTTTCCTTTCTTGAGTTTGCACAGAAGGGCGCGGCTGTGCGCCCCCAGAAAACGCTAAGGGCTGGGGTAGCCCAAAGCACGACAAAGCGCCAAAGTTGGGGCGCTGGTATTCATGGTGTAGAAATGCAGGGCGGGCGCGCCCAGTTGGCGCAGGCGTTCGCAAAAGCCCAGCACCACCTCTTGCCCAAAGGCGCGAATGCTGGCGCGATCGTCACCAAAAGAGACCAAGCGTTGGCGTATCCAGCGCGGCACTTCGGCGCCGCAAGCATCAGAAAAACGCAGCATCTGCGTGGAGTTGGTAATGGGCATGATGCCCGGCACGATAGGGATATGAATGCCGCGCTTGGCCGTTTCATCCAAGAAACGGGCGTAGGCATCGGCATTGAAAAAATATTGGGTCAGCGCCGATTGCGCGCCCGCATCCACCTTGGCCGCCAGCGCATCGATATCCGCTGCGGGGCTAGGCGCTTGGGGGTGGGTTTCGGGATAAGCCGCAACCTCAATGGCAAAGTGCGCCCCCGTTTCGGCGCGGATAAAGGCGATCAAATCGCTGGCGTAGCGGAACTCGCCCGCCGCGCCATAGCCGCTAGGTAAATCACCACGCAGCGCCAAAATGCGGCTTATGCCCATGTCGCGGTAGCGTGCCAGCTGGGTACGCACACTGTCTTTGGTCGCGCCCACGCAAGTGAAATGCGGCACGGCTACTTGGCCCGCATCCAAAATACTTTGCACGGCGCTTAAAGAGCCGTCTTGCGTTGAGCCGCCTGCGCCATAAGTCACGCTAAAAAAAGTGGGCTGCAAGGGCGCTAGCGCTTGGCGCGTAACGCTGAGCTTTTCCAGCCCCTCGGGTGTTTTAGGGGGGAAAAATTCAAAAGACAGGGGCAGATGAGCGCTCATGCAATAAAACCACTTCGATGGGCTATGGATAGAAATACAGCAAACCGCGTATTTTATCGCATTCAATATTAAGCATGTTTTTGCCAATATTCGCCGGAAAAGCTGCCTGAGTAGCTATGGTTTTTGAAGTTAATTATCCAAAAACCTTGCACACAAGTTCGAACCGCTGCTTGCGCTCGGGCTTAAAATGCTGGGCTGTTTGCACGGTGCAAACCCTCATCGCCCCCTTAAGGAATTTCTTCCATGTCTTTGTTTTCTGCTGTCGAAATGGCTCCCCGCGACCCGATTTTGGGTCTGAACGAACAATTCAATGCCGACACCAACCCCAAAAAAGTGAATTTGGGCGTGGGCGTGTACTTTGATGAGCAAGGCCGTTT
>JAMIFN010000075.1:0-5673 GCA_035906235.1 Allobrachymonas sp. | reverse complement strand
GCGCGGGCGTATTCTTCTTGAAAGATGACTTGTTCCCACACGCTCATATTGCGGCCGCCAAACTCTTTCGGCCAGCCCACGCAGGTCCAGCCCGATTTGGCCATGTGTTGCTCCCACTCTTTGCGCAGCTCGGGGTAGGCTTCGTCGTCGCCAGGGCCGCCGCGTTCTTTTAGCGGAGCGAATTTGCCCGTCAAATTGGCGGCCATCCAGGTGGCAACTTCTTTGCGCAGGGGGTGGTCGTCAGCCGCATCGGCAGCCACGCCCGCACTGCGCATTTGGCGCACGATGGCGGCAGTGCAGGCATCGGCGCCGCCCAGCCAGGTGTGCATGGCTTGGGCGCGTTTGTAGTAGAGCTGGGGGTCGTATTCCCAAGTAAAGCCTACGCCGCCATGCAGTTGAATGCTGTCGGCAGCGGCGTAAAAGTAAGCATCTTCGGCCAGCAGGCGGGCCGCAGCCGAATCGAGCGCAGCGGCGCGGCGTGCAGCCTCTGTTGTAGCGCCGTCCCAGGCGGCAGCGGCGCCGGCTATGGCCGAGCGCAGGGCTTCCACCTTGACCATGATGTGGGCGGCGCGGTGTTTGATGGCTTGGTAGCTGGCGATGGTGCGGCCAAATTGCACACGCTCGGCGCAATAGGCTAGGGTTAAATCCAGCACTTGCTGCGCCCCGCCCAAGGCTTCGGCAGCCAGCGCCAAATTGGCGCGCGAGAGCGCCTCGTAAATTCCGGCTACGGCTTTATCGCCCTTGGCGACGCGGCTGGCGGCGGTGGCCTTGACATTCTCGAGGCGCACTTGCGCCATGGGGCGGGTGCAGTCCCAAGTGGCGATGGGCGTGAGTTGCAGGCCGGCTGTGCCTTGGGGCAGCACAAAAATCGCCGCCTCTTGGCTATCAGCCAGACGCGCGGTGAGCACAAAAAAATCGCTGCCCATGCTGGCAAATGCCTGCCCTACGCTGCCGCTGAGCAGGTAGTGTGCGCCATCGGTTTTGGCACTGATATTGCCAAAAATTGCCTCGCTGCTGCCCGCATTGGCATCCATTAGCAAACTGGCGGTTTGCTCGCCGCTAGCCAAGGCTTCTAAATGGTTTTGCGCACCGCCAGCCGATTCGCAGGCGTATTGCAGCACGCCAGCGGCTAGCACGCTGCTTTGGAAAAAAGGCACGGGCGCTAGGCGCTTGCCCAGTTGCTCCATCACCAAAGTCAGTTCGGTCATGCCCAAGTTCAAGCCGCCCACTTCTTCGGGCATAGACAGGCCGCAGTAGCCCAGCTCTTGCCCAAAGGCTTGCCACAGCGCGGCATCTACGCCGTCGCCTTGGCCGGCAAAAGCCGCGTCCACGGTTTTGCGCAGGGCAATGGAATCGCAGCGGGCAGCGAGAAAATCGGCCGCCGCGTCGCGGATCATGATGTGTTCGTCGGTGAGTTGGAGGTTGGCGCTCATGCTGAAATACTATTAAAAAAGGAGCTGCTCAGGCAGGTTTTATGCGGAAAATCATCAAAAACGGCATGAAAAATCATGCCGTGAGCTAGCCTGCATTTTAGTGTGCTTGGGGGCTGCCACTTTGTGCGCGCCAGCGCCGCAGCATCAAGGCATTGGCCACCACGCTGACGCTGCTGGCCGCCATAGCCGCGCCCGCCAGCACGGGGCTGAGCAAACCCAGCGCCGCCAGCGGTATGCCCAGGGTGTTATAGGCAAAGGCCCAAAACAGGCCTTGGCGGATTTTGCGGTAGCTGCGGCGTGAAATATCCAGGCTGTCGGCTACCAGGCGCAAATCGCCGCGCATCAGGGTAATGGCTGCGGCCTGCATGGCGGCATCGCTGCCCGTGGCCATGCTCATGCCGACATCGGCGGCGGCCAAGCTGGGCGCGTCGTTGATGCCATCGCCCACCATAGCGACGATTTGCCCTTGTGCGCGCAGCTGGCCAATGATGCGGGCTTTGTCCTCGGGCAGCAGTTGGGCGTGGACTTCGTCTATGCCCAATTGCGCGGCCACATGCTGGGCGCTGCCGGCGTTGTCGCCCGTCAGCATCACGGTGCGTATGCCCAGAGCGTGCAGCTGCGCAATGGCGGCGGCGGCCTCGGGTTTGAGCTGGTCGCCAAAGGCCAGCAAGCCTAGTACTTGCGTACCGACATCTGTGTTGTGCAGTAGCCAAGAGATGCTTTTGCCTTGGGCCTCTAAAGCTTGCGCCTGGGCCAGCAGTTTGCCCGCATCTGCGCCGCTCTCTTGCAATAAACGGCTGCTGCCCAGTTGGTAGCGCTGGTCAGCCACCAGCGCCTCTACCCCGCGCCCGGGCAAAGCTTGCGCTTGGCTTGCAGGGGGGATGTCGATATGCTGTTCGGCAGCCGCTTGCTGCACGGCGTGCGCCAGGGGGTGGCTGCTGTGTTGCTGCAGGGCGGCGGCTAGGCGCAGCACGGCGCTGCTGTCCGCGCTGGTGGCAGGCAGGCAGGCAGCCAGCATGGGTTGCCCTAGGGTCAGGGTGCCGGTTTTGTCAAAAGCCACGGTGTTGGTAGCGTGCGCCAGTTCCAAGGCTTGCGCGTCTTTGATCAAAATGCCATAGCGCGCCGCGCTGCCCGTGCCCACCATCATGGCCGTGGGCGTGGCCAGCCCTAGGGCGCAGGGGCAGGCAATCACCAACACCGCCACGGCGTTGATGATGGCGGTGTCTGGGGCCGCACCAGTTAGCAGCCAGCCCACTAAAGTGAGCAGCGCGGCCAGCAACACGACAGGAACAAAAATGCTGCTGACTTTGTCCACCAAGCGCTGGATGGGCGCTTTGCCCGCTTGCGCCGATTCCACCAAGCGGATGATGCGCGCCAGCGTGCTTTCCGTACCCACGGCCGTGGTGCGGATGTGCAGCACGCCTTCGCCATTGATGGCGCCGCCCGTGACGCTGTCGCCTATAGCTTTGGCTACGGGCAGGCTTTCGCCTGTGAGCAAAGACTCGTCGGCATGGCTGCTGCCGCTTTGCACCACGCCGTCCACTGGAATGCGCTCGCCTGGGCGCACGATGACGACATCGCCAGCGGCCAACTGTTCTACGGGCGTGTCGATTTCTTCGCCATCGACCAGCACACGGGCGCTGCTGGGGCGCAGGGCTTGCAGGGCGCGAATGGCATCGGTAGTTTGGCGTTTGGCACGCGCTTCTAGCCATTTGCCCAGCAGTACCAAGGTGATGACCATGGCCGAGGCTTCAAAATACAAATGCGGCTCGTGGCCGCCGCTGCCTGTAAGCCAGTAGCGGCCTAGGCTGTAGAGCGACAAGCCATAGGCGGCGCTGGTGCCCAGTGCTACTAGCACATCCATATTGGCGCTGCCAGCGCGCACGGCGCTCCATGCAGCGCGGTAAAAACGCCAGCCCAAAATCAATTGCACAGGCGTAGCCAGTAACAGTTGTACCCAGCCCGGCGGCATCCAATGCAGGCCAAAAGGCATGGCCAGCATGGGCAGCATCAGCGGTGCAGACAGCAGCAGCCCCAGTGCAATCGGCCACCAATCGGGCAGGCGCTTGGGCGCGGCATTGGCCGCTGCTGCGCCTTGCACCGCTTGGGCGCTGTAGCCTGCTTTTTGCACGGCGGCGGCTAAGGTGGCAAAAGACACCGTAGCCAGTGCCTGCACATACGCTTGTTCGGTAGCTAAATTGACACTCGCTTGCAGCACACCTGGCACGCGCTGCAAGGCTTTTTCCACCCGCCCCGAGCAAGAGGCGCAAGTCATGCCGGCGATGTGCAGTTCGGTGTGCTGCAGTGCCACGCCATAGCCCGCTTTTTCCACGGCTTGTACGGCGTCGTTGAGCGCGCCGCCGAGGCTTGCATCAGCGGCAATTTCTAGGTGGGCACTGTCGGTGGCGACATTGACGCTGACTGCGGCCACGCTGGGGCTTTTTTGCAGCGCTTTTTCCACCCGCTGGGCGCAGGCAGCGCAAGTCATGCCGGTAATGGCCAATTCACATGTGGTGTTGCTAGCGGGGGGGCTATTCATGCTGGTTCTCAGTTGCGAAAAAATAAAGCGCCAGATAGCTGCCTTTACGGGCATTTGTGCTTACGATAGCGCACACCATCATGCTTTGCTGTGTTAAGGGGATTGTTATGTTGACTTTTCATGTGCCCGATATCAGTTGCCAACACTGCGTGGCGGCCATTACCCAAGCGGTGCAAGCTGCCGATGCCGCTGCCCGCGTACAAATCAATACCGACAGCAAAGAAGTACGGGTGGACAGCGAACGCCTAGATGAAGAGGCGATAGCACTGGTCATTGCCGAGGCTGGCTACACCGTGCAAGTGGGTTGATTTTTTAAAGCTTTTTCGGCTATTTATGGCGTAAATACTGCCTGAGAAGCTCTTAAAAGTGGAGCATCTATAGCCCAGTGTCTTGCTGCGACTTAAGCCATTCGTGCGTAGCCCCCTAGGATAAAGCGGCCGATAATAGCGGGTGCTATGGATATCCTGTTCTTGCTGATCCCTTTGTCAGTGGTGCTGGCGCTCTTCATTTTGTTGGCGCTCTGGTTTGCCGTGTACAGCGGGCAGTTTGAAGATATCGAATACGAAGCAGAACGCATCCTAGATGGCGATTGACGCACATCAAGGGCTGCGGGTGCATGCAGTGCCATACTGCGCGGTGCACCAAAAAACACACAATTAGTTGATGAGGTAAGCGATGGAAAACACCCTAAGCAGCCCAGCAAATTCCGTGGTCTATAACGATGGAGTCGTGCGCCAGTTTGCGCTCACTACCATCTTGTGGGGCGTGGTTGGTATGCTGGTTGGCGTCATTATTGCGGCGCAATTGGCCTTCCCTGAATTTCTCTCAGGGGTGCCGTGGCTCAGCTATGGGCGTTTGCGTCCGCTGCACACCAATGCGGTGATTTTTGCTTTTGGTGGCTCTGGCTTGTTTGCTACGGCCTACCATGTGGTGCAGCGCACCTGTCAGGTTCCCTTATTTGCCCCCAAGCTCGCCACCTTTACCTTTTGGGGTTGGCAGGCCGTCATCATTGGCGCCGTGATCAGCTTGCCTATGGGCTACACCCGCAGCAAAGAATATGCTGAATTAGAGTGGCCAATTACCCTGTTGATTACGGTGGTGTGGGTGGCTTTTGCCATAGTCTTCTTTGGCACATTGGCGAAGCGCAAGGTCAAGCATATTTATGTGGCTAACTGGTTCTTTGGTGGCTACATCTTGGCCATTGCCTTGCTGCACATTGTTAACGGCATGTCTATGCCTGCTGGCTGGATGAAAAGCTACTCTATGTACTCAGGCGTGCAAGACGCCATGGTGCAATGGTGGTACGGGCACAATGCCGTGGGCTTTTTGCTGACGGCGGGCTTCTTGGGCATGATGTACTACTACATCCCTAAACAAGCCGAGCGCCCTGTTTACAGCTATCGTCTGTCTATCGTGCACTTCTGGGCGCTGATTTTTGTGTATATGTGGGCGGGTCCTCACCACCTGCACTACACCGCGTTGCCCGATTGGGTGCAGTCTGTGGGCATGGTGTTCTCGCTGATTTTGCTGGCGCCTAGCTGGGGCGGCATGCTCAACGGCATCATGACGCTCTCTGGCGCATGGCACAAACTGCGCGATGACCCGATTCTGCGTTTCCTCATCGTATCCCTGTCCTTCTACGGCATGTCGACCTTTGAGGGGCCGATGATGTCTATCAAAACTGTCAATGCCCTGTCTCAT
>JAMIFN010000074.1:0-2653 GCA_035906235.1 Allobrachymonas sp. | reverse complement strand
TTTGGTGTTGAAGTACCTCAACAACCTCAGCGATGAACAGCTGGAATACCAACTTTTAGACCGCATGAGCTATCAGCGCTTTTGCCTGCTGGCTGACAGCGCCACCATTCCTGACCGAAACACCATCTGGAATTACAAGCAGCGTTTGGGCGAGGATGGCGTCACGGCACTATTTCAAGCAGTCGATGCCCAGCTACTGCGTCAAGGCTATCTCGCGCGTTGCGGCCAGATAGTCGATGCCACCTTGGTGCCCGCGCCCATCCAACGCTTGAGCAGCAAAGACAAAGAGCAGTTGGCTCAAGGCAAGACACCTGAGGACTGGAGCGCAGCCAAGCGCCGGCAAAAAGACTTGGATGCCACCCACACCAAGAAACACGGCAAAAACTACCACGGCTACAAACTCAGCATCAGCGTGGATGTCAAACACAAACTCATCCGCACCATTGGCCAAGCTAGAGCCACAGTCGCCATGACGATGATGGCCACTTGCTACAACATCAAGCGCTTGGTCATGCTGCTGGACAAGCAAGTCGATGCTTTCTACCGCCAAGGTGAAACATCAAAGACCGCATTGCGTCTGCAGGGAGTAAATGGGTGAGAGGAAAAGGAAAACAGGGGCAAAAATGCCCAAAAACCGTCGCAATTTGCTCAAAAAATGGGCAAGCCGACATCATTCAAGCTGTTGCCGCCAATCCGTCGTTGGAAATGGCGGTTTTTAGAGGTTCCCTAATGTAGAAAGGAAGAGGCCGTATGTGTTTATCGCCAAAATCCTCACCCCGTGCGGGGGAGATGGGCGAAGCTGGCATCAGCTTGTCGTTGCGTGGGAACAGAAAAAGCTTCATTTAGTACACATTTTGGTGTACTTCCTTTCGCTATTCTCGCAAAAAGCCGTTGAAAATCAACAACTTAGGCTAGTTGGCGGAGTGAGAGGGATTCGAACCCTCGATGCGGCTCTACACCGCATACTCCCTTAGCAGGGGAGCACCTTCGGCCTCTCGGTCATCACTCCTAGCCGTAACTCAGTATTATGCCTCAAACAGGGGGGCTTGACCGCGTGAAGCAGCAGATTTTTTAAGGAAATCTCTGCATAACCCTTTTTGGATGCTGGCGCTCTACCATCAGGATGGGATACGAAGCTAAAAAACGAACCATAGAGGGCTTCTCTGGTGAGTTTTTTGAACAAAGTAGCCCGCCAGATGGAGAGATGCCAGCGCCGAAAGGGGTGTGTGTAGAGCTTCCTAAGCCTGGTCGAGATCAAAGGCTTTGTGCAGGGCGCGCACGGCCAATTCCATGTATTTCTCGTCCATCACGACCGAGGTTTTGATTTCGCTGGTGGAAATCATCTGGATATTGATGCCTTCTTCGCTGAGCGCACGGAACATGGTGCTGGCCACGCCCACATGGCTGCGCATACCGATACCGACGATGGAGATTTTGCAAATCTTGGCATCCCCTTCGACACTGGCAGCGCCCAGTTTGGGCAGCACCGTACCCTGCAGCAGATCCATGGTTTTTTGGTAATCGCCACGGCTGACCGTAAAGGTGAAATCGGTTTTACCGTCTTTAGACAGATTTTGAATAATCATGTCCACTTCAATTTTGGCCTCGGCCACGCTGCCCAGAATTTGGTAGGCAATGCCGGGCATATCGGGCACGCCCAATACAGCGATTTTGGCCTCATCGCGGCTAAAGGCGATGCCTGAAACGATGGCTTTTTCCATGTTCTCGTCTTCTTCAAAAGTAATCAAAGTGCCTGAGGTTTCTTCTTCCTCGATGGCGATATCCCAAGGGGTGAAACTGGACAAAACGCGCAGGCGAACTTTGTATTTGCCCGCAAATTCAACCGAGCGAATTTGCAAAATCTTGCTGCCCATGCTGGCCATTTCCAGCATTTCTTCAAAGCTCACGGTTGCCAGGCGGCGCGCCTCGGGCACGACGCGCGGGTCGGTGGTGTAAATGCCGTCCACATCGGTGTAGATCAGGCATTCATCGGCTTTCAGCGCTGCGGCCACGGCCACGGCCGAAGTGTCTGAGCCGCCACGGCCCAAGGTGGTGATATTGCCAGCCGGGTCCACGCCCTGAAAACCGGTGACGATGACGACTTTGCCGGCATCCAAATCTGCACGAATGCGTTTGTCGTCTATCGATTCAATGCGCGCTTTGGTGTGGCTGCTGTCGGTTTTGACGGGCACTTGCCAGCCTGCGTAGCTGACCGCTTCGACCCCTTCGGCTTGCAAAGCAATGGCCAAAAGGCCGACCGAAACTTGCTCTCCAGTGGCGGCCAGCGCGTCTAATTCGCGGTAATAACTGGCCGAAGGTTTAGCGGGCGCTAGCTCTTTGGCCAGACCCAATAAACGGTTGGTTTCGCCACTCATGGCACTGGGCACCACCACCATTTGGTGGCCCGCGCGCGCCCATTTGGCCACGCGTTTGGCGACATTGGCAATGCGCTCGGTCGAGCCCATGGAAGTGCCGCCGTATTTATGAACGATAAGCATGTGAGGAATATCCCAGAAACTAAAGGCTCAAGGGCCTATGCCCTGCGCCTAGTACAAACCCGCGCATTATAGGTGTTGGGGTTTTTGATGAAAATGCCTCATCCCACCAAAACAGGGGAATGACAAAGCGTACTTGAAGCGGGAAAATGGCAAAT
>JAMIFN010000073.1:0-3240 GCA_035906235.1 Allobrachymonas sp. | reverse complement strand
CTGGGCTAGGGCTGAACAAACAACGCTACGGCCTGCTGCTGAACGAAGCTGGCGGCATTTTGGACGACCTGATGTTCGTCAACCGGGGCGATCACTACTTCCTCATCGTCAATGGCGCGTGCAAACAGGCTGATTTGGCGCATATTCAGGCGCAAATAGGTGCAGATTGCCAAGTGCAATATCTGCCCGAACAGGCTCTGCTGGCGCTGCAAGGCCCGCAAGCTGTAGCCGTGCTGCAGTGCGTCGTTGCTGGCGTGGAAAAGCTGGTGTTTATGACGGGGGGCGATTTCATTTGGAATGGCGTTGCGCTCTACATCACCCGCAGCGGCTATACGGGTGAAGATGGTTTTGAAATTTCTCTGCCTGCCGCGCAAGCCACTGCTTTTGCGCAGGCGCTATTGGCGCAGCCCGAGGTGCAAGCCATCGGTTTGGGCGCGCGCAATTCTTTGCGTTTAGAAGCGGGTTTGTGCTTGTACGGCAGCGATATGGATAGCAGCACGACGCCTGTGGAAGCGGGTTTGAACTGGGCGATCCAAAAAGTACGGCGCACAGGCGGCGATCGTGCAGGCGGTTTTATCGGCGCGCCAACCGTATTGGCGCAGTTAGACGGCAGCCTGCCGCTTAGCCGCAAACGCGTGGCGCTGCTGGCCAAAGAACGCATACCTGTGCGCGAACCTGCGCCGCTAGAAAATTTAGACGGCCAAACCATAGGCCAAGTCAGCAGCGGTTTGCTCAGCCCTAGCCTGAACCAAGCCATAGCCCTGGCCTATGTGCAGGCCGATTACGCCGCCCCAGGTTCAGATGGCAGCGAGATTTTTGCCATGGTGCGTGGCAAAGGCGTGCCCATGCAGGTGGTGGCCACGCCCTTTGTGCCCACGCGCTATTACCGTGGCTAATTTTTACCGTGCTTGATTTTTTCCCTTTATTTCTTTTTCCTTCTTTTTCAGAAAGCCCCCTATGAGCTTGTACTTCACCCCCGAACACGAATGGCTGCAAATTGATGGCGACACGGCCACCGTGGGCATTACCGTGCACGCGCAAGACGCGCTGGGCGATGTGGTGTTTGTTGATCTGCCCGAAGTAGGCAGCAGCTTTGCCGCTAAAGATGTGGCTGGCGTGGTCGAATCGGTGAAAGCCGCCGCCGATATTTATATGCCTGTGGATGGCGAGGTGCTAGAAGTGAACGAAGCCCTGCGCGCCGATCCTGCCCTGGCCAATACCGACCCGCTGGCTGCGGGCTGGTTTTTCAAAATCAAACTGGCCAATCCCGCGCAATTGACTGAGCTGCTGGACGAGGCGGCTTATCAGGCGCTGATAGGTTAAACGCAGCTTTTGGATCTCGTCATTCCCGCCTCCCTTGTCATTCCCGCGAAAGCGGGAATCTAGGTATCCCCCTCTCCCTGAGGGAGAGGGGCAGGGTGATGGTTAGCGCGCCGATCATCAAGCCCCCACCCTAGCCATCCCCCCAAAGGGGGAGGGAATAAGTCATGGATTCCCGCCTGCGCGGGAATGACGAATTCAAAGCATTCAGTACTCAACATTCAACCTTTCCCCCGCCCGCCATGTCATCCCTAGCCGCCCTCGAAAACCCCAGCGAATTCATTGCCCGCCATATTGGTATCAGCCCCGAGGACGAAGCGCAAATGCTCAGCGTCATAGGTGAGGCCAGCCGCGCCGCGCTGATGGATTCCATCGTGCCCGCCAATATCCGCCGCGCCAGCAGCATGGCGTTGCCGCCAGCCGTGGGCGAAGCCGAGGCCTTGGCGGAATTGAAAGCCATTGCCAGCAAAAACCAAATCTTCAAAAGCTTTATTGGTCAAGGCTATTACGGCACGCACACGCCAGCGGTGATTTTGCGCAATATCTTAGAAAACCCGGCTTGGTACACCGCCTACACGCCCTACCAGGCCGAAATCAGCCAGGGGCGCATGGAAGCGCTGGTGAATTTTCAAACCATGGTGACTGATTTGACGGGCATGGACATTGCCAACGCCTCGATGCTGGATGAAGCCACAGCAGCGGCTGAGGCCATGACCCTGGCCAAGCGCAGCGTCAAAGCCAAGGGCCATGTCTTGATCGTCAGCGGCGATTGCCACCCGCAAACGCTGGAAGTGATTCAAACCCGCGCTGCACCTTTGGGGCTGACGCTCAAAATCATCCGTTCTGCCGATGAATGGCGCGCCGCCATTGCGGGCGATGATTACTTTGCCGCCTTGCAGCAATACCCTGCCAGCAGCGGCTGGTTGGCCGATTGGACGGCGAGCAGCGAGGAAATCCACAGCAAAGGCGCGGCCTTGATTTTGGCGGCCGATTTGCTGGCGCTCACCTTGCTGAAATCACCCGGCGAAATGGGCGCCGACATTGTGGTCGGCAGCACCCAGCGCTTGGGTATGCCCATGGGCGCAGGCGGCCCGCACGCGGCTTACATGGCCTGCCGCGATGCGTTTAAACGCAGCATGCCCGGGCGTCTGGTCGGCGTGAGTGTGGATGCCCACGGCCAGCCCGCCTACCGCCTGGCGCTGCAAACGCGCGAGCAGCACATCCGCCGCGAAAAAGCCACCAGCAATATCTGCACCGCGCAGGTGCTGCCCGCCGTTATTGCCAGCATGTACGCGGTGTATCACGGCCCCCAAGGTTTGCGCCGCATCGCCCAGCGCACGGCTCGTCTGACGGCGATTTTGCAAGCCGGTTTGCAGCAACTGGGCCTGCATACGCTGCACGCCACGGCTTTTGACACCCTGACTCTGGTCAGTGGCGATGCTACGCAAGTAATAGCTGCTCAGGCAGCATCTGCGGGCATAAACCTCAGAAACAATCGCAAAAATCAACTGGGCATTTCGCTAGACGAAACCAGCACCCGCGCCGATGTGCAATTGCTTTGGGGCATTTTTGCAGGCGCTGGTCAAGCGCTGCCCGACTTTGACGCGCTGGAAAAAACTGCGCCTGATTTGATACCTGCCGAGTTGCAGCGCAGCAGCAGCTACCTGACGCACCCTGTCTTCAACACACACCGCAGTGAAACGGCCATGCTGCGCTATATCCGCAGCCTGAGCGACAAAGATTTGGCGCTAGACCGCAGCATGATTCCGCTAGGCAGCTGCACCATGAAGCTCAACGCCACCAGCGAGATGATCCCCATCACCTGGCCCGAGTTTGCCCACATTCACCCCTTTGCCCCCGCCGATCAACTGGCGGGCTATGCCGAGCTAGACGCCCTGCTGCAGCAATGGCTGTGCAGCA
>JAMIFN010000072.1:0-4592 GCA_035906235.1 Allobrachymonas sp. | reverse complement strand
CGGTCGAGCCCATGGAAGTGCCGCCGTATTTATGAACGATAAGCATGTGAGGAATATCCCAGAAACTAAAGGCTCAAGGGCCTATGCCCTGCGCCTAGTACAAACCCGCGCATTATAGGTGTTGGGGTTTTTGATGAAAATGCCTCATCCCACCAAAACAGGGGAATGACAAAGCGTACTTGAAGCGGGAAAATGGCAAATCCTTTTCCTCGGAGCCTTTATGTTGAAAACCCGCTCAATTTTGTTTTATGGCGCCGCCTTGTTGTCTCTTGCTGCCTGTGGTGGCGGTGGTGCACCCGCTACATCCACTGGGGGTGGGGGTGCAGGAGGCGGCGGCGGAGGCGCTGCTGGCAGTTTGACCATCAGCGGTGCCAGCCCCAGCAGCTTAAACGGCACATGCAGCGCCAGCAGTCCCACATCCACCACAACGGGCAATTTCGTGAATCGCAAACTCACTCTGTCTTGCGGGGCGAGCAGCGCTTTGTCCTTTATCGTAGATACCAGTAGCAACACCTTGGTTGATGGAGACACTACTATTACCTTGACACCATCCGGCAGTGGCGTGCTTGCCTTATGCACAGGCCCTGGTACGACTTGCCCGCAGGTCGTCTTGGATGCGAGTGCGAAAAAGCTCACTTTCAATCATCAAAATTACGCTGGGGGCGGTGGCGCCAGTACCATTAGCTTTACAGTCAACGGCAGCATCAATTACTAACATCTTGCTTGAGAGCCGGTCTCCACTATCCACACGGCGCTTCTGGCGCCGTTTTTCATGCCCAAGTAGGCTGGCGTTTATCATGAAGGGCTATGAAAACCTCAGCCCCAGCAGCCCTCACGCCCCAAGACTACCTCGCTCTTGCCCTTAACGCCCGTGTGTACGATGTCGCCATAGAAAGCGATTTGCACATTGCGCCGAAATTGTCTGAACGCCTGGGGCATAGCGTGTTGCTCAAACGCGAAGACCAGCAGCCGGTATTTAGCTTCAAACTGCGCGGTGCCTATAACAAGATGGCGCACTTGACCGAGGCGCAAAAGAAAAAAGGCGTGATCTGCGCCTCTGCTGGCAACCACGCTCAGGGCGTGGCGCTGGGCGCCAAGCGCATGGGCTTGAAAGCCGTCATCGTGATGCCCACCACCACGCCGCAGCTCAAAGTGGATGCGGTCAAACGCTTAGGTGGCGAAGTGGTGCTGGCGGGCGAGAGCTATTCCGATGCCTATGTGCACGCCAAAAAATTAGAAACCCAAAAGGGCATGACCTTTGTCCACCCTTTTGATGACCCGCAGGTGATTGCGGGGCAAGGCACCATCGCGCTGGAAATGCTGCGCCAAATCCAGCGCACCAATGGCGGCAAATTGGACGCAGTGTTTGTCGCCATCGGCGGTGGCGGTTTGCTCGCAGGTGTGGCCACGGTGCTCAAAACCTTGCAGCCGCAGATCAAAGTCATCGGCGTGCAGGCCGAAGATTCGCACGCCATGATGGATTCTGTGGCGCAAGGCAAGCGCGTAGAGCTGGCCGATGTGGGCTTGTTTTCTGATGGCACGGCGGTGAAACTGGTGGGCGAGGAAACCTTCCGCGTGGTCAGCACGCCAGGCTTGCTGGATGGCTTTATCACCGTCAATACCGACGAAATGTGCGCCGCCATCAAAGATGTGTTTGACGACACCCGCGTGGTGGTCGAACCCGCAGGCGCGCTGGCCGTTGCCGCCATCAAAAAATACGCAGCCAGCCATAAACGCAAGGGCGAGAGCTATGGCGCCATCGTCTGCGGCGCGAATATGAATTTTGAACGCCTGCGCTTTGTGGCCGAGCGCGCCGAAGTGGGCGAAGAAAAAGAGGCGCTGTTTGCCGTCACCATGCCTGAAGAGCGCGGCAGCTTCAAACGCTTTTGCGAGCTGATTGCCGAACTGCCCGGCGGACCGCGCAATATCACCGAATTCAACTACCGCATGGGCGCAGCCGCCGCGCAAGCCCAAGCCCAAGCCCATGTTTTGGTCGGCATCACCACGCCACGCCGGGGCGAGAGCGCCAGCATCGCCAAATATTTTGTCAAAAACGGCTTCGCCACCATAGACATGACGCACGACGATCTGGCGCGAGACCACATTCGCCATATGGTGGGTGGCGCCAGCCCCGCCGGAGCTGATGAGCGCCTGCTGTCTTTCACCTTCCCCGAACGCCCAGGCGCGTTGATGAAATTTTTGTCCGCCATGCGCGCGGGCTGGAACATCAGCCTGTTTCACTACCGCAACCAGGGCGCCGACTACGGCAAGATTTTGGTCGGCCTGCAAGTGCCAGCCAAAGACGAAAAGGCCTACCAAAGCTTTTTGCAAAAGCTGGGCTACCCCTATGCGGACGAAAGTGCCAACCCCGCCTACCGCCTGTTTTTGCGCTAAAACCTCAGCTTAATCATTTCACCCGCTTGGCCATATCCGCGCCTGGGCTGAGGATGACTTTGCTGCGGTCTAGGCGGCGGTAGCAAAACTTCCACACGCCGCCTTCTTTGCGGTAGCGTTCATGGTAGTAGCCAAAGCCATGCAAGCCATATTCTTTTTGGCTGCCATCGGCTTCAGCTTGCAGCCACCACAGGCGGTCTTCCATGCACCAGATGCCTGAGGCTTCGGTGTCAGACTGCAACTCAATTTCGTAGCTGTGTACATGGTGCACGGTCGTCATGCCCGCCACAAAATCGGCCAGTTTTTTGGTGTTTTCTGCCGCGCTAGCCATGACCGCGCCGCCGTAGGTGTCGCTCACATGGTCGGCGCAGTGCAGGGCGGTGTACACCTCCCATTCTTTGGCATCAATGGCGCGCAGGCGCCGGGCTTTGAGCTGGCGGATGGCTTCGATATTGAGCAGTTTTTCGTTCTCGGTCATGGTTGTCTCCTTTTACAGTTTTGCTATTGCACGGCTATGGCTTTTTCTCACTGTCCGTCATCCCCGCGTAGGCGGGGATCCATGCCTTGAAACCCTCACCCTGCCCTCTCCCTCAGGGTGAGGGGGAATACCTAGATTCCCGCCTGCGCGGGAATGACGAGACATGGGTTTCGCCGCGCATAGTTTTGGACATTCACGCAGGCAAGAAGGGGTAGTCGGTATAGCCTTTTTCCTCGCCCACATAGGTGTGCGAAAAATCCACCGGATTAAGCGCCGCGCCAATCTGCAGGCGGCGCACCAAATCGGGGTTGCTGATAAAGGGGCGGCCAAAGCTGGCGGCATCGGCGCGGCCACTGGCCAGCAGCTCACGGGCGCTTTCAGGCGTGAGCATGTTGTTGTTCAAAATCGGGCCGCTGTAGTGTTGGCGCACCATGCCCAGACCATCTAGCTCGGGCTTGTTCACATTCATCAGATGCACATAGGCCAAGCCCATGGGTTCAAAGCCTTGGATAAAGGCTGAGAAAGTGCCCAGCGGGTCGGCCTCTTGCATGCCGTTATAGGGGTTGCCAGGCGCGATGCGCACGCCCACACGCCCCGCACCAATCGCATCAGCCATGGCTTGCAACACCATCAGCGGCAGGCGGGCGCGGTTTTGGGCGCTGCCGCCGTATTCGTCGCTGCGCTGGTTGCTGTGGGGGTTGAGGAATTGGTTGATGAGGTAGCCGCTGGCGCAATGCAGCTCTACCCCGTCGATGCCGGCGGCGCGGGCGCTGCGGGCGGCTTGCGCGTATTCGGCAGCGATGCGCGGCATTTCATCGGACCGCAGGGCGCGGGGCATGGCGCAAGGCAGGGGTTTGCCTTCTGGCCCCATCACGGGGTCGGGGCAAGGCAGGGCAGACGGCGCAATGACATCTGCCTCGTACAAGCGGTTTTCAGGCACCACTACACGGCCGCAGTGCATCAGTTGCATGACGATGCGCCCGCCTTCGGCATGCACGGCGTCGGCGACTTTTTTCCAGCCTGCGGTTTGCGCTTCGCTCCAGATGCCGGGCATGCGCCAATAGCCTTTGGCCTCGGCGCTGGGGCTGGTGCCTTCGGTCACGATTAAACCGGCGCTGGCGCGTTGGCGGTAGTACTCCACCATCAAATCTGTGGGCACATCGCCCGCGCCGGCGCGGGTGCGGGTCATGGGCGACATGATGATGCGGTTGCGCAATTGCAGCTCGCCCGCTTGTAGGGGCTTGAATAAGGGGTCAGACACGCGCACAATCTCCTCAAAATCGTTGAAATGTGTGAATATTAAACACCGAAATAGACGGGCTTAAAGTTTCCTCCAGCCCTCCTTGATAGAGGGCCCACGCAGCGCACCCGGCGCTGCCAGCCGCACCCTTAGGGGTGCGGCTTTTTTATTCCCACCGATAATGCCCCGCTTATGCGTAGCCGACCTGCCCCCCACCATTTGCCTGATCCCACGGTTCAGCGCAACGCCTCCATCGCCCAGACCTTAAAAAAGCTGCTGCCCTATTTGTGGCAGTACAAAACCCGCGTCGTGCTGGCGCTGCTGTGCGTGGTGGCGGCCAAAGTCGCCAATGTGGGCGTGCCGATTTTGCTCAAACAATTGGTCGATGCCATGACGCCCCAGCCCATGCTGCCAACAGCGGCGCAGGTGGCCTTGGTCGTGCCCGTGGGGCTGATTGTGGCCTATGGCTTGTTGCGCTTT
>JAMIFN010000071.1:0-18550 GCA_035906235.1 Allobrachymonas sp. | reverse complement strand
AGCCAGCGCCATTGTGGATATCGCCACGCTAACGGGTGCTTGCGTCATTGCTTTAGGTGGCGTGCGCAGCGGCTTGTTCAGCAATAACGAGGCGCTGGCCGCCGCCCTGAACGCAGCGGGCGAGCGCGCGCAAGACCTGTGCTGGCGTATGCCGCTGGATGCCGCTTATGCCGATGGCCTGAAAAGCAAATACGCCGATCTGGCCAATGTGGCAGGGCGCGAGGCCGGCTCGGTCACCGCGGCCAAATTTTTGCAGCGCTTTGTGGGTGACACGCCCTGGGCGCATCTCGACATTGCCGGCTCGGCCTGGAAAAGCGGCGCAGCCAAGGGCGCCACCGGTCGCCCCGTGGCTTTGCTGCTGCAGTATTTGCTGACGCAGGCTTGAGGCCTCAAAGTCCAGCCTCTGGAACAGCGTCATGACGGAAATCAGCTTTCACCTCAACATCGCCGATATGCAGCAGCACACCCTGCGCCTGCTGCACAAGGCTTGGCGCAGCCAACCCAAAGTGGCGCTGGCTGGCCCTGAGGATTTTTTGCAAGGCATCAGCACGGCGCTGTGGGGGCAAAGCCCCACGGCCTTTGTGCCGCATTGTTGGGCGCAAGACGCGCAGCGCATGCAAGACGCAGGCTGCCTAGTGCTGGCCACCCCTGAACATTTGCCCAGCATCAGCCCGCAGTTTGAACTCTTGATTAAAGTCGCACAGGGCGATGAACCTGCCGCCGGTTTTGAGCGTTTCACGCGTTTGATTGAGCTGGTTCCTGCTCAGCCCCAAGCCGTGGCCGAGGCACGCCAACGCTGGCGCCATTACCAGCGCCGGGGCTACCCGCTGACTTTGCACGATTTGGTCGCGTAAATTCCCCCAACCTTGATGACAACCTCGTTCGTTTTTCAAAAACACCCCGCTACGCCATGAATACCCGTACCCCTCCCGCCTTTATCCCGACTTTGACGAGCGAATTGCGCGAGGGGGATGTGTCTGGTTGGCAAAAAGCACCACTGCTGGTAGATGTCCCTTTGCTGGATGAAGAGATACTGCCGCCGGAGGCGCTGCAGGCCTGGCCGGGCAGGGCTGCGCCCCGCTCCACCATCATGTTGGGCGAAGCGGTATTCGCTCCGGCTGCGCCGGCCATGCCCCCCACTGCAGCGCCAGTCGGTGGGGTGCCAAGATATGAGCCTGTGCCGCCGCCCACTGAGGCTAGAACCACAGCTAAAGCACCTGCAGCACCTATCTCGGTGGCAATGCCCCCTCCCGAGCGCCGTGGCATCGACGACAGCGGCCAGCAGGCCGAGCAGATGCGGGTGCGCCTGCTGCAGCGGGTCGATGTGATTGTGCAGCGTCGCGTGCGCGAGGCCGCCGCTGCCATCGCGCTGGAACATGCGCAAAACCTTCTGCAAGAATTACGCCCAGCGCTAGAAAAAGCCATTACCGAATCTGTGAACGAAGCCTTGGCGCTAGAGCTGGCTAGCCGCACAGGACGCAGCTAGATCCCCACGCTGGCGCGGATTGATGCGCTGCCGTTGGACGCAAGGGCATTCTGCAGCCAGCTACAATAACGGGCTGTTTCCATTGACCATTTTTTTTGTGCGCCCTAGGGTTCACCCGTATCTTGTGACTGCCTCCGCCACCCCTCCCTACACGCGCTTGCTCGCTGCTGATATGCAGGCACTAGACGCTTTGATTGCCCAGCAATTGCAGTCTGGCGTAGTGTTGGTGTCGCAGGTGGCGCAGTACATCGTGGCCTCGGGCGGCAAGCGCATCCGCCCTGTGCTGCTCATGCTGATGAGCCGCGCCCTGGGCGTTAGCAATCCGCGCATCGAGGCGCAGCGCATCAATTTGGCCGCCGTGGTTGAATTCATCCACACCGCCACGCTCTTGCACGACGATGTGGTCGATGATTCGCAGTTGCGCCGTGGCCGCCCCACCGCCAACAATAGCTTTGGCAACCCTGCCAGTGTGCTGGTGGGCGACTTTATCTACACCCGCGCTTTTCAAATGATGGTCGCCGCCGGCGATATGCGCATCATGCAAATTTTGGCCGATGCCACCAATGTCATCGCCGAAGGCGAGGTGCTGCAGCTGATGAATGTGCACGACGCCAGCGTCGATGAAGCGCGTTATCTGCAAGTCATTCAATCAAAAACCGCTAAATTGTTTGAAGCCAGCTGCCGCCTCGCCGCCGTTTTAGCGGGCAGCAGCGCTGAGGTGGAAGCAGCCTGCGCCGACTTTGGCAGCGCCATCGGTACGGCTTTTCAAATCATCGACGATGCGCTCGATTACGACGGCGAAGTCGCCGCCATAGGCAAAAATGTGGGCGACGATCTGCGTGAGGGTAAAGTCACCCTGCCTTTGCTCTTTGCCATGCAAAAAGCCAGTGCCGAGGACGCCGCCATCATCCGCCACGCCATTGAAACGGGTGGGCTCGATGAACTGCCCCGCATCAGCGATTTGGTGCACAGCACAGGCGCACTAGAAGCCACCCGCGTTGTCGCGGCCAAACAAGCGCAACGCGCCTCCGATTTACTGGTGCGGCTGCCCGACAACCCCTACCGCGCTGCGCTGCTGGAGATGGCGCAGGCAGCAGTGGCTAGGCGGGTGTAGTTTGGGGAGGCTCTGCAAAACCCCCTTTCGGCGCTGGCATCTCACCATCAGGCGGGCTACTTCGTTCAAAAAACTCACCAGAACACCCGCTATGGCTCGTTTTTTTGCCTCGTATCCCATCCTGATGGATGAGCGCCTGCATCCAAAAAAGGTTTTGCAGAGCCTCCTTAGCCATTTTTACGGTTTTTTTGATAGCTGCTCAGGCAGGTTTTTCGGCTCTAAATGCCGATTTGAATCTTAAAAACTCATTATATTTTGATAGCAAAAGGCAAGACCATGAAAGCACTGATTTCCGTCTCCGATAAAACTGGCGTGGTGAAATTCGCCGAAGGCCTACACGCTCTGGGCGTGCAACTGCTTTCTACCGGCGGTACAGCCAAACTGCTGGCCGATAACGGCCTGCCCGTGACCGAGGTGGCCGAGCACACGGGCTTTCCTGAAATGCTCGATGGCCGCGTCAAAACCCTGCACCCCAAAGTGCATGGCGGCCTGCTGGCACGCAGCGATGTGCCCGCCCATGTGGCTGCCATGGCCGAACACGGCATTGAACGCATCGACCTGTTGGTGGTTAACCTTTACCCCTTTGAAGCCACCGTAGCCCAAGCGGGCTGCACCCTGGCTGACGCGATTGAAAACATCGACATTGGCGGCCCCGCCATGGTGCGCTCGGCCGCCAAAAACTGGCGCGATGTCGCCGTGCTAACCGACGCTGGCCAATACGCCCAAGTGCTGCGCGAGCTGCAAAGCGCAGGCCGTGTGAGCGAAGCGACCAAATTCCGCCTGTCGGTCACCGCCTTTAACCGCATTGCGCAATACGACTGCGCGATTAGCGACTACCTCTCGGCCGTGGTTTACCCGGAAGACGGTTTCAGCGTCGAGGCCGTGCCCGTGCGCAACACCTTCCCCGCGCAAATCAACTACAACTTGGTCAAAGTGCAAGACCTGCGCTACGGCGAAAACCCGCACCAGCAAGCGAGCTTCTACCGCGAAGGCAGCCCCTTGGCAGGCAGTTTGGTCACAGGCAAACAGCTGCAAGGCAAAGAACTGAGCTACAACAACATTGCCGATGCCGATGCCGCCTGGGAATGCGTCAAAAGCTTTGATTTGGGCGCAGACGGCGCCGCTTGCGTTATCGTCAAACACGCCAACCCTTGCGGCGTAGCCGTAGGCGCTGACGCGCTGGCCGCGTACAGCAAAGCCTTCCAAACCGACCCCACCAGCGCCTTTGGCGGCATCATTGCCTTCAATACCAAGGTCGATAAAGCCGCAGCCGAAGCCGTGGTCAAGCAATTTGTCGAAGTGCTGATTGCGCCAGAATTTAGCCCCGAAGCGCTGGAGATTTTTAAACCCAAAAGCAATGTTCGCCTGCTGCAAATTGCGCTGCCTACGCCCGCCGACGGCGCGGCTTACGCCTATCGTGGGCGCAACCGTTTTGACATCAAGCGCGTCAGCTCTGGCCTGTTGATGCAAACGGCAGACAACCACGAATTGAGCGAAAAAGACCTGACCGTGGTCAGCGCCAAACAACCCACCCCCGCGCAAATTGCTGACCTGCTGTTTGCTTGGAAGGTGGCGCAATATGTCAAATCCAACGCCATCGTCTTCTGCAAAGACGGCATGACCATGGGCGTGGGTGCTGGGCAGATGAGTCGCTTAGATTCCGCCCGCATCGCCAGCATCAAGGCCGAACACGCGGGGCTGAGCTTGGCGGGTACGGCGGTGGCGTCTGATGCCTTCTTCCCCTTCCGCGATGGTCTGGATGTGGTGGTGGATGCAGGTGCGACTTGCATCATCCAACCAGGCGGATCCATGCGCGATGACGAGGTGATAGCGGCCGCCAACGAGCGCGGTGTGGTCATGGTCACCACGGGCGTGCGCCACTTCCGCCATTAAAAGGATTGATGACTTCTGCGTTAGCGGAAATCCATTTCACAGCATCAAAAATATGAGCTGCTCAGGCAGGTTTTGCGGCCTAAAACCGTAAAAACACCAAGAAAAGCTTAAAAACGCACCGAGAAGGCAGCTCAAATGGGTAAACAGGCCGTCTGCATCATGGTTCTGGGCACCTCCAGCGGGGCGGGGAAAAGCTGGCTGACCACGGCTTTGTGCCGTTATTACAGCAATTTGGGGTTGAAGGTTGCGCCCTTTAAAGCGCAGAACATGAGCAATAACGCAAGGGTGGTGCCTGCCCAGGATGGCGCTTATGGCGAAATCGGCGCAGCGCAATACTTTCAGGCGCTGGCAGCTGGTGCCCAGCCCGATGTGCGCATGAATCCCCTGCTTTTAAAGCCCGAGGCCGACACCCACAGCCAAGTGGTATTGCTGGGCAAAGTCAGCCCCGAGCTGACGCAACTGCCATGGCGTGGACGCAGCGCCTTGGTCTGGCCGCAAATCGCCGCCGCCTTAGATAGCCTGCGTGCCGAAAATGATGTGGTGGTGATCGAAGGCGCAGGCTCGCCCGCCGAAACCAATCTGGCCGCCAGCGATGTCGTCAATATGCGCGTGGCGGAGTATGCGGGCGCTAACTGCCTGCTGGTGGCCGATATTGACCGTGGCGGCGCCTTTGCCCACCTCTACGGCACTTGGGCGCTGCTGCCCGAACACCAACGCCATCTGATTAAAGGCTTTGTGCTGAACAAATTCAGGGGCGATGCCAGCTTGCTGGCGCCTGCGCCGCAAGATCTAGAGGCGCGCACGGGTGTGCCCACGCTAGGGGTGATACCCATGCACTACGGTCACGGCCTGCCCGAAGAGGATGGCGTGTTCGACGCCGCGCCCAGCCCCGCAGTTTTGCAAGATAAATCAGCCAAAAATGGCGCAGATGCTGCCTGGGTAGCTCCTGAAAAAGTCGTCAAAATAGCCATCGTCGCCTACCCGCGCATCAGCAATTTAGACGAATTTCAGCCCCTGAAAAACTGCGCTGGCGTGCATGTAATTTGGGCACGCAGCCCAGCTGAAGTGCAAGGCGCAGATTGGATTATTTTGCCCGGCAGCAAAGCCACTGCCGATGATTTGCGCTGGCTGCGGGCGCAAAAATTGGATGCCGCCATCGCCGCCCATGTGGCTGCAGGGCGGCAGGTGCTGGGCATTTGCGGCGGCCTGCAAATGCTGGGCGAAGCCCTGATTGACCCCGAAAATATTGATGGCAATAGCCCAGGTTTGGGGCTTTTGCCCTTGGTAACCGCCTTTGCCCCCGCGCATGAAAAAACCGTGCGCCCTTTTAGTGGCAGCTTGGGCGTTATGCAGGGTGCCTGGGCTGCGCTCTCTGGCGTTGCGCTTACGGCTTATGAAATCCATCAGGGGCACACAGCCCTGCATCCGGCCATGGCGGCGGCGGGCTGCACCGCTGCGGCCGTGCTGCCAGATGGCCTGGGCTGGCTTAGCGATAGCGGAGCCAGTAGCGGGTTGGTGCTCGGCACTTATTTGCATGGTTTGTTTGAAGATGCGCGCGTGCTGCAAGCCTTGTTTGGCCAGAAGGCACGCAGTTTAGACAGCGTGTTTGAGGGTTTGGCGGCCAATTTGCAGACAGCAGTGGGGGGAGAGGTCCTTCAGGGCTTACTGGGTGCGGGGATATCAAGGCCTTAGCTGCCACGCTTGGACTACCGCTTTCATGGATGGACGCGGGCAGACCCAGGATTTAGCAGCGGAAGCGCTTCGTTTATGATGCGGCAGGATTCATGAGAGTACCAAGTTTTCCGTTAGTTTTTGAAGTATTTATGGCGATTTAGGCCGTAAAACCTGCCTGAGCAGCTATTATTTTTAAAGCATATGCACATCCATATCCTCGGTATTTGTGGCACTTTTATGGGCGGTGTGGCCGCGCTGGCGCGTGAGGCTGGGCACAGGGTCACAGGTTGTGACGCCGGTGTGTACCCGCCCATGAGCGACCAACTGCGCGCGCTCGGGATTGAGCTGATTGAAGGCTATGGCACCGAGCAATTGGCGCTGCAGCCCGATATCTTTGTGGTGGGCAATGTGGTCAGCCGCGCGCGCCTGGCTGATGGCGCGCCCAAATTCCCGTTGATGGAGGCCATCCTTGACCAAGGCTTGCCCTATACCAGCGGCCCGCAGTGGCTGGCAGAAAATGTGTTGCAAGGCCGCCATGTGCTGGCCGTGGCGGGCACGCATGGCAAAACCACCACCAGCACCATGCTGGCCTGGATATTGGATCAGGCGGGGCTGCAGCCTGGCTTTTTGATTGGCGGCGTGCCGCTGAATTTTGGCGTTTCTGCCCGCTTAGGCAAACAAGTGGCAGGGCATGAGCGCCCTTATTTTGTGATTGAGGCCGACGAATACGACACAGCCTTTTTTGACAAACGCAGCAAATTTGTGCACTACCGCCCGCGCACGGCGGTGCTGAATAATTTGGAGTTTGACCACGCCGATATTTTTGATGATTTAGCCGCGATTGAGCGCCAGTTCAACCACCTGCTGCGCTGCGTGCCCGCCAGCGGGCGCGTGGTAGCCAATGGTTTTGAAGAAAGCCTGCAGCGCGTGCTGGGGGCGGGTTGCTGGAGCGAGCTGCGCAGTTTTGGCCCTGCTCATGCCGATTTTGTGGCCGAGGGGCCTGCGCATGATTTTGCGGTGGTCAGCCGTGGCGAAAACCAAGGCAGCAGCCCCCGTGTGCAATGGGGTTTGAGCGGCGTGTTCAACCAGCACAATGCGCTGGCGGCGATTGCGGCGGCGCAGCATGTGGGCGTCGCCGTGGCGCAAAGCTGTACGGCACTGGGCAGTTTTCAAAATGTGAAACGCCGCCTAGAAGTTTTTGCCACGGTGCAAGCCCACGGTGACAAGGCAGCCGCGCCGATTACCATTTACGACGATTTTGCGCATCACCCCACGGCGATTCGCCTCACGCTGGAAGGATTGCGTGCGCGTTTGGGCGATAAAACCCGCATCCTGGCGATTTTTGAACCGCGCAGCAACACCATGAAGCTGGGCACCATGAAAGCGCAATTGCCTTGGAGCTTGGAAGCTGCTGATTTGGCCTTTTGTCATAGCGGGGGCTTGGATTGGGATGCCGCCGAGGCACTCAAACCCTTAGGCAGCAAAGCCCAAACCCACGACAACATCGCCGCACTGGTGCAAGCCGTGGCAGCGCAGGTGCGCCCGGGCGATGTACTGGTGTGCATGAGCAATGGCGGCTTTGGCGGCGTGCACGCCAAACTGCGTGAGATGCTGGCGAGCTAGATTTTCTCTGGTCACATTTTTAGAATGCAGATTCGGAAAAACTGCTGTCACTGACAGGCGGGCGTGAGGAAAACAGGCTGCCTAAGCCACTAGAGGAAAAGCTGCGGCCTTCTTGTTTACGCGGTAATACGGTATCGAGCAGACTACCCCAAACGGAGGGAGATTCGGTTTTTTGGGGCTGCAAACAGGCGCATAAAGACAGGGCATAGAGATCACGCCGCAGTTGGGGGGGGTGGCTACTAAGCAAATCATCCATGGTGGATTGCGTTTGGCTCAACATCGTGAATAAACGGGTATGGCGTTGCCGCAGCAAGCTGGGGCGTACATTTGGGCGACGCAAAAGGCGTAGCGTACCGCGCTCAAATTCTGGCTCTAATTCAACATCGGGGCTGCGCATCGCAAATTCCCACAGGGCTTCATCGCCCGCGCAATGCACAAAACGCGCAGGCTGGCTGCTGGCTGCACCCGCTGGGCGTTTATGCCATTGCCAGTGGCGCATCCGCGTGGGGTCTGCATGGGGGTTGAAGTACAAGTCCATCATGGCTGGGTCGAGGATGGCCATTAACTGCTCTTCGTCTAGCACTTGCCAAACTTTGGCGCTGCTGTGCCCGCGTTCAGCCAGTACCGCACTTTGTTGTTCTTGCATGCCTTGGCCTAGGGCATAGAGGATGCGTTCATAACGCATACGCACATTGATTTGGTGTAGGGCATCTAGCAGACTTTGGTTGTGTGGTGTGGCGGTGCTGATCCAAAAGAATTGGTCTTGGCCTTGTAAGGCCTGCAGGTGCTGGGCGGGCAGAGCAATTAGTGTGGGTGTGTGCCAGCGATCGAGCAAAATCGAGGCAAAACTGCCCATACCTAGTTGAATGTGCAGCTGCAACGCCTGGGATGGGTTGGTGGGGCTATGCTGGCCACGGCTGATGGCGCATAGGCTTGGGTCAATAAAGATAGCATCGGCCTCTAAGTCTTCAGACAAAGACCAACGAAAACCTGCGTCCACCACCTGCCGCAATTGTGCAGCCAAGGCCGATCGCTGCGAGGCGCTGAGGGTCGAAAAAAGTCCCAAATGCAAACTTGGGTAATCCATATATGCTCCCTGAATACCCCAAACGCCAGCTTTCATGTGGGGTCGGCGTTTAGGGTAGGCGTGAATCCGAAGAAACCGCTGGCAAGCACATTGGCGCAGCTTTTAGGGGGCTTGTCAATGCAGAGAAATGAGGGGAAAGAAATTTTACAAATAAGTGACTTTCCGGCATTTCAGGGCCATCTGGCCTCTCTCGGTCTTTATGCCTTGCGCCGCGCCTGCACACTGGCCGCCAGGGTTTGCAGCATGGCCGCGCTGTCGTCCCAATTCACGCAGGCATCGGTGATGCTTAGTCCATAAACCAGCTTTGCGGCATCGTCTTTGCCTGGGGTGAATTTTTGCGCGCCTGCGCAAAGATGGCTTTCCACCATGACGCCAAACACTTGGCGCGAGCCAGCCGCGATTTGGCCGGCGATGTTTTGCACCACTTCCAGCTGCTTTTGGTGCTGTTTGCTGCTGTTGGCGTGGCTGCAATCGACCATGAGCGTGGCGGGCAGATCGGCTTTTTCCAACTCGGCACAGGCTGCTGCCACATGCTCGGCATCGTAATTGGGCGTTTTGCCGCCGCGCAAAATCACATGGCAGTCTGGGTTGCCACGGGTTTGCACAATAGCCACTTGGCCGTTTTTGTGTACCGACAAAAAGTGGTGCCCGCGCGCGGCCGAGGCCATGGCGTCGAGCGCAATGCGGATATTGCCATCGGTGCCGTTTTTAAAACCTATGGGCGCAGACAGGCCGCTGGCCAGCTCGCGGTGGATTTGGCTTTCGGTGGTGCGTGCGCCAATGGCGCCCCAGCTGATAAGGTCGCCGATGTATTGCGGCGAAATCACATCCAAAAATTCGCTGCCTGCGGGCAAACCCATTTGGTTGATTTCCAGCAGCAATTGCCGCGCCATGCGCAGGCCTTCGTCGATGCGGAAACTGCCGTCTAAATAGGGGTCGTTGATCAAACCCTTCCAGCCCACGGTGGTGCGCGGTTTTTCAAAATACACGCGCATCACCAGCTCTAAATCATCTTGGTATTGCACCCGCGCGGCTTGTAGTTGACGCGCGTATTCCAGCGCCGCCTTGGGGTCGTGGATAGAGCAAGGCCCCATGACAACGAGCAGTCGATCGTCTGCACCTTGCATGATGCGGCGGATGCGCTGGCGCGTATCGTCCACCAATTTCTCGGCTGCCGTGCCACGAATGGGAAAAAAGCGTATTAAGTGTTCAGGCGGGGGCAGCATGGTGAGGCTTTCTATGCGTTCGTCGTCAGTGGGGCCAGTGGGGGTGTTGCAGCTTGCGTAGGGATGGGACATGGTGCACTCCTGTTAGAAAAAAATCGGCATAAAAAAACCGCTGAGGCCTAGGGGCACCAGCGGTTTTATTGAAAGTGTTGCGCTTGAACTTTTATCTAGGGCTCAACCTCTCACACCGCCGGTGCCGAGAAGCAAAAATGATAAAAATAAAAGCGCGCTGCATTCATGAAAAAAGATGGTATCACAGTTTGCTGCGCTGCAACAAACGCGCCGCATCACGGGCAAAGTAGGTGAGGATGGCATCGGCACCCGCGCGTTTGAAGCCCAGCAAGCTCTCCATCATCACCGCGTCTTTTTCCAGCCAGCCGTTTTGCGCGGCGGCCATCAGCATGGCGTATTCGCCGCTGACTTGGTAGGCCAGGGTGGGCACGCCAAATTCGTCCTTCACGCGGCGCACGATGTCGAGATACGGCATGCCGGGCTTGACCATCACCATGTCGGCGCCCTCGGCAATATCGAGCGCCACTTCGCGCAGGGCTTCGTCGCTGTTGGCCGGGTCCATTTGGTACACCTTTTTATCGGCCTTGCCCAAATTGCCCGATGAGCCGACCGCATCACGGAAAGGGCCGTAAAAACTGCTGGCGTATTTGGCGCTATAGGCCACGATGCGTGTCAGGCTATGCCCTGCGTCTTCTAGCGCTTGGCGGATCGCGCCTATGCGCCCGTCCATCATGTCGCTGGGCGCTACGGCATCTGCGCCGGCTGCGGCGTGGCAGAGCGCTTGTTGAACCAAAGCGGCTACGGTTTCGTCGTTCAAGATATAGCCGCTGGCATCCAACAGGCCATCTTGCCCGTGGCTGGTGTAGGGGTCCAGCGCGACATCGCTCATGATGCCGATTTGCGGAAAGCGGGCTTTCACGGCGCGGATGAATTGCGGCATCAGGCCATCTGGGTTCCAAGCTTCGCGCCCATCCTCGGTTTTTAACGCCGCGCTGATGACGGGAAAGGGCGCAATATAGGGGATGCCCAGTTGCACACATTCTTCCACCACGGGCAAGAGCAAATCGATAGACAGGCGCTCGACGCCGGGCATAGAGGCCACGGTTTCACGGCGGTTTTCGCCTTCCAGCACAAATACGGGGTAAATCAAATCGTGGGCGCTTAAGGTGTGCTCGCGTACCAAATTGCGCGTAAAAGCATCGCGGCGCAGGCGGCGTGGGCGGCTGTGGGGGTGTTGTTGGGGCAGGTGCATGGCAATATAAAAACGATAGCTTCTCAGGCAGGAATTTAGGCTTAAAACGCGGATTTGATGATGAAAAATGCAATGCCAGCAGCGACCCGCATGGCAACGCTTTAAGCCCCCAGCAAAGCCGCCTTGCGCCAGGATTTTTGGGCATCGGCTTCGCGCCCTTGGTACTCGGCCAATTGCGCCAGATGCACATGGGCGCGGCGTGTCAGTTCAGGGTGTTCGCGTTCGGCCTGGGGGTTGCTAATGAGTTGCTCGAGCGTGTGTTGCGCCTTGCCCCAAAGCTGCTGGCGCAAATAGGCCACACCGGCCAAATATTGCAGACGCAGGTCGCGTGGGGCGTTTTTTTGGCTATTTTCGATGCGCGCCAGCCAATCGCGGTCGAGCTGCCCCATGCAGTCTTCCAGCGCCAGCACGGTGCTCAGCTGCAAATGCGCAGGCAAGCTGGCGTAACGCGCCAGTAGCGGTGCTAGGCGTTCGCGCACCAGGGGATGATCGGCCTCGGTTTGCGCCAGTTGCAGCATGCGCTCGGCCGCGCGGAAAGTGACTTCAGGGATTTCTTGCTCGGCACGCGGCAGCTGCTTCCAGGCCGTTTGCAGGGCCGTTAAATCGTGCGCCTGCGCCAAATGCTCGCGCAGCAAGCTCACCCTTAAGGTTTGCGCGACAAAAGGCGAGAAGGCATTGTGTTTGGCCAGCAGACGCGTGGTTTCTAGTGCCAAACGGCTATCGCCAGCCAGTTGCGCGGCTTTGAGCTTGAGGCGCAGGGCGTGAATGCGGCGCTGCGCGCCCTGAGGCAGTTGCGCCAGTTGCGCGCGCGCTTCGTGCGGCTCGCCATCGTCTAGCGCCCAGTGCGCGGCACGCAGCTTGAGGGCTTCGCCCGCTTCATCGGCCTCTTGCGCCCAACGCTGCGCCGCCTGCTTATGGCGCTGGCGTGCAGCGGTGTCGCGCAGCTGATGCGCACTTTCGGCGGCGAGCAAATGCGCCGCCAGCAACTCGGCGCTGGCGCTGGTGGGGCTATCGCCTTCGCGTTTATGCGCGTGCTCTAGCGCTTGTTCGGCGGCTTTGGCGGCTCGGCTAAAACGCCCTTCCCACAGCAGCATATGGGCGTCCAGCAGGCGCTGATACATGGCGCGCTCGTGGTATTGCTCGCGCCAGCTTTGCGCACGGCCGGGCATGGCCAAAAACGCTTGCACTGTGCGCAGCGCAAAGTAAAGCAGGATGAAAAACGCGAGGAGGCCAAAAATCAGCAGATTGAGCGACAAGCTGATGCGATAAGGCGGCCAAAAAATAGCGGCGCTAGCGCGGCTATCGCCCATCAGCAAGGCCAAGCCCGTGGCCGCAGCAGCCAGTAACAAAAACCAGATGATGCGTTTCATCGCCCGCCCTGCGCTTTCTGGTCGGCAGCTGGCGCAGCGCCGCTGGGTAGGCTAGCACTGAGTGGAATAGCGCTCAGGCGTTCATTCAGCAAGGCCAGCGCATGGATGCTGTTTTGCACCTGCGGCGCTTCGCTGCTGCCCGAAACCAGCAGGCTGCGGATTGCCTCCAATTGCGTATCCACACGGCGGTAGTCGCGGCTATGGCGGTCAAAGTATTGCGGCAGGCGCTGCTGCAACTGCGCCAAGGTTTGCGCCGCAGCGGGTAAACGCCCCGAGAGCATGGCACTGCGCGCGCCCAAGGCGTAGAGCTTCATCTGCTCGCGCAGCAAGGCCGCTTCTTGGCGCGTAAGGGCTGCAGGGTTGGCGCCATCCATGCGCTCGACCTGCACCAAGCTGCGCGCTTCGTGCCATAGCGTTAGGCCTGCTTGTTGCGCGCTGCTTAGCCAATTGCCTGGGCTGGCGGCGCTAGGGTTGGGGTTGGGGTTGGGGTTAGCTTGCGATGGGGTTTTCCCCTTGTGTTTTGCCTCTTTGGCGCTCTGCACCACAGGTTGAGGCAATGCATGTTTTTCCGCTTGTTCAACCCACAAAGGCAAGCTATCCAAGCTGCTGACCAAATCGTCGAGCTGATCGACCGCCGCATTCACATCGGGGTAGTTGGCCGTTTTCAAGCGATTGATGTCTTGCGCAATGGCGCTGGCTGCGGGTTTCAGCAGCACGGCGGTATCGCCCGCTAGCTCCAAACGGCTTTGCGCCCCAGCCAAAGCATCCAGCAGAGGTTGGGCATTGCGCGTAAATTGCGCCTGTTGCTGCGCTAGGCGCAGGCCCGATTCGAGATCGGTGAGCAGATTGCTGTTTTGCGTGCGCGAGGCTTGTTGCACGATGGCCTCAACTTGGCGGTTGAGCGCATCCATCTCTTGCAGACGCGCATCCAGCAGGGCGAGCTTGGCCTGATTGCTTTCAGCGCGCTCGGCCATGGTTTGCGCCAGCGCCTTGGCCTCTTGCGCGGTGTTTTGTGCTTGCGCACTGCTGACGGCCAAATGCTGTTGCATGCCCGATAACTTGCCCCAAAGCAAAACATTGCCGAGCAAGCTCAAACCCGCTAAACCCGCCAAAATCAGCCATAGCCAAGCGCTGCGCTGGGCTTGTGCGGATACATCAAGGGGCGCAGTCGTGGCCAGGTGGGCGGGGACGGCGGGCGCGGCAGGCGGCGCAACAGCGCTGGGCATAGGGGTGGGGTCAGTGGCGCTCATATCGCGGCCATTGTATAGAAGGGGACAGGTCGCCACAGGCGTTTGGCGCTTGGGTTTTGCCCTAAACTCTAGCCATGTCTCATACCCACACCAGTTTTGAAATTCATGTGCATGGCGAGGTTTCCTTGCGTGCCGATGTCACGGCCCTGCAAGTCGAGGAAGCCCTGAAGCCGCTTTGGCAATATGTCGGCGCGCGTTCGCTCAAGGGCGCAGCCGCGAGCAGTTTTGAGGAAGAACCCGGCATTCGCTTTGATAGCCGCAGCCATGTGCTGAATATGTGCTGGACCCTATCTGGCAACGATGATTTCCGCTTTGCCCTAGACGAGCTTTGCGTGGGTTTGAACGAGCTAGCCGCCAGCGGCGCCGCCATAGAGGTGAGCTTTTACGACAGCGAGTTTGACGAAGAAGACCACGCCAGCGAGCAAGAAGCGCGCGATGATTTCGTGATGCTCTTCGTGGGCCCCACGCCCGCCGACATCATGCAGGTGCAGCGCAATATCTTGGTCGAGCATGTGACGGCCATCATGGAGCAGCACTTTGAAGCCGAAGAGCTGGGCGGCGTGGTCGGCGAAATCGACAAGCTCTTTCACCAGCGTTTTGACCGCATGGTCAGCTCGCTGCAACTGGGCAAGCCGCCAAGAGGCAGCGGCGCAGCCGGGCGCAATGGACACAAGCCGCGCCGACCATCGCACTAACACTCAACACTAAACGCGCTCGGCTTCAGCCTGCCCATTTGCTATTGAATTAATAGCTTATCAGGCAGGTTTTACGGCGTTTTCCCCGGTTTTTGTGCTAAAAAATACTGGCTATGGTCGGCTTGGTAAAACAGGTGGTCGTTGTCGCGCGGAATTTCCGACTCCAAGCCCGAATTGCGTCTGGTGCGCGCCGCTTGGTATTTAAAACCTGGGCCGGAAATGCGCTCGTCGCACCACAGACAAGCATTCAATTTACCGGTATTTTCATTTTCTAAAGGGCAGCCTGCCCGCGCCAGCGCCTGCCCGATTGCCGGGTTTTGGCTGGGCACTTGCGGCGGGCAAGACTGAAATTTTTCTTGCACCAGCAATTGGTACGCGCCTTTTGCGCGCGCCAGCAAATCTAAACCTTCGCTTTTGCCCGCACCATAGGTTTGCAAGCACACACCCATGCATTGCTGCGCCGTGTGCATGGCGTTATAGGCCCAGCTCTCGGCGCAGGCGGGACTCAAACCCGTGCTGCGCTGCATGCAGGCTTTGACCTTGCCCAAATTGGCGTTTTGTCCATAGCCCTGCTTGGCACACAGGCGCGCGGGCGCGGTTAAATCAGGCCGGCCGATATACACGCCCAAATCGCGCAGGCTGGAACATGCGCCGCAGTGGTATTGGTGGGTGATGCGCCAGCCCGCAGCTAAAGCCGCCTGAGCGCTGGCAAAGGTTTGCAGGCGATAGCGCTGCTGCTGCCCGGATTCAAAACGCACAGCGCACACCTCTTGCGCCGCCGCACCACCGTGGCTGATGCTGCTATACCACTGCGCCACGGGCTTTTGCCCATAGTATTCGCGCTGGCCATCGGCGTGGCTGAAATAGCCTTCTTGCGTCTGGGCATAACCCTCGGGGTTGCTTTGCAGCTGGCCTGCTACTTGAGCTTGGCGCAATTTGGGCGGGGCAATATCCTGCCCACGGTAGCGGGGAAAATAGGGATTGGGCAGCAAAAATCCTTTGCCTTTGGCCTCCTCACCCGTGAGCTGCAAATCCTGTAAAACCTCGGCCTGGTTGAGCAGCTCGGTATGGCGCAACTGGCGCACCAAGCTGCGGGTTTGCGCCGCGTTCAAAGCCGCGCCCGTTGCCAGATTGCGGTAGCTCAGCGTCGCCTGGCTGATGTCTTGCGTATCCAAGTGCAGGCTGCCAGCCGCTGCTGTGTGCAGCCCTAGGATGATACCGATGCCTACAGCGCAAAGCAGGCGGGATTTCCGCTGGAAGTTGCTGCATAAATGCCAAAAGATGGCAAAAGATGAATTTTGTATCATTTTGTCATTTTATCGCGCAAAGCCTGCCTAGGTAGCTCTGTTTTTGATAGTGTCAGCATAGCTAGCAAGCGATAATCCTTGCATGAAAAATATTGTTATTTTGATTTCTGGTGGCGGCTCCAATATGGCAGCCATCGTCATGACTGCAAAGCAAGAGCATTGGGCCCGTACTTTGGATGTGCAGGTGGTCGCTGTCATTAGCAATAAGGCAGGGGCAGGGGGCTTGGCTTTTGCAGCCAGCCAAGGTATTTCTACCGCAGTTTTGGATCACAAAGCCTATGCGGATCGTGAAGATTTTGATGCCGCTTTGGCTGCGGAAATTGACAGGTTTTCCCCTGACCTAGTGGTTTTGGCGGGTTTTATGCGCATCCTGACGCCTAGCTTTGTGGCGCATTACGCAGGGCGTTTACTGAATATCCACCCCTCGCTTTTACCAGCTTTTCCAGGCTTGCATACGCATCAACGCGCCATCGACATGGGATGCAAGTTCGCAGGGGCTACGGTGCACCAGGTGACGGCGGAGTTAGACCATGGGCCAATTTTGGCGCAGGCGGCCGTCCCGATTTTTGCTGGGGATACGGCAGAAGATTTGGCCGGGCGCGTGCTAACGCAAGAACATTTGATTTACCCTGCTGCCGTCGCACAGTTTTTTAAGGGCTAGGCGAAAAAATCAGCATATCGCCATGGCGCAGCAAAATTTCATCAGGCGATAAACCCCATTGGTAGAGTTGGCGCAAGTCGATTTGCTGAGCTTGCCCGTTGCGTTGCAGGGTGATAGCGCCCAAATCGGCTTTTTCCAGCAGACCGCCAGCACGGGTAATAGCTTCAGCTAGGCTCATGGGTGTGGCGTCGATCGCGTAGTCCCCTGGGGCATAGATTTCTCCCTGCAGGCGCACGAATTGGCTGCGATATTGGCTAACGCGCACCAGAACTTTTGGGTGTTGCAATGGTTCAGCAGCCAATGCGTCCTGCAAAATGCGTTGCGCCTGTTCAAGGCTAAGTCCTTGCAGACGATAGGCGCCCAGATCAGCTAAATCCAATACACCTTCACTGTTGAGCGGAAGTTCCTCAAAAATATCGGCAACTGGTGCTGATTGCTGAATGCGTACTTGCAAGACATCCCCCAATCCTAGGCGATACGGTGCAGGGGATCCGGCCAAAGCCCGCAGATGTTCGCGCAAATTTTGGGGTGCATCATGAATCAGCGTGCGTGATAACGCCAAGGAGCCTTGCAGCGCGGGGCGATCGGTATTGCTCATGTTGTCATCCGTGTAAAGGGGTGACGATGACGGGCCGGTCTGGCCAGCAGCGAAAATGGGCTCGCCTTGGGCATTCAGTGCCGAGCCTTGTAAGCCCGCACAGGCATTAAAAAGCATGCAGCAGATACAAGCTAAGACATATCGACTGTGCAGCATCAGAGTTTTTCTAAGGTGCCTATGCAAAGCCCTTAGGACGGGGTGCTGGCTTTTATCCAACAGAATGGGGCAGGATGCAGAGAAACGGGGCATAGCGGGTATTTTGGCGAGCTACCTCAGCCCCAAGTAGCCGGCCTAATGGTGAAATACCAGCGACCCCAAGAACGGGCTTCGTGCTAAGGACTTCCTAAGGCGTTTTTGCACCATCAGCTGCCAAATCAGCAGGAGTAAGGGGCATTTTATCCAAGCTGAAGTCGATGTCGGCCAGAGTTGCACCCAGTGGTTTTTCGTGCGGTGCTAAGTCCTCGATGTCGAAATCGATGATGTTGCTGGGGATGCCAGATTGGCTGATTCCATGGTCATCAGGCAAAGCCAAATCGACGCTGTCTAGTGCACCCAATTCTAAATCCAGATTCATGTGCTCTGGCGCGGCAGAGTCATCCAAACGGTCAAGGTCGTGGTCTAGTGGACTGGGTGCCGTTTGGAAGCTAGCCGACTTGGTTGCTGCGCCTTCATCGTGGTTTTCGCCAAGATCTACATCTGGTTCAAGTGGCAAATTTGTGGCATCAGCTACGGGATCCAGAATGATGGTGGTAGCAGGTTGCAGCCATTGCTGGGCGCTAGCCGTGACAGAGCGGATACGAGAGATATCTTCCGGTGTTGCCATGGTGTCGCTGGCAATGCCGTAGAGCAATAACAATTCGCGATAGGCCAAAGGTGCAAAGGCTTCGTCTTGATGCGCACTGCCTGGGTGGCGGAACATAAGGTCTTCAAGTTGGCGTATCGCATCTGAGCTGCCCCAAGCTTGCTGGATACGCTCTACTGCTGCTGGGTAGCTCTCTAAACCCTTAGGGTCAGATTTGAAGTCGTCAAAGTTTGGTACTTGCGCATTAAAGGTGCTGTTGTAATGCTGGCGCAAAGCTTCAAAGGCGTCATGCCTTTGCGCGGTGTAATAAATCCCCAAGAGGCTGAGGTAGGCAAGGAGGCTAGTTTCAGGATTTTTTTCGATAAACCGGCGCAGCAAGTCTTCAGCCTGCTCAAATTGTCCTAGCGCCGCAAAAAAATCTGCCTGCTCTTGCACATTTTGGAGTCCTTCTATTTCCTTACTAACGGGCTTGCTGGGTTTTGAGGCTTCTTGATGCTCAG
>JAMIFN010000070.1:0-40851 GCA_035906235.1 Allobrachymonas sp. | reverse complement strand
ATCTGCCCGCGTCATCTCTCCCCAAAACCCGCATCCACCCCGCCCAAGCACAAGATACGCTGGCGGCATAGGCGATTTTGTTGGAGTACGCCAGCACTTTGCCAGCCGCTGAGCTACAAACCGGCTTGGCGCACGAGGCCGCGCAATGGCCTGGGGATTACGCCGCCCCACGAGGCATTTTTTTACTCGCCTGGGTGGATGACTTGCTTGCCGGCTGCTGCGCCATGCGGCCTTTGGATGACAGCGACCACATGGGCGCTGCGGAAATGCGGCGCCTTTATGTGCGCCCAGCTTTTCGCAGCTTAGGCTTGGGCAAAGCCTTGGCCGATGCCGCCATGGATTTTGCGCGCAGACAAGGCTACGCCTGCGTTTTGCTCGACACCTTGGACACCATGGGCACGGCCAGACAGCTCTATGAGGACCTCGATTTCTACGAAATCGCCCCCTACTACAACAGCCCCTTGCCAGGCGCGCACTACCTCAAACGCGAAATGTGATGCGGCTGGCAAGCGCTGCGCCTGCCACCCCGGTATCAAAGCCCGGCATCACCCCCCCACAAGCAAATCCCATAAGAAAATTCCATAAGCAAATCGCTGATTTGCCGTAAAAAACATGCCTAAATAGCTATCATTTAAATAGCAAAATACAGCAGGTTTGCATCAATTTTGGCGAATGTTTGAAAAAGATCTCTTTAGCAATGCAAATGGGAATGGTTTGCATTTATAATTCCTGCCATGCTGAACTCTGCACCTCCTGTATTGCCTGTGCAGCAAGCTGGTTCTGTTCACACAGCGCCAGTGGCTGCCACATCAGGCACCCGAAGAATCAGCAGCGCCGATTTGCTCGGACAGCAGCGAATGGTCGAAATTGCCCACCAAGGCAATATCTACCAATTGCGCGTCACGGCAGCTGGCAAGCTGATTTTGACTAAATAGTCACCCCCACAATTCGACACACGCCAGCCCATCGCCAGCCAGTGTTCACTTTCCTCAAGGAAGAAGACACCATGCTGCTGCGCATGCATCCTTTGGCTGTGGCCATTTGTTCTCTCGGCACTTTTCTGGCCCTAGGCGCACAAGCGCAAACTGCAAGCGACGACGATGCGGAGCATTTGCAACAAGTGGTGGTTACAGCCACACGCAGCGAACGCCTGATAGACGATGCGCCCGTGCGCACCGAGGTCGTGACGCGCCAAGAAATCGAGCGCACCCATGCGCGCACGCTGAAGCAAGCCCTGGAAAATGTACCCGGCCTCCAAATACGCCAAGTGCGCGGCAAATCGGGCTACGAGCTGTCTTTGCAAGGCCTCAATGCCGACCAAGTCTTGGTCTTGATTGATGGCCTGCCGATTACCGCCAGCACCAGCTCCACCGTCGATTTAAGCCAATACCTGATCAACCAGATCGAACATATCGAAGTGGTCAAAGGCGCCAGCTCAGCGCAATACGGCAGCTCGGCCATGGGCGGGGTCATCAATGTCATCACGCAGCGCACCAAGGCGGGGTTTGGTGGCACTGCAGCTATCGATATCGGCAGCTTTGGCAGCCAAAACGACAATGGTAAAAGTGCCAGCGCCAATAACCGCCACGGGCGTTTTAGCATTGCTGGCGGCAAAGACAAGTGGCGTTTATCGCTTTCAGGCGATGCCATTGATGACGCCGGCTTTGGCGTGCGCCCCAGCGAATACACGCGCCAAGGCGATGCCAGTGCGCGCCAGCAATTGGCACTGCGCGGCGATTGGATCCCGAGCAAAAACGGGCGTTTTTGGGCTGAAGCCTCGCATTACAAAGAGGATGACACCCAGCGCTACCGGCTTTATGTGCCCCCCGTCAATGTGCCGCAGCGCAAAGAAGAAAACATCGCGCGGCAACGCTTAAGCGGCGGCGGCAATTGGCGTTTTGCCAACGGCCTGCGCGCGGAGTTCAAAGCCTTGGATGAGCGGTATGACAGCGACTCACCCGCCTACTCCAACGGCGCGCTAGCAACGCTGCGCCAGTCAGAACAGCACACCCAGCATGTCAGCACTCAGCTTGATCTGCCCGCTTGGGGGCGGCAGCTGTGGATGGTAGGCACGGACTGGCATAAAGAGAGTCTGCAGCAGACAAGCAATGGCCTGTCTGAGCTTGGCTTGCAGGGCAGCGCCAGCCGCAGCAGCAGCGAAGTTTTTGTGCAAAACGACATCATTTTTAACGACAACTGGGAATTGCTGCTGGGCTTGCGCGGCCAGCATGATTCCGACTTTGGCGGCCATTGGGCACCAAAAATCAGCCTGCGCGGCAATGTGTGGGAACAAAACGGCCGCAAAGCCGTACTGCGCGCCAGCTTAGGCCAAGGCTACCGCGTGCCAAATTTGAAAGAGCGCCACTACCTGTTTGACCACAGCAATTTGGGCTACAAGGTGGTGGGTAACCCCAAGCTTCAACCCGAATCGTCCAATAGCCTGCAGCTGGGCGCCACCGTGAGCCAGGGGCGTGACTGGAGCCTGGATGTCAACGCCTTCTACAACCAAGTCAGCGATTTGATTCAGGAAGATTTGGCCAATGCCACCGTCGTGAATGGCATTGCCATCTATAGCTATGCCAATGTGGCCAGCGCCCACACTGCAGGCGTGGAAAGCAGCTTGACTTGGCGCCCCAGCGCCAGCTGGGATTTGAGCGCTTCCTACACCTATACCAAAACGCGCGATCGCCATCGCGGCTTGGAGCTCACACGCCGCCCGCGCGACATCCTGCGCTTGGGTGCGGATTGGCAAGCCAGCCCCAAAACCAGCCTGAGCGCCCGCCTGCGCTACCAAAGCGATGAGATGGTGGACAGCGTGAGCCAAGCGCGCTCGCCCGCTTGGGCGACTTTAGATGTCTCACTCAACCACAAGCTGGGTCAAAGCAGCACACTCTTTTTGGGCGTGAACAACCTCACTGGGCGTCAACGCAATTTTGCTAGCGACAGCGATTTCGGCCCTGTTTCTGGGCGCTTCATCTATATCGGCGCCAAGTTTGCCTTTGGCAATGCGCTCTAAATCCATTTTCTTTTTGCACTTTTCATTTCATCCTTAAGGAGACTTTCCCATGTCCAGCAATACCCGTTTGCAATACCTTGCCACAGCCGTCGCTCTTGCAGCCTTGGCCGCCTGCGGTGGTGGCGGTGGTGGTGGCAGCAACCCCAGCACGCCAACCGCCACACCAAGTACGACCCCAACAACTGCCCCGACAACTGCCCCTACGACGACCCCTACGACCAGCCCCACCACACCAGGCACGAGCAAATTCACGCAAAGCCAGACATGGACTTTTGATCTGCCCGCTTCTGGCGATGTTTGCTACGACTTTGACGCGGGCGCGCAAACTGCTGACTGCACGGGCTCGGTTTGGGATGTCAAAGTTGTCGGCGCAGGGCGCACGGCATCGCTGTTTACTAATAGCGGTCCAAGTGGCACAGGCCAAGGCGCAGCTTTGGGTACACCCTTCACTTACACATGGGATCAGCTGCTCACTTACACCGATGCGACTAAAGACGCCACTGGCGTATCCGTACCCGGTGTGGCGTGGATCGCCGATAAAGCCAGCAGCGTTTTTAGCGGCAACAATGCGATTCAAAGCGCTGCCTTTGAATACGGCGTGGATGGCGGCCATCAACTCAGCCCGAATTTCCGTACCTTCCTCCTCACCAGCAATAGCGCCTCGACTGATATTACCGGCGCGGCAGGCACCGTTTATGCCTTGCAAATGACGGGGTATTACGGCAGCCCCACCGGTACAACTTCAGGCTGGCCGTCTTTCCGCTTTGTTAATACGGCCAACCCAAGTCAGGTTTTCAGCAGCCCCAATGGCGGTGTTAATGCCACTAATGGCTGGGTCTATTACAACCTGGCTAGCAATAGCGTTAGCAGCGAATCTGGCACTTGGCATATCGCCTTTAACCGCTACAGCGTCAAGCTCAATGGCGGCGCTTCAGGCAGCGGCACGGTTGCGGGCTTTTTGAGCAAAACACCAGCCGGGTTTTATGCAGCTAATGGTTCGCCCATCGAAGCCAAATTCAGCTCCACCAGCAATTTGACTGACACCTTGCCGGATTTGACTGGTAGCCAAACGGGGCCAACAGCCGTCAATAAATGGGTAAAAGACACCATCGGCTCGCAGCTGGCACCAACTTATACAGGCGTCTACCCTGCTGCCTTGAACTACGGTTGGTTCAGCTACGCGCCTACGGCCAGCGCTATTCCTGGGCTTGGCCAGCATCAACTCAAAGCCAATGAGCAAGCGGCTACTTTGGTGCGTTCTGGCGCAGGCAATAGCTATGCCCGTATGCATTTGACCAACATCAGCTACGCACCAGCGAACCCTGCTTACAACGGCCAACAAACTTGGACGATCAAGTTTGATGTTCAAGCTGCGCCATAAGACCCAGCTCCCTTGAGCGCTGCCCCCCCCCCCCCAGCGCGGCAGCGCTCAAGCTACCTAGGCAAATCCCCCAACACCCCAGGCACTTTATTTTGGAGAATCGCATGAGCAACACCGACAAATTGGAAAACATCGGCCAAGAAGCCCGCGACTTTATGCAAGGCTTTCAAACCATTACCTTGGCCACCTGCGACGCCCAAGCCAAGCCCGAGGCCAGCTACACCGCCTTTGTTCAAATCGGCACGCGACTCTATATCTATGTCAGCGAATTAGCGGCCCATTGTGCTAATTTGCAGCAAGCTGGGCGTTGCTCGGCCATGTTTATTGAAAACGAAGAACAAGCCAAAACTGTATTTGCCCGCCGCCGCTTTACCCTGCAATGCAGCGCCGTGGAAATCGCCCGCGACCAGGCTTTGTTTGCCATTGCCATGGACGCCTTCCGCGCTAAATTTGGCAAATTCATCGACATGATTGCGCCTCTGACGGATTTTCATCTCTACGAACTCACGCCCAGCATGGGCAGCTATGTCAGCGGCTTTGCTAAAGCCTATTACCTGCAAGGCGAAGAATTGGCACAGGTCGAACACCGCAACGAGGCTGGGCACCAAAGTGCAGATGCCGAGCACGAAAAATCTTTGCAAACCCTCGCTTAAATCCTCCAGCCCAGCCCATACAAGGACTTAGCCATGACAGCCAACACCCTGAGCCTCGAGCATATCCGTGAGCATTTCAGACAAGCTAGGCAAAGCAGCAAGGCGCGCCACCGCGACATTGCCGCGCAATTGCAGATTAGCGAAGGACAATTGATAGCCGCCTATGTCGGCAGCGATGCCCTAGAGCTGCAAGCCCAGCGCTTGCGCCCCGAGTGGGCGCAAATCATCACCCAGGTCGAGACTTTGGGCACGGTCTTGGCACTGACCCGCAACGAATCTTGCGTACACGAAAAAACTGGCGTGTACCAAAACACCAGCGCCAACGCCCATGTGGGCTTGGTGCTGGGCAGCGCCATCGATTTGCGCATTTTCTACCAACAGTGGGCATACGGCTTTGCCGTGCAAGACCACAGCGGACAAGGTGATCAGGCGCAACTGAGCCTGCAGTTTTTTGATGCAGCGGGCCATGCCGTGCACAAAATTTTCTTAAAACCGCAAAGCCATATTTCGGCTTACGAACAGCTTTGCCGCCAGTTTGCCGAACCCGCGCAAAGCGCAGGCATCCAGCCCGTACCAAGCCAATCGGCCAAAACAGAACGCCCCGATAGCGCAGTCGATGCCGCCGCCTTGCGCCAGGCTTGGAGCCAGTTGCGTGACACGCATGACTTCTTCCCCATGCTGAAAAAACACGATCTCACGCGCCTACAAGCCCTGCGCCTAGTGGGTGCTGACTTTGCCCAAGCCGTGGATGTGGATGCGGCGCGTGTTTTGCTCGAAGCCGCAGCCTTGCAGCAAGTGGCCATCATGGTCTTTACCGACAACCCCGGCATCGTGCAAATCCACACTGGCGTCGTGCACAAGGTTGCCATCATGGGGCCGTGGTTGAATGTCTTAGACCCTGATTTCAATCTGCACCTGCGCCAAGACCATATCGCCAGCGCCTGGCTGGTGCGCAAGCCTACCGTGGATGGCTTGGTCAGCTCGCTCGAACTATTTGACGCAGATGGCCAGACTATCGCCCTGTTCTTTGGCGCCCGCAAACCCGGCCAACCCGAGCTAGGCAGCTGGCGCGGCCTGCTGGCAGACCTGACTGAGGAGGCCAGCGCATGAACAACAAAACGCACACACAACAAGCTAGGCGACAGTGGCTGCAAGGCTTGGCCAGTTTAGGCGGCCTGGGCGCAGTGAGCAGCTTGCTGCCACTCTCCGCCTTAGCTGCTGCCCCCAACATCCAAGCCAGCGCCAGCAAACAGCGCATCGTCAGCATAGGCGGCGCTTTAACCGAAATCATTTACGCCTTGGGCGCACAAGGCGATTTGGTCGGCGTGGATACCACCTCCATCTACCCCGCAGCGGCGAGCCAATTGCCCAGCGTAGGTTACGCCCGCAGCTTGGCTGCTGAAGGCATTTTGGCGCTGGCGCCAAGCCACATCATCGCGACCGAAGATGCGGGGCCGCCCACTGTCATTGGGCAGCTGCAAAAAACGGGTTTACCCGTTTCCATTTTGCCGGCCGAACACCGTTACGAAGGCGTCATCGCACGCATCGAGCAAGTGGGCAAAATCGTCGACAAAGAAGCGCAAGCTGCGGCTTTGGTCGCCCGCTTGCAGGCAGACTGGCAGCGTATCGCCGCGCCACTGGCTGTCCGCCCAGGCCTGAGCGCCAAAGTCCCCAAAGTTCTTTTCGTGCTCTCACACAGCCCGAGCCAAATCGTGGTGGGCGGCAGCGACACGGCCGCACAAGCCATGATCGAATACGCGGGCGCACGCAATGCCATACAAGGCATGAAAGGATTTAAGCCCCTCAATCCAGAGGCGCTGATTGCCGCCGCGCCCGATGTCATTTTGTTCACCGACCAAGGCTGGCAGGCCATAGGCGGCGCCGCTGGCGCCCTGCGCCTGCCTGGTGTGGCGCAAAGCACGGCGGGGCAAAAGCGCCGTTTTGTCTCGCTCGACGCCATGTTCTTGCTGGGCTTTGGCCCGCGCATCCCGCAAGCCGTGCAAGCCCTTAACCTGGCCATTGCGAAAGCCATGCAAGCATGAGCACGCCTGCTTCGTCTTTGCCGCAAGGCTCGGGCTTGGCCAATTTGGAAAATTTGGCACCTCGGCGCTTGGCTTGGCATTGGCGCAGGCAAAAAAGCACTTGGCTGTTGATAGCAGCCTTGCTGCCTGCCATTTTTGTGGCAGCTTGGGCTGGCGCCGTGCCCGTGGCTTGGGATGATTGGATGAGCCTGACGCAACTCGGCAGCGGCGAGGCCTTGAGCGGCAGCGCCTATGTGCTGTGGGAATTGCGCCTGCCACGCATCGCCTTTGCCCTGCTGATAGGCGCGGCTTTGGGCCTGTGTGGGGCGCTGACGCAAGGCCTGTTTCGCAATCCGCTGGCTGACCCAGGGCTGCTGGGCGTGAGCAGTGGCGCAGCCTGCGCTGCGGCTTTGAGCATCGTGTTTTTGGGCAGCGTGCAACAGCTCTTGCCGGCATCGGCTCGCTTTTGGTTGCTGCCAGCCGCCGCCTTTGCGGGTGCATTAAGCGTGTGTTTTTTGCTCGATCGCGTAGCGCGCTGGCTCACAGCAGAATCCATCGCCGGCTTGCTGCTCACAGGCATAGCGCTCAATGCCCTGACCGCCGCCGTGATCGGCCTGTGCACCTATTTAGCCAGCGACGAGCAATTGCGCAATCTCTCGTTTTGGACTTTAGGCTCTTTAGCCGCCGCTAGCTGGACCTTGGCTGCCGTGCTGTTGGTGCTGCTGGCGCTGGCCTTTTGGCAGATGCGGCGCTTGCTCACGGCCATGAATGCGCTGGCTTTGGGCGAAGAAGCGGCGCAGCATGTGGGCATACCCGTGAAAAAACTGCGCACCCATGTCATTATTTTGGTGGCCTTGATCTCGGGCTTTGCCGTGGCCTGGTGCGGCATGATTGGTTTTATCGGCCTAGTCGCACCACATATGGTGCGCATGCTGGTGGGGCCTGACCAACGCCAGCTCGCCCCCCTGTCTATGCTGATGGGTGCCCTGCTTTTGCTCTTGGCCGACACCTTGGCACGCACGGCAGCCATTCCTGCCGAAATTCCAGTGGGCATTTTTACCGCCTTGCTGGGCGCACCGTTCTTTATGGTGCTGCTGCTGCGCATGCGCAAAGGAAGCTAAACCATGTCGCTCAATACGGCTGACACGCCCTGTTTATTGGCTGCCGAAAACGCCAGCGTGCGCTTGGGCGGGCGCAACTTTGGCCCCTACGATTTGCGCATTGCCGCAGGCGAGCGCGTAGCCATTTTGGGCCCCAGCGGCGCGGGCAAATCCACCCTGCTGAAATTGCTGGCGCGCGATTACGCCTGTGCCACAGGCCAGGTTTTATTGCACGGCCGGCCTTTGAGCACTTGGGATTTGGCCGAGCTCAGCCGCCGGCGTGCGGTGCTGCCGCAATCGCACGAAGTCGCCTTTGCCCTGCCCGTGGATTTGGTCATTGCCTTGGGGCGCAGCGCCCGCCGCTACGACCCGCAATTGGCCAGCATCACCGTGCAAGCAGCGCAAGTGGCCTGCGCTGGGCATTTGCTCGGGCGGCGCTTTGACACGCTCTCGGGTGGCGAAAAAGCCCGCGTGCAACTCGCCCGCGTATTTGCCCAGCTCTGGGATGCACAAGCGGGCTTGTTGCTGGTGGATGAACCTTTGGCCGCGCTTGACCCAGGCTTGCAATTTGATTTGGCCGATGCCATGAGTGCCTTCGCCCAGCGCGGCGGCCACGCTTTGGTTGCCGTGCTGCACGATGTGAACCACGCCCTGCAAAGTTTTGAACGCCTATTGCTGATTCAAGACGGCGCGGTGCTCGCCGATTTGCCCAGCAATGCTCAGGCTCTACCCTATCTTGAGCAACTCTACGGCATAGGCTTTAGCCTGGCGCAAACGGCCCATGGCGAAGTAGCGCTGATTGCGCAGCGCCGCCCGCAACAACTGTAAGGTAGCCACAGCAGGGCTGCGTAGTGCAGCATCCTGGCTCAGGCTGCGTGAATAACGAAAAAAGGCCTGCGGCAGATTGCGGCATGCGCGCCTTGGACGACAGCGACCATTTAGGCGCCGTAAAAATGCGCCGCCTTTTTGTGCGCCCTGCGTTTCGTGGCTTGGGCCTAGGGAAATTTTTAGCCGAAGCCGCACTCGATTTTGCGCGTATGCAAGGCTACGCCTGCGTGCTGCTGGACACGCTCGATACTCTAGACATTGCCCACCACACCTACGAAGAACTCAATTTTTACGAGATTACCCCCTACTACAACAGTCACTTCGGTGGGGCGCATTACCTCAAGCGCGAACTGTCGAAATCCTAGCCCTGGAAGCCTCGGAAAAACGCATCATCGTGGGCGCTTTGGCGAGTTTTTTCGAATAGCGTAGGCTCATGATGGCGAGATATCAGCGCCAAAATGGGCTTGTGCAGAGGGCTCCTGAGCATCACTCCCCCGCGATTTGCATCGCTTCAATCAGCACCGAGCCTGTGGTTTTGGCGCCGTAGGTATAGACATCGGCACCCATGTGCACGATGCGGCTGAACATATCGCGCAGATTGCCGGCAATGGTGATTTCGTGCACGGGGTAAGCGATCTCACCGTTTTCCACCCAATAACCGCTGGCACCGCGCGAATAATCCCCCGTGAGGTAGTTCACGCCCTGGCCCATCAGCTCGGTCACGAACAGACCCCGCCCCATTTTGCGCAGCATGGCAGGCAGATCATCGCTTTTTTTCGTGCCCTGCCACTGCCATTGCAAATTGTGCGAGCCGCCGCTATTGCCCGTCGTGCGCATACCCAGCTTGCGCGCCGAGTAGCTAGAGAGGAAATAGCCCTGCAGCACGCCTTGCTGCACCACATCGCGGGCCTGCACGCGGCAGCCTTCGCCATCGCAGGGGCTAGAGCCTTTGCCGCGCAGCACAAAGGGGTCTTCATGGATGCTGAGGTTTTTAGGGAAAATTTGCTGCCCCAGGCTGTCTTGCAAAAACGAATTTTTGCGGTACAGCGCGCCGCCGCTAGTGCCCTGTACAAAGCTGCCGAGCAAGCCTGCAGCCAAGGGCGCATCAAACAAGACGGGGCAGCTGCGCGTGCTGAGTTTTTTTGCCCCTAGGCGGCTCAAAGTGCGTTCGGCGGCGTAGCGCCCTACCGCCTCGGGGCTGGCCAAATCAGCCGCACTGCGTTCTGAGCTGAACCAATAATCGCGCTGCATATCGCCACTGGCATCCACCGCAATGGGCGCGACTGAAAAGCTGTGGCGCGAAGTGGCATAGCCGAGCAAAAAATCTTGCTGCCCAGCGCGCAGATAGGCGCTGCGGAAATGGCTTTGCTGGGCACTGACGCTGGCGCCATCTGAATTAGACAGACGGGGATCCAGCAGCAAAGCCGCGCGCTCTGCTCGCAGCGCCAGCTCGGCAGCCTCTTCGCTGCTTAAATTCCAAGGGTGGAACAAATCCAGATCACGCTGGGCTTGGGCGGCGCTGCACATATCGGCCACATCGGGCAAAGCACCGCAAGGGTCAGCGGCCGTGTAGCGTGCAATATCGTGCGCGGCACGCACCGTCTCGGCAATGGCGGCGGGCGAGAAATCTGAGGTGGCAGCATTGCCACGCTGCTGCCCCAGATAGACCGTGATGCCTAAAGACTTATCGCGGTTTTGCTCCACATTCTCCAGCTGGCCTAAGCGGCAGCTGACCGACAGGCCTGTGCCCTCATTGGCGGTCACGGCGCAATCGCCTACGCCCAGTTTTTTGGCGGCGGCAAAGGCTTGGGCGATCAAATCGTCAAATTGGGCGGGCGAGTAGGTAAAGCCGCAGGCTACAGGACTGGAGGTGTTTTTCATAGACCACGATTGTCGCAAATTTCATCTGCCAGAAATGGCTGCGACTTCGAGCCTGTCAGCGTTTTTGCGCCAAAGCTCCTCTGCCGCGATCCATAAAATACTCCATACCAGCCATACGCCGTCCAGAATCAGCGAGAATCTGCGCCTCCCCCTATCCATCCCTGCACCCTATGCCACGCGCCCACATTAGCCCCTACGCCATCAGCTACACCTTGTGGTACATCGCCCTGACCGTGTTGGTGGCTTTGATTTTTTCTTTATTGCAGTGGCCAGGTGGGCTGGGCACGATTTTGCTGATTGCTTTTGGTGCCAGCTGGCACGCGGGGCGCAAATTTGCGCGCCATTTGGGGCGTGCGCCCAGCACGGCGGAAGGGCGCGCTTATAGCTGGCGTGCGCTGCTGGGCTGTTTCCTCACCACCACGGCTTTGAGCTTTTTGGTGGCTTGGTTGGCCTTTGGCCTAGCGCCTTTGCAAGCCGCGCTGGCTAATTTCTTAAGCCTGGACTATGTGGCCGTGGGTTTAGGGGTGATGCTGCTTTTGGGCGGCTTGTTCTACGCCGCCATTCGTCTGGGTTTTGCCTGGGCGGGGGCGCGCTATGCCGCCGAAGATTAACGGCCGACGCTGAAGTCGGCTTACGCAGGTTTGGCCGCGTTTAATTGCGCGCGGGTTGCCTCGGCCTCGCGGCGGGCGGCAGCAGCAAAATCACTGCCGTTGCTGGCATACAAAATCGCCCGTGATGAATTGATGACGCAGCTGCCTGCGCCTGCCCAAGCCGCTTGCACCGTAGCCTGGGCGTCGCCGCCCTGAGCCCCCACGCCAGGTATCAGCAGCGGCAGCTTGGGGGCTAAAGCACGCACGCGGGCGATTTCTTGCGGATAGGTGGCGCCCACCACCAAACCCATTTGCCCATTGCCGTTCCAGGTGCTGCTGGCCAATTGCGCCACGCGTTCATACAGCTTTTGCCCGCCTGCTAAATCGAGGTTTTGCAAATCATCGCCGCCGGGGTTAGAGGTGCGGCAGAGCAAAAAAGTGCCTTTGCCTGCGTATGGCAGATAAGGCGCTACGCTGTCAAAACCCATATAGGGCGAGAGCGTGACGGCATCGGCGCCAAAGCGCTCGTAGGCTTCTTTGGCGTATTGCGCGGCGGTGCTGCCGATATCGCCGCGTTTGGCATCCAAAATCACCGGCACTTGCGGCGCGACGCGGCGGATATGGGCGATGAGTTTTTCCAATTGGCTTTCAGCGCCCACGGCGGCGAAATAGGCAATCTGCGGTTTGAAGGCGATGGCCAAATCTGCCGTGGCATCCACAATGGCGGCGCAAAAATCGTAGAACTTGCTGGCATCTCCTGCCCATCCATGCGGCAGGCGGCTGATGTCGGGGTCTAGGCCCACGCACAACATCGAATCGTTTTGCTGGGCAGCAGCTTGCAGTTGTTGGATAAAAGTGGGGTGCATGGCGAGTATGAAAAAGTGAGCTGCTCAGGCAGGTTTGGCGGCTTAAAACGAGGATTTGATGCTGAAAAAGATGAATTCTTGCATCTATCCACCGTCATTCCCGCGCAGGCGGGAATCCACCAGACGAAAACCCAAGCCTCAAGCTGCAACGCATAGGTATTACTGGGATGGATGCCAGCCTACGCTGGCATGAGGGTTCATGGATTCCCGCCTACGCGGGAATGACGAATTTCAGTTTGGGCTAGTGGTTTTGACTCTGTGCGGGAATGACGAGTCTTTGTTTGGACGCTGTATGGGTTTTAAGCGTGCGAGCAACTGGCGCTGTGCTGGTGTCCGTCTGCGTGGCCGTGGGCGGCATCGTGCGCTTGTTTGTGGCTGCAGGTATCGGCCGATAGCAATTCGTCCGTGCTGCGCAGTCCGCCCGTTTCTTGGCTGGCTTGCCCCGTGCTGTTCATGCCCAAGCGTTTGAGCAGGGCGCGGTCGCGCTCGACATCGGGGTTGCCTGTGGTTAGCAGTTTTTCGCCGTAAAAAATGGAATTAGCCCCGGCGATAAAACACAAAGCCTGCATGGTGTCGTCCATCTGCTGGCGGCCAGCCGAGAGGCGCACGCGCGCTTTGGGCATGGTGATGCGGGCAACGGCAATCATGCGTACAAAGTCAAAGGGGTCGATGTCATCGACATTGGCCAGGGGCGTGCCCTCAACTTTGACCAGATTGTTAATCGGCACAGAATCTGGGTACACGGGTTCCATATTGGCCAATTGCGCCACCAACTCAGCGCGTTGCAGGGGCGTTTCGCCCATGCCGATGATGCCGCCCGAGCACACGCGCACGCCAGCGCCACGCACGCGGTCCAGCGTATCGAGGCGGTCTTGGTAATCGCGCGTGGAGATGATGTCGCCGTAAAACTCGGGCGCGGTGTCGATGTTGTGGTTGTAGTAATCCAGCCCCGCGTCGCGCAATTGTTCGGCGTGGCCATCGTCCAGCATACCCAAGGTGCAGCAGGCTTCTAGGCCTTCGGCTTTCACGGCTTTGATGAGTTCGGCCACTTTTTCAATATCGCGGTCTTTGGGCGCGCGCCAAGCCGCACCCATGCAAAAGCGCTGCGCGCCCGCTTCTTTAGCCAGTTTGGCGGCTTTTTGGACCTCAGCGACTTCCATCAGCTTGCTCGCTTCCACGCCCGTGTCGTAATGCACAGACTGCGGGCAGTAGCTGCAGTTTTCGGGGCAGCCGCCAGTTTTGATGGACAGCAGTGTGGCCAGCTCGACCTGGGCGGGGTTGAAATGCTCGCGATGCACTTGGCCAGCGCGCGCGATCAGCTCAGGAAAAGGCAGGGCGAACAGCGCCTCGATGTCCGTCACGCTCCAGCGCCCCGTGCCCGTGCTGGGCGAGGTGGCTTTGGTGGCGGCGTGAAAATGCAGGGCTTGCTCGGTCATGGTGAAAACTTTGTGCAAAAAATGAAAAACGCGCCATTTTAAGGCGCGAGGTGAACTGTAGGGGCAATAAGCCTTATCAGCCCGGGTTTTTCAGGCGCATACCGACCAAAAAAGTCTCGCTCGAGCGTGGGCGACTGGCCTTGGGCTTCATGGGTTTGACCACTTCAAAATGGCTTTTAAACAGCTTGACCAACTGGCTATAGCCGCTGCCGTGAAAGAGCTTGACCACCAGCGTACCCTCGGGCTTCATCTGCTTTTGGGCAAAATCCAGTGCCAGCTCAATCAGGTGCTCAATGCGGGCGCTGTCGGCCGATTCGATGCCCGAGAGATTAGGCGCCATATCGCTGATGACCACATCGACCTTGCGCCCCGGCGCTTTTTCGGTCAGCAGTGCCTGCAACTGCGCCAGCACCGCATCTTCGCGGAAATCGCCCTGGATGAAATGCACGCCCTCGATCGGCTCCATGGGCAGCATGTCCAGGCCAATAATCGTGCCGTTGAGTTCGCCCACAGCCGCCCCGTTAGGGCTAAAGCGGCGGCGCACATACTGGCACCACGCACCTGGGGTGCTGCCCAAATCCACCACCAAATCGCCGGGGCGAATCAGCTTCAAAGTCTCGTCGATTTCTTGCAGCTTATAGGCGGCGCGGGCGCGGTAGCCATCGCGCTGCGCCATCTTCACATAAGGGTCATTGATATGGTCATGCAGCCACTGCTGATTGACTTTTTTTCCAGGTTTTTTCTTCATGGGCACTCAAGGTGGGGGCGGCAAAGGCCAAGGCATAGCCGCGCGGTGGGCGCGGGTGGGCGCTAGGTTCGTGGTGTAATTGCACCATGTCTGAAATTATCCTCTCTATTGCCCAGCGCAAAGCGCACCGTGCCGATGCGCACCACCTTGACCCCGTAGTCGCCGTTGGCGGCGACGGTTTGACCGAGGCAGTGATCAAAGAAGCCGACCACGCGCTCAAGGCCCATGGCCTCATCAAAGTGCGTGTTCACGGCGACGACCGCGCCGTGCGCGAAGCCATTTATGCCGAACTGGCCGATAAACTGAACGCCGCGCGTATTCAACACATCGGCAAACTGCTGGTGTTCTGGCGCCCCATTCCTGAAAAAGAGCGCGTGCTAGACGAAGACCGCAAGCCTGGGCCGAAGCAAGTAAAAGTGCTGAAATACAGCAAACGCGGTGGCCAACGCCCCGAAGTGCGCCATCTGCGCGTGCTGGGCAACGAACGCCTGACGGCGGGCGGCAAAGTGCGCAAAGCCAAGCCCAAGCAAAAGTCGGTGAAAAAACGCAATTTGGATTGAGTCCGCTGGGGCATTCCCACGGAGGCGGGAATCCATGCATCCCCTCTCCCTGAGGGAGAGGGCAGGGTGAGGGTTTTGATGAAAAACCACTGTAAAAACAAGAGCTGCTCAGGCAGCTTTTTCGCGTTTATTGAGCTAAACCGGGCTATGTCCGCGTTAGCTTTTGTAAACGCAATTGATCAGGCCTATAGTGGATTTCAAGAGCATCCGACTGGTGGAGGCGCATCATGGAACGCAGCAACTTTGGCAAACTTTTGGCTGGTTTGGTCCAACTAGCCGAGCCTCAGCGCAAGCGCCTACGGCAAGCCTAGGATGCCGCACTTTCAATGCACTCACCGCCACGCCCTTGGCACATCTGCGCAAGCGGGAACTCTGGCTAAGTTATGGCCAAGCATTGATCGATGGCCTGAGCTTGCGCCAGGCTGCTACGCGCTGCGGGGTGGATAAAGATACCGCCTTGCGCTGGCGCCATCGTTTCTTGGCTTCCGCCGCGAATCACCGCGCCGAGCGCGAAGGCGGGATAGTCGAGGCCGATGAAACCTTCTTTCTAGAGTCGTTCAAAGGACAGCGCCCCTTGCATAGACCCGCGCGCAAGCGCGGAGGCGTGGGGCAAGCTTGGGAGCACATTGCCGTTTTGGTGGTGCGAGATCGCAGCGGACAAACAGCAGACTTTCCATTAGAAAGAGCAGATACCCAGCACATCGCAGCCGTGCTGCGCCCCCTGGTGGAGCCTGACGCTATCCTCTGCACGGATGCCATAGGGGGTAGGCCAAAAGTCTAGGAAGTAAACAGCCTAAGCACCACACCTGCCCCCATGCGCAGATTTTTTAGCCGTTCAAGGGTTTTCACCTAGCCGCCATGTGCGGCTTTTTTGTGTTCAAAGCAAAGGGGTGAGGCAATAAAGCCCATCCCAGTAAAAAAATTTGGGTGGGCATTTGGGTGGGCATTTTGCGTTTTTTAGCCCACAAAGAAAAACGACCTAGCCTTTTTACGGGCTAAGTCGTTGATTTTATTGGTCGGCGTGGCGGGATTCGAACTCGCGACCCCTTGCACCCCATGCAAGTGCGCTACCAGGCTGCGCTACACGCCGTTAAGCCCATGATTATAGCCAAAGAAAAAGGGATTTTTGCTGGATGCGAAAGTTTCTTGTTCTTTTATTGCACCCACAATCGAACCGCATCCCAGCCACGGCCAAACCATCCTGCCTGCGACACATCTTGCAATGCCTCCATGGGCAAGTTCATAAAGGGGCGCCCGGCTACGCTAATTTGCAAAATACCAATACGCTGACCTTTGCGAACCGGCGCAATAAGGGGATCAGGGCGCGACATCGCAGTGCTGACCTGCCCTGCCGTCCCCGCTGGGACGGCTACGACGATATCGTTAGATAGACCTAAAGCCACCGTGCTGCTGCTGCCCTTGTAAATAGGCGGTGTACTGACAGGCGTACCCCCAGCAAACAGTTTGACAGGCTGGTAGGCTACAAAGCCCCAATTTAAAAGTTTTTGACTTTCAGCAGCGCGCACATTGTCACTGGCAGCCCCTAAAATAATAGACACCAACCGACGCCCCCCGATACCCGCATACTCGCGTTTAGCCGTAGAGACCAAGCAGTAGCCGGCAGCCGCAGTGTGGCCCGTTTTTAGGCCATCCACACTGGGATCCCGAAACAACAAGGTATTGCGGTTAGTGTCGTTACTCAGTGGTGTCCCAGGGTAGCGGTATTTTTTGATGGCATAAAAGCCCGTGTATTGGGGAAAGTCTTGCAGTAACCGCTGCGCCAGCACGGCTAAATCATGCGCGGTAGTGTAGTGCCCCTGTACCGTCAGGCCTTCAGCATTTTGATAATGCGTACCTTTCATACCCAGCTCTTGCGCTTTATTGTTCATCATTTGCACGAAATTGCTAAGGCTTCCCCCCACGCCTTCGGCCAATACATTAGCCGCATCGTTGCCAGACTGCACGATGAGACCCTTAAGTAAGTCCTCAACGGGCACTTGCCAACCGACATCAATAAACATCCGAGAGCCTTCTGCCGCTCTAGCGCGTTCACTGACCGTGAGTTTCTGTTCTAAGCTAAGTCGCTTATTTTTAAGCGCTTCAAACACAAGGTAAGCAGTCATCAACTTGGTCAAAGACGCAGGCTCCACCGATTTATCGGCATTTTTCTCGGCTAGAACTTGACCATTAGCGCTTACATCAATCAGCAAATAGGCGTTGGCTGCAATCTCTGGTGGGATGGGCACTGGGTAAGACTGCACAGCCGTATTACCCTTAGCTCCCCCTTTACCAACCACCGCTGAAGGCGGTATTTTGGCTGCTAGGACGAGCGTCGGTTGCAGCAGAAAAACGGATACTGCAGCAAGGCAAGAAAGGAATTGATGGCGTTTCATAAGGGAAAAATCATACTCTTGTTTTTATAGCTGCCCAGGCAGATTTCACGCGGATTTTGCAAAAATACTTAAAATTTTAAGGACTTCTGGAAACTACGATTCGGGTTAATTCAATAGGCACAGGCGGTTTAGCAAGCGGGAAATCCTGCCTCGCATAAAAAAACCGCCCGAAGGCGGTTTCATAGGATGGTAACGCCCTCTATTAGCTACCGCTAGCACCCAATTCAGCAGTCGTGAAGTTCTTCTCAGACAAACCACCTTTGTTCAGCACAGGGCCTACAGGCATTTGTTGGAAGAGTTGGTAGGCCACATAGCGGCCGCTGGTCAGGTCGTGGTAGAAAGACGCGCCGATTTCTGTCGATTTCAGATCGTAGGCGTAGAACCAGTTGATGAAGCTGTGCTTGTACACATCACCACGGCCATCGTAGTAATCAGAAATGGCCATATTCCAGAAATCTTCATCCACATAAATCACGCGCTTGGCGTACACATGGCGGAAACCTGGTTTCAGGGTAGCCTCAATCGCCCAAACACGGCGCAGTTCATAGCGCATGAAGTCAGGGTTGGCATGGTTAGGCGTCAAAAGCGCGTCGTACTTCACATTGCCCGCGTTAACTTTGTAGGCATTGGCAGGAACGAAGATTTCTTTTTTACCCAGGAGTTTCCAGTTGTAACGCTCAGGCGAGCCGTTAAACAGGCCGTCCTCGTCAATCGTCATGGCGCCAAAAGTGCCTTCCAACGGTTGGTCAAAGCCGAACTCAGGTGCTTGGCGCACACGGCGCGTACCTGGCTCATACAACCAAGTCAAACGCTTGCTGCTGTAAGAGATAGGCTCTTTCACCAAGATTTTCAGGCCTTTAGACTGGGCGGGCTTGAGCATTTGCGCCAGCACAAAAGCGGCGATGCCTTCGTTGGCGGCTTTGTCAACAGGTTTGCCAAAGTTGGCAGGGTTGTTGGCAGGCGTCCAGCTGGTGAATTTAGACTGCGACCAGAATTTATTGCCATTGGGCGATACCACGGCCGTGTCGCGATCCACCGTAGAAGTGAAAGAGCGACGCGCCGTCATGGCGTTGTACAGCACTTCCATGCCTGTTTTGGGCAGGGGGAATGGCACGCTGCCATAGATGCCACCAGCGGCATCCAAACCATTGGCAGACAACTCCGTGCTGGTTGCCGCTTTTTTGGTGGCTTCGCAGTGGCTGTCGTCCAAACGGAAGTCGCGGTGTGTAGGGTAAACAGGGATTTGGAAAGTATTGGGGTACTTTTTGAACATTTTTTCCTGACCGTCGGTCAGGTGTGCCGCGTACTGCGCCATATTGGCAGCGGTAATCACAAACTTGGGTTTTTCGCTGGCATAGGGGTCGGCAATATGCTGACCTGCATTGTTTTTATAGCTAACGCCATCAGGCGCACCCAGCCACTTGCCGCTAAATGCGGGGATAGAGCCGTCGGCATTGGCGCCTTTTTCTGCGCCTGTGCAAGTCAGGCTGGTACCCAGTTTGCCCGCGTCAGCAGCGGATGCTTTTGCTTGTGCTGCGCCAGCAGCCAGACCCAACAGCGTCAGGGCAAGCACAGTGGAGAGTGATTTTTTCACTGATGTTCCTTTAAATGCGTGCAGCTCACCGCCACACAAACAACTTTCAACTCAAGCCCCGAGAACGCTCCAAGATAAGCAGACCGGGTAGCTAGGGTTAAATTTTAACCATGAAAAAAATGCCCGATGCGGTTTTATGCAGCCTGACATTATCCGTACAAACCCTAGGTTCAGTACAGGCAAAAAAAATAGACCTCTTTTGAGGTCTATCTATGGTCTTTTGGTGCCCGAGGCCGGAATCGAACCGGCACGCCCCTTATTCAGGAAAGCGGCGGATTTTAAGTCCGCAGTGTCTACCAATTTCACCACTCGGGCTTTTGAGTAAGCGGCGATTGTAGCCTAGGCTAGGGGCTTTTTTTGCTGATAAATTGTTCGATGATTTGCAACTGCGCCGCATCTTGCAGCGCGGGCGCATGGCCACAATCGGGCACGCTAAAAACTTGTGCCCTGGGGCCGCGCTCTTGCATGGCGGCTGCCGTTTGCGCCGTGATCAAATCCGACTGCGCCCCGCGCAGCAGCAAAGTGGGTTGCTTTAGGCTATCGTACAACGCCCAAGCCAGCGGAATTTGCTGCGCCAGCAGTTCAGGCGTCACTGCCTTGGCTAAAACGGCAATTTGCGGGTCGTAATGCAAATGCCAATGGCGCTGTAAATCGCAATCGTCCCCCTCGCAGCGCTGGCGCAGCTGTGGTGTGTTCAGGTGCAGCCATTGCTCGTCGCTTAAATTGCCAAACGATGCCGACAGCTGGCGGCTGTAGTCCAGGCCTTCGCGCTGCGTCGCAAAGTGTGGGTTGGCGCCTATGTAGTCGCCTATGCGCGCCAAAGCCGGCCACTCCAGCTGCGGCGCCACATCGTTCAAAATCAATTTGTCGCAGATTTGCGCATTGCCAGCCAGCGCCGCCAGGGCAATCAGCCCGCCCATGCTGGTGCCCAGCCAAGTCAGCGGCAGGGGCTGGGGTAAGGCCGCTTGCACCTCGTTAATCAGCTGCTGCATATCGGCGGCATACACCCCGGCGTGGTAGTGCATGGGGTTAGGCAGCCAATCGCTATGGCCGCGCCCAGCGACATCGGGGGCGATCACCAGCACATCGTGGCGCGCGGTTAAATATTCAGCCAGCACAGCAAAATCTAAGCCTTGGCGCGAGAGGCCGTGTACGCAAAACAGCAAGTGCTGCGCCGGGCGGCCCGATTGGGGAATCCACTCCCAATAATGCATGCGGTGCGCAGGCACGCCAGCGGCGTTTTGCGCGGCGCACAACAGGCTGTGGCCGCTAGGCTGTTCGGCAGAGGAGGCACGGGTAAAATCGGTCATATTGCCGATTCAAGCACAAGAATTTCCCCCTCACAAGCAAAGCAAGGCTGCCATGCTCACTTTTCAGCAAATCATCCTCAAACTCCAACAATACTGGGCCGACCAAGGCTGCGCCCTGCTGCAACCCTACGACATGGAAGTGGGCGCGGGCACCAGCCACACCGCCACTTTTTTGCGCGCCATCGGCCCCGAGCCCTGGAAAGCCGCCTATGTGCAGCCCAGCCGCCGCCCCAAAGACGGGCGCTATGGCGACAACCCCAATCGCGGCCAGCATTACTACCAGTTCCAAGTCGTGCTCAAGCCCGCGCCTGACAACATTTTGGATCTGTATTTAGGCAGCCTCGAAGCCCTGGGCTTTGACCTGAAGAAAAACGACATCCGCTTTGTCGAAGACGACTGGGAAAACCCCACCCTAGGCGCCTGGGGCTTGGGCTGGGAAGTCTGGCTCAACGGCATGGAGGTGACGCAATTTACCTACTTCCAGCAAGTTGGCGGCATAGACTGCAAACCGCTAACGGGCGAAATCACCTACGGCCTAGAACGCCTAGCCATGTATTTGCAGGGCGTAGAAAACATGTTCGAGCTGGTGTGGACGGTGGACGCCGACGGCCGCAAACTCAGCTACGGCGATGTCTTTCACCAAAACGAGGTCGAGCAATCGGCCTACAACTTTGAACACGCCGACGCCGACTTTTTGTTCACCGCCTTTGGCGCCCACGAAAAACAGGCCAAGCACCTGATGGAGCAGCAGCTCGCCCTGCCCGCTTATGAACAAGTGCTCAAAGCCGCGCACACCTTCAACCTGCTAGACGCCCGTGGCGCCATCAGCGTGACCGAACGCGCCGCCTACATCGGCCGCATCCGCAATCTGGCGCGCGCCGTGGCGCAAAGCTATTTTGAATCGCGCCAACGCCTGGGCTTTCCTATGGCACCGCGCGAATGGGTGGCGCAAATGCCTGCGCCTAAAGAAAAGAAAGCTGCGTGATTTACACCTCGTCATTCCCGCGAAAGCGGGAATCCATGACTTTCCCCCTCTCCCCGAGGGAGAGGGTTGGGGTGAGGGTTGCAAGCCTTCAAATACCTAGATTCCCGCTTTCGCGGGAATGACGATTCAAATAAAAAAACATAGTCTTTTCCGCCATTTAAGCCGCCAAACCTGCCTGAGCAGCTCTTATTTTTAAAGCACCATGAACACGCAAAACCTCCTTGTCGAACTGTTTGTTGAAGAACTGCCCCCCAAAGCCCTGCCCAAGCTGGGCGCAGCTTTTGCCGATGCGCTGGCCGCCAGCTTGCGTGCCCAGGGTTTGGCTGGCGCTGATGCCGCCGTCAGCAGCTATGCCACGCCGCGCCGTTTGGCAGCGCACATCACGGGCGTGCTGGGCAAGGCCCAAGACAAAGCCGTGCAAATCAAACTGATGCCTGTGGCGGTGGGCTTGGGCGCAGATGGTCAGCCTAGCCCCGCGCTGCTGAAAAAACTGCAAACCCTGGGGCAAGACGCCAGCGTCGTAGCCAACTTGAAAAAACAAGCTGACGGCAAAGCCGAGGCTTTGTTTTTAGACACGGTGGAAAGCGGCGCTACGCTAGCCGCTGGCCTGCAAAAGGCGCTGGATGAGGCTTTGGCCAAGCTGCCTATTCCTAAGGTGATGACTTATCAGCTGCACGCGGGCTGCGATCTGCCGGGCTGGAGCAGTGTGCAATTTGTGCGCCCCGCCCATGGCTTGGTGGCGCTGCACGGCAGCGCCGTGGTACCTGTTAGTGCCTTGGGCTTGCAAGCGGGCAAAACCACGCAAGGCCACCGTTTTGAGGCCAAGCTCAATCCCATCGCCCTGATAGATGCCGACCACTACGCCCAGCAATTGCAGATTGAAGGCGCGGTGATTGCCAGTTTTGAGCAGCGCCGGGCCGACATTGCCCGCCAGCTGCAAGAGGCCGCACAAAAGGTGGGTGGCGGCTGCCAGCCCCTGCAAGACGAGGCTTTGCTCGATGAAGTCACTGGGCTGGTCGAACGCCCCCATGTGCTGACTTGCGAGTTTGAAAAAGAATTTCTCGCCGTGCCGCAAGAGTGTTTGATTTTGACCATGAAGGCGAATCAAAAATACTTTCCCCTGCTGGACGCGGCAGGCAAGCTGACGCATCGCTTTTTGCTGGTCAGCAATATCAACCCCGCCGACCCCAGCGCCGTGATTCAAGGCAACGAGCGCGTGGTGCGCCCGCGCTTGGCTGATGCCAAATTCTTCTTCGACCAAGACCGCAAAAAAACGCTGGAAAGCCGCGTGGCAGGCCTGGCCAAAGTGGTTTACCACAACCTGCTGGGCACGCAGGCCGAGCGCAGCGAGCGCGTCGCCGCCATAGCCCACGCCGTGGTGGAACAACTGCGCCTGGCGCAAACGCCCTATAGCGTAGAAGCCAAAGACGAATTCGATGTGCTCAACAACAAAGCGCAGCAAGCCGCGCGCTTGGCCAAAACCGATTTGCTGACCGATATGGTGGGCGAATTCCCCGAATTGCAAGGCATTATGGGCGGCTATTACGCGCGCCACGAAGGCTTGAGGGACGGTGTCGCCATTGCGATTGAAGACCATTACAAACCCCGTTTTGCGGGCGACGCGCTGCCGCGCAACCACACCGGCACGGTGCTGGCGCTGGCCGACAAGCTGGAAACCCTAATCGGCATGTTTGGCATAGGCAATTTGCCCACGGGCGACAAAGACCCCTTTGCCCTGCGCCGCCATGCCCTAGGCGTGGTGCGCATCGTCATCGAAAAAGGCTTGGCACTGGATATGCCTGCCCTCTTGGCGCAAGCGGCTGCCAGCTTTGGCGGCCTGCTGCCCGGTGCCGCCGCCAGCAATGCCAAGCTGCTGCAATTTATGGATGAACGCATGGCGGGCTATCTGCGCGAAGCTGGCCACAGCGCCCAAGCCGTGGACGCGGTGCAAGCCATTGCGGGCGCGTGGCAGCTGATTCCTGCGCGCTTAGATGCCGTTAAAGCCTTTGCCAGTTTGCCGCAAGCGCCTGCCTTGGCAGCGGCAAATAAACGCATAGGCAATATCTTGAAAAAAGCCGAGGCCGAAGGCGCGGTCGATGCCCACATCAACCCCGCTTTGTTGGCAGAAGATGCCGAAAAAGACCTGCTCGAAGCCCTGCAAACCATCGTGCCCGAAAGCGCCGCGCAGTTTGCGGCGGGGCAATACACCGCCAGCTTGCAAACCTTAGCCGGCCTGCGCGCACCTGTGGATGCATTTTTTGACGATGTGATGGTGAACGCCGAGCAAGAAGATGTACGCCTAAACCGCCTGGGGCTGCTCAAAACCCTGCACATCGCCATGAACAAGGTGGCGGATTTGAGCCGTTTGGTGGCCGTGTAAGCTTGCAGAAAATACCCGAAAAATGGGACAATAATCATTAAATTCACCATTAATGCATTGATTGTTCCAAATTTGGCACCAATATCCATTTGCTATCGAAATATATGATGTTTTTGTTGCATATTTCCCGCTTTTAGGCCGGGAAATCTGCCCGGACAGCTCTTGTTTTTGAAGTAAAAAAGCTTCTTTCTACAGCCTCTAGCTTGTGGCTTCCCCCATGCCTGCATAGAATGCCAGCCAGACTTTTAAGGAAGATCACCATGCGCCAGAAACCATCCACCGCCGCTATATCCGCAGCGCCTGCCATATCCATGCTGTCCACAGCCCGCTGGGCTGGCTTTTTGAGCAGTACGCTGCTGGTTGCTCAGGCATTTGCCGCGCCCAATCTCGGCATGGGCATCCAACCCGGTCTATGGGAAGCCAAAGCCACGCAGCAGGTCGTGGATGGGCATGATGTGCAGGCCAAAATGGCTGCAGCTCAGCAAGAAATGGCGCAAATGCTGAAAAACATGCCTCCTGCCCAGCGCCAACAAATGGAAAAAGCCATGGGCGCGCGCATGACCGCTGGCGGCACGACGCAAATTTGCATCAGCCCTGCCATGGCTGCCATGGATAAACCCCTGCCGTCCAAAGACATGCAGTGCGATAGCATCAAAACGCAGCGCAAGGGCAATAGCCTAGATTACGAAATCAACTGCAAAAGCGCCAGCCACAGCATCAAGGGCAAGGGCAAAAGCACATTTACCGCCACTAGCATGAAAACCCAAATGGACATGCAAACGCAAGACAACAAAAGCGGGCAACAGCACCGTATGCAAACCGCCAGCGAAATGCGCTTTCTCAGCGCCGATTGCGGGACGATCAAACCGCTAGATGCCCTAGCCAAGAGCAACGCGGCCAAGCTGCCAAGGAAATAGGCGCGGCCTACAAAGCCTGGCGATTGAGCGCTGGCGCGTTGGGCGCGTGGTGTACACAGCGCGTGCCGTCAGGGTGGTAGATGTAGGCCACGCAGGCATTGCAGTTGTCGCAGGCCGATTGCTGCACCTGCCCCGATTGCAGATGGTTCACAAAAGCCGCATCGTGCAACAGCACCCGCGCCATGGCCACAGCGTCAAAGCCCGCGCCTAAGGCTTGTTCCACATCAGCCAGCGATTTAACCCCACCCAAATAGGCCATGGGCATATTTGGCACGGCCTGTTGGATTTTCAGCGAGTGCGGCCAAAAATACATGGGGGCAAAAGCCAGCTTGGGCGCTAGCAGGTTTTGCAGCACGATGGCGGTGCGCGTGAGCGGCTGATCGTGCAGCACCTTTTTCAGCTCGGGCAGATTGGGGCTGGAGCCAAACAGCACTTGCAGCGATTCCACATTGCGCCCGCCAGACAGCACCAGCATATCCGCGCCAGCGGTTTGCAAAGCCTTCGCCGTGACGATGCCGTCTTCGGCTGTTGCACCGCCCCTCACGCCGTCAATCACATTGATTTTGGCCAGCACTGCCAAATCCTGTCCGACGGCTTTTTTGACCGCTGCCAGCACTTGCGCCGGGTAGCGGATGCGGTTTGCTGCGCTGCCGCCATACTGGTCTTTGCGCTTGTTCGAGAGCGGCGAGACAAATTGGTTGAGCAAATAGCCATGCCCCATATGCAGTTCGACGGCATCAAAACCCGCTTCGCGCATCAGCTCGGCGCAGGCGACAAATTCGGCCTGCACCATGTCCAGATCGGCCTGCGTCATATCGCGCGAGAGCCAATTGCCCGCCAACATGCCCGCCTTGTTCAGGCCGCCGCTAGAGGTAAAAGGACGATGATTGAGCTTGATACTGGTGACAAAGGCGCCGCCATGGGTGATTTGGGCGCAGATTTTTCCGCCCGCAGCATGCACTTCCTCAGTCAGTTTTTGCAAAGCGGGTAGCGCCTCGCGCCGTGCCCAAATTTGGTCGGGCAAGGTGCGCCCCAGTTCAGACACCGCAATATAGGCCACCGTGGTTAAACCCACGCCGCCACGGGCTAGATCGCCGTGGTGTTTGAGCATGGCAGCTGTCGGCAAACCATTGCGCGACATGTTTTCATTGGCTGCGGCTTTGATGAAACGGTTTTTTACCGTGATGGGGCCGATTTGCACAGAGCTAAAAGCTGGGCTGGTTTGCACAAGAAACTCCATCAAAATTGCAATAAAAACTCGTGCTTTAGGCCGAGAACCCTGCCTAAGCAGCTCACTTTTTTAAAAGCGCTTATTTGGGCAAAAAAAGCAACCCATCGTCTTGCACCGCGATGGCGATCTTGGGCTTATTGCCCAAAGTGATGCGCGCGGCCTCGGGTAACTGGTAGACCACATAGCCGTCTAACTCGGACTCCAGCCATTTTGACAACATGCCCACGGCTATGGGTTTGTACAAACCCATGCGCGCTTCGGCCTCGGCACCCAAATCAAACTGCTCGACCTCGGGATTTTGCAGCACGATAGCCATTTTCTCAGCATCAAAACGCAGGCCGCTATTGAGGCGCATCACGCCTTGGTATTGCTTGTGCGTTTTAAACAGGCGGCTATCCACATCCATCGTAATGGCCGCACGCACGCGATTGCGCACGGCATCCATCTCCAGCTTGGGCGCACTGGCGGTGACATCCACCAGCCCATTGAAATTTTTACTGGTCGGAAATCGTTTGGTCATCTGCGTCTGCATACGCTCTTGGCTGACCAAATAACCCTGCTCGGGCAACAGGCTGCGACTAGCGCAGCCACCTAAAAACAGCGCGCAGGCTAGCGCAAACAAGGCCAAGCCACGAGCCGCTATCGGTTTAACACGCGGAAACATAAACGCCTTCCTCCCTGATGCTGACTTTGCTTGTCTGGTTTTTTTATTGCAAAGCCGCCAAAGCGCTAAAGGCGCGTGCGGTAATGTCTTCTACGCTGCCCATGCCGCTGATGGCGCGGTATTGCGGCGCATTTTGCGCATCCGCTTGAGCCCAATTTTGGTAGTAATCCACCAAGGGGCGGGTTTGCTGGCTATAGACATCCAAACGCTTTTTCACGGTTTCTTCGCGGTCGTCTTCGCGCTGCACCAGGGCTTCGCCCGTGACATCGTCCACGCCTTCGACCTTAGGTGGGTTGAATTGCACATGGTAGGTGCGCCCTGATGCGGGGTGGCTGCGGCGGCCGCTCATGCGCGCAATGATGGCCTCAAAAGGCACATCAATTTCCAGCACGAAATCGAGCTTAACGCCCGCGTCTTTCATGGCGTCAGCCTGGGCGATGGTGCGCGGAAAACCGTCAAACAAAAAACCCGCTGCGCAATCGGCTTGAGCAATGCGCTCTTTCACCAAATTGATGATGAGGTCATCGCTAACCAAGCCCCCCGCATCCATCACCGATTTAGCCTGCAGCCCCAAGGGCGTGCCCGCTTTGACAGCCGCGCGCAGCATATCGCCCGTAGAAATTTGTGGAATCCCGAATTTTTGGCAGATAAAAGCCGCCTGGGTTCCTTTGCCCGCACCTGGCGCGCCTAGCAAAATCAATCGCATTGCGTGGATTCCTTTAAGTCGTGTGTATTTGTGTATCAAACTCAGCCCGCTAGCATAGCATGCACCTAGGTGCAGCCTATTACCTCAAGCAGCGGGGTAGCGCCGGTCTTTGCGATGGAAGTAAGCCCATAAGCCAGCACCCAGGGCCATCATGGGTACGCACAACCACTGCCCCATGCTCAGGCCTGTGCTATGCGCCAGCCACTCTAAATACGCGTCCGGCTCGCGGAAATACTCAGCAATAAAACGCATCAGGCCATAGCCGAGCAAAAATGCTGCGCCCACTTCGCCAGGCTTGCGCTCTTTGCGCGCAAAGATCCAAAGTAAGGCAAATAAGAGCAAGCCTTCCAGCAAAAATTGGTAAATTTGCGACGGGTGGCGCGCGATGCCGCCTGCGGCAGGGTCACGAAACACCATAGCCCAAGGCAGGCTGGAATCGGCCGCCCTGCCCCACAGCTCGCCATTGATGAAATTGCCTATGCGCCCGCAGGCCAAGCCCGTGGGCACGCAGGGCGCAATAAAGTCCATGACCTCTAAAAAACCGATGCCGCGCGCGCGCGCCCACAGCCACAAAGCCACAATCACACCCAGCAGCCCGCCGTGAAAGCTCATGCCACCATCCCAAGCTTGCAAAATTTGCATGGGGTGGGCCAAATAAAACGCGGGCTTGTAAAACAAGCAGTAGCCCAAACGCCCACCCAAGATCACCCCAGCCACACCCCAAAAAAGCAGATCTTCGATGCTCTGACGGTTCCAGCGCAAGGCGCCTTGCGCATTTTTTAGGCGCGCAAAGGGTTGCTGACGCAAACGCTGCCGCCCCAAGAACCAAAATAGCGCGAACGCGGCCAGGTAGGACAAGCCATACCAGCGGATGGCGAAAGGCCCCCAGATGTGGAGCAAGACGGGATCAATTTCAGGTTGTAGCAACATAAGCGGCGTATTGTGCCCCAAGCACCAGTTGGGCTTGCTGTGGCCAGGACGCCCCTGTCGTCATGTATTTGTCACCTGTTTGTCATAAACATTTGCGATAAAGTGGGGATGCGCACTTCCCGTTTTTCTTTCCCTCGTTTTTCTTTTTCCCGCCTTTTTATGAGCAGCCGCAGTTACGAAGAAGTTTTACAAGCCGCTGACGAGGATCAGCGCCACCGCCTCGAGCAAGACCAACTCGACAGCCTAGACGAAGAGCTGGAGCAAGAGATAGACGACAGCCGCGACGCGCAGGCCTTCGCCCGTTTTGATGTTTTGCTAGAAAGCAGTGCTGGCGACGCCGAGCGCCAGCAGCGCCTGCAATACTTTCGCGAGCTGTTTCGTCTGCAAGGCGAGCTGGTGAAATTGCAAGACTGGGTGCAGCACACAGGGCAAAAAATCGTCATCATTTTTGAAGGGCGCGATGCCGCCGGCAAAGGCGGTGTCATCAAACGCATCACCCAGCGCCTGAACCCGCGCGTCTGCCGCACCGTGGCTCTGCCCGCGCCCACCGACCGCGAAAAAACGCAATGGTATTTTCAGCGCTATGTCAGCCACCTGCCCGCCGCAGGTGAGATCGTCTTATTGGACCGCAGTTGGTATAACCGCGCCGGAGTCGAAACCGTGATGGGGTTTTGCACCGAGGCCGAGCGCGAACAGTTTTTCCGCACCGTGCCCGAGTTTGAGCGCATGCTCATCGGCTCAGGCATCCACCTTATCAAATATTGGTTTTCCATTACTGATGACGAGCAGGAGGCCCGATTTTTAGCGCGGATGCACGACCCGCTCAAGCAGTGGAAACTCAGCCCCATGGATTTGGAAAGCCGCCGCCGCTGGGAAGCCTACACCCGTGCCAAAGAAGAAATGCTCGAGCGCACCCATATGGCGCACGCGCCTTGGTGGCTGGTGCAGGCTGATGATAAAAAACTCGCCCGCCTCAATTGCATTCACCATTTGCTCGAGCAATTCAACTACACCGATGTGCCGCATGAAAGCGTTGTGCTGCCTGAGCGCGTGCACCACGAAGACTATGTGCGCCACCCCGTGCCTGCCGAAATGTATGTGCCGCAGACCTACGGCAGCAGCATGGCCGACGGCCATTTTTAACCTGCCCCCCCCAAAAAAATCTCCATGTGGAGACGCGAGAGAGCAGTCCGTGAGCTATTGCGATTGCTTGGTGGTTTGGTAGCGTACCAAGATTTGCTCAGCAACGGTCTGCGGGCTGTAATGGATAGCATCCACTTGGCATTGCGCGACTTCTTGATACAGTTTATGGCGCTGCGCATACAAGCTGCGCAGCTTATCGGGCAGATGCGTGTTTTGCAACAAAGGCCGGCTGCGGTCGTTTTTCAGGCGAGCCAGCAATTGTTCAGGTTCGGCATGCAGGTAAACGGTGTAGGCGTTGCTGCGCAATACCGCACGGTTTTCTGCCCGTAACACAATTCCCCCACCTGTGGCAATCACCGCAGAGCGCCCCCGCAACTCCAGCGTCTCTGCGAGGGTTTTGCTCTCTAAATCCCGAAAGGCAGCCTCGCCCTCGCGCTCAAAATAATACGCAATGCTGCAGCCTATGTACTCTTCAATCACAGCATCGGTGTCTAGCACTGGGCACTGCAATAAGCGGCCTAATTGGCGACTGATGGTGGATTTTCCCGAGCCGGGCAGCCCCACAAGCGCAATCATGTTCATCGGCAATGACCTTAAAAAAACAAAACGCCCGAGTGTAGCGCCCGGGCGTGTTGCGAGATTGAAAAGGCAACTAGCTGCCCCTCAAAAATCAGCCTTGGCGTTTGCGAAAATCGCTTTTTTTCGGTTTGGCACCAGCCCAGTTCACACCGCCGCCGTTGCCATGACCACCTGCACCACCGCCAAAGCTTTTATTGCTCGGCGCACTGCGGCCACCAGCATCACCGCCAGATTTGCCCCAGCTGCCTTGGCCTGCAGGTTTGCCACCACCACCAAATTTTGAGGGGCCATTTCGCGGTTTTTCACCGTCAAACCTGCCTGAGAAGCTATCATTTCCGAAGCTTCGATTAGACGAGAAGCGCTCATCGCCACGGTCGCTGGCAAAGCGGCCAGCTGGCCTGTCGCCAGAGCCGCTGAAACGGTCACCACCAAAGCGATCGCCGCCGCCTGAGCGCTCGTCGTAGCCGCGCTCAGCGCCGCCACCAAAGCGACCTGCAGGCTTGTCGCCAAAACGCCCGCCTGAAGGTCGGTCATTAAAACGACCACCGCCGCCGCCGCCAAAGCCACCGCCGCCAAAGCCGCCACCGCCGCCAAAGCCGCCACCGCCGCCAAAACCACCACGGCCTTTGCCGCCGCCAGCGCCACCTGCGCCTTTACGCGAAGGCGGGGGCGAGGATTTTGGCTCCAGGCCAGGAATAGTGCCCGTGCTCAGCACCTGTTTGGTGAAGAATTCGATGTCTTTGATGCGCATGCGATCGCGGAATTCGGCAATGGTGATGGCAATGCCCGTGCGCCCCGCACGCCCTGTCCGGCCGATGCGGTGCACATAGTCCTCGGCTTTCATGGGCAGGCCGTAGTTAAAGACATGGCTGATGGTCGAGACATCAATGCCGCGCGCGGCCACATCGGTAGCCACCAAAAACTGGATACGGCCATCGCGCAACTGCCCCAATCGGCGATTGCGCATACCTTGACTGAGTGCGCCATGCAAGGCTGCGGCAGAAAAACCTGCGTCGGCCAAGTCTTGCGCCAAGCCGTCGCACTCGACCTGAGTCGAAGCAAAGACGATGGCTTGGTTAATCGCCGTATCACGCAGCATATGGTCGAGCAGTTTGCGGCGATGCGCGCTGTGATCAGCCCAGTACAGGGTTTGCGTGATGTTGGTATGGCGCTCTTGCGGGCTGTCGATTTGCACACGCTCAGGGCTGCGCATCAAATTGGCCGCCAAGCTTTGGATCCGCGGCGCAAAAGTAGCGGAGAACATCAGGGTTTGCGTGCGTTTCTCGGTCAGGGCGTGCACGGCCTCTAGGTCTTCAGCAAAGCCCAAATCGAGCATGCGATCGGCTTCGTCCAGCACCAAATACTGCACTTGATCGAGCTTGATTTGCCCGCTGCGCTCCAAGTCAAGCAAGCGGCCAGGCGTAGCTACGACCAAAGAGGCATTTTGCAAACGCGCCACTTGCTGGGCGTAAGGCAGGCCACCAATGATGCTGGCAATGCGCACGCCTTTGATGTATTGCACCAAATCGATGGCATCGTTAGCCACTTGCTGCGCCAATTCGCGCGTGGGGCACAAGATCAGCGCCATGGGTTGCGCCGCTTTGAAATGGCGACGATCGGTTGGGTTGTGGCGGCGCGGTTTTTTGGGTTGCGGCTCGCCTGCGGCTTCTGCCTCTTTCAACTTTTGCGACCAAGCTTGGCTTTCTTCGCGGTCTTTTTCGCGGCGCAGATTTTCTAGGTCATGCAAGATGGGCAACAAGAAGGCTGCAGTTTTGCCGCTACCCGTTTGGCTGCTGACCATCAAATCGTGATGCGCATCGTCCATCAAAGCCTTAGGAATAACTTCGGCCTGCACGGCGGTGGGCTGGGTATAGCCCAAATCGGCCACGGCGTGCACCAGCTCGGGCATCAGGCCCAATTTGGTGAAAGGATGGTCATCCAAAGATGCAAAAGCGGCAGCTGCGGCTTGCTCGTTAGCAGCAGCGCGTGGCACGGCGGCTTGCTTGAGGGCGCTGGCCACTTGCTCCACAGTCGTGGCAGGTTCAGCTTGTGCTTGCTCGGTTTCAGAGCTAGCGTCAGGGTTTAGGTGCAGATTTTCGCTCTGATCTTGGTCGAGAACGGGCGTAATAGTAGGGTTGTCGTTTTCTGTTTGCATCATGAATGCGCACGCACCCGCCCTTCTGTACGAATAGAAGGGTGCGCTTTTGGCCTTATTTAGAAGGTTGAAAAAATCACCTTCAAACCAAGAAGCGCACAACACGCGCCAAGAAAAAATGGCGCGCAAAAGCAGCGATTACAGTTTGCAAATCAAAGGTCAGAAAATCTGACGCTCAAAAAACGAAACGCGTCAAGCGCGCAGCGCAAGGGGCAAACTAGCGTGAGGGTGATGAGAATATCTTGTGCACCGCCCTCATCTCCAGAAGTAGGCATTTGCGCAAGAGCCGCTGATTATCGCACAGATTCGTAAAAACCCTAGTATTTTTTAGGGTATAGCCGCAACTCTGCCTGAAATGGCGGCCTTAGGGAAGCGCTGCAACGCCCCCTTTCGGCGCTGGCATCCAAAAAAGGTTTTGCAACGCTTCCTTAAAACTGGTGCAAGGGCACTTCAATGCGCACCTGGTATTGCCCGCTTTTAATGCCCGCCCGAAAGTCGCACTCAACATCGTGCAACAGCAATAAACGGTCACGCACATTGCGCAGCGCCATGCCGTGCCCTTTTTTGCTGGCCTCCTCTGGCAGGGTGTTGCTCACGCGGATATGCACTTTTTGCCCGCGCCTTTGCGTCAGTACGGTGATGTCGGCGCCAGCGCTACTCGGCTCTACCCCGTGTTTGACGGCGTTTTCCACCAAGGGCTGCAAAATCAATAAGGGCAGCGGCACTTGCTCTAGGCTAGGGTCTAGCTGCCAATGCACGCGCAGGCGCTGGCCAAAACGCACTTGTTCTATGGCTAAATAATGCTGTGCTAAGGCAATTTCTTGCCCCAAAGTCACCGTGGCATCGCGCTCGGCCAAGGCCGCGCGAAACAATTCACTTAAATCCTCCAGCACGCGCTCGGCCTTGCGCGGCTCGCTCCGAATCAGCGCAATGGCGCTGTTCAAGGTGTTAAACAAAAAATGCGGGCGAATGCGCGCCTGCAATTCAACCAATTGGGCGCTGGTCGCTGCGGGCTGCTTGGCCGCTGCGCGCCAAATCAAATACACCATCATGCCTAGCGCCGCTTGCATACCCAAGAGCACGCAAGCGAGCAGCTGCAGCGCCTGCAAACCCTGCAGCACGCCCCAAATCACCCCCGCATAAAAACCGCACAGCCCGCCCATCACCAACAAAAACAGCAATTGTTTGAAACGGCTGGCGTGTTCTAGGCGGTTTTTCATGGCACACACCGTCAGCAGCCACAATAAAGCGGCAGGCATCATGCCCACCGTCAGGCTGGAGACATCAAAAAACCAAGACCAAAAATCTTGCGCACCAAAAAGCATCAGCGAACCGGCAACAGCCTCCAGCCCCAAGACCGCGCGCAGCACAATGCCCACTTTGCAGGTATCAAAGATGCGCTCAGGACGAGGTGCTGGCTCCAGGGCCTGCGCCAAGACGGAGTGCGGGTTTAGAATTTGCGCTTTATTCATAAACGCCAAGTGTGCCGCAAAAATCCCCGCAGGGCGGCCTGCCACGCAGCTGCGTAGCCACTTCAAACCCAGATTCTGTCCATGACCCAGCCTCAGCCTTCATCCAACCAACTCGACACCAAAGCCCAAGCCTGGTCTGCCCTGTTTGCCGAACCCATGAGCGAGCTGGTCAAGCGCTATACCGCCAGCGTATTTTTTGACAAACGCTTGGCTGCGGCCGACATCCAAGGCTCGCTGGCGCACGCCGGCATGTTGGCGACGCAAGGCATCATTGCCGCGCAAGACTTGGCCGATATCCAGCGCGGCTTGGCGCAAATCCAAGGCGAAATCGCCAATGGCAGCTTTGAATGGAAGCTGGATTTAGAGGATGTGCATCTGAACATCGAGGCGCGCCTGACCGCTTTGGTGGGCGATGCCGGCAAACGCCTGCACACCGGCCGCAGCCGCAATGACCAAGTCGCCACCGACATCCGCCTGTGGCTGCGCGGCGAAATCGATGCCATCAGCGGCCTGCTGCGCGAGCTGCAAGCCGCCCTTGTGCAAGTAGCCAGCGCACACACGCAAACCATCATGCCCGGCTTTACCCATTTGCAAGTGGCGCAGCCCGTCAGCTTTGGTCACCACCTGCTGGCCTATGTAGAAATGTTTGCCCGCGACGAAGAGCGCCTAGGCGATGTGCGCCGCCGCGTCAACCGCCTGCCGCTGGGCAGCGCAGCGCTGGCCGGCACCACCTATCCGCTCGACCGCGAGCTGGTGGCGAGTACTTTGGGTATGGAAGGTGTTTGCCAAAACAGTTTAGATGCCGTCAGCGACCGCGATTTCGCGATTGAATTCACCGCCGCCGCCAGCCTGATCATGGTGCACATCAGCCGCCTGTCGGAAGAGCTGATTGTGTGGATGAGTCAGAACTTTGCCTTTATCCGCATCGCTGACCGCTTCACCACGGGCAGCTCCATCATGCCGCAGAAGAAAAACCCCGATGTGCCCGAGCTGGCGCGCGGCAAAACTGGGCGGGTGGTCGGGCATTTGATGGGCTTGATTACGCTGATGAAAGGCCAACCCCTGGCCTATAACAAAGACAACCAAGAAGACAAAGAGCCGCTGTTTGACACCGTCGATACCCTGAAAGACACCCTGCGCATTTTTGCTGAAATGATAGGTGGGCAAGCTGATGGCAGCGGCCAAAAAACCGGCGGCATCACGGTAAACGCCGCCAATATGCGCGCCGCCGCCTTCAAAGGCTATGCCACCGCCACCGATTTGGCCGACTATTTGGTGAAAAAAGGCCTGCCCTTCCGCGACGCGCACGAGGTAGTGGCGCACGCGGTTAAAACTGCCTTGAACAAAGGGGTGGATTTAAGCGAACTGAGCCTTGCCGAGCTACAGGCTTTTGATGCCCGCATCGCTGCTGATGTGGCCGAGCCGCTCAGCTTGGAAGGCAGCCTGAACGCGCGCAACACCTTAGGCGGCACAGCCCCCGCCCAAGTGCAGGCGCAAATTGCCCGCCACCAAGTTCGTTTGGCAGGGCGCTTGGCAGGGTAATTGACACTATCATTTAAATAGCTTCTCAGGCAGGTTTTACGGCTTAAAACAGCAAAATGACCAAAAAAAACAAAGACATCAACACCCTCAGCTATGAGCAAGCCCAAAGCGAGCTCCAAGAGCTGCTGGGGCAGATTGAGGCGCAAAGCATTCCGCTGGATGCTTTGCTCGCGGCCTATCAGCGCTGCCAAGAACTGCTGGCACATTGCCGCAGCAAATTGAGCGCCCTAGAGCAGCAAATCCAGCTCATCGACAGCAGCGGCAAAGCGCCCGCCACCCCGTCTGCATCTCAGCTGGCCGCTGGCGGTTTTGACGATCTTGATGACGACATCCATTTTTAAGCACCCATGACTGCATTTTCAGACTGGCAACAAACCGCGCTGGCGCAAATTGAAGCCGCGCTTGATGGCTTTTTGACCCTAGATGCCTCTGCCACCTTGGGTGAGGCCATGCGCTACGCCACCTTGGGCGGGGGCAAACGCATCCGCGCCCTGCTCTGCCTAGCCACGGCCGAGGCTTTGAGCGGCCAGCGCCAAGCGGCCCTGCGTGCGGCTTGCGCGCTAGAAATGATTCACGCCTACTCGCTGGTGCACGACGACATGCCCTGCATGGACAACGACAGCCTGCGCCGTGGCAAGCCCACCGTGCATATCGCCTGGAACGAGGCCATTGCCCTGCTAGCGGGCGACACCTTGCAAGCGCGCGCCTTTGAAGTGCTTACCCCCAATGCAGACGAGGTGCCACCCGCCCTGCAAGCTGCGCTCTGCCGCCTGCTGGCAAAAGCATCTGGGCAAACAGGCATGTGCGGTGGCCAAGCCATCGATTTGCTCAGCGTCGGCAAAGCACTCACGCAGGCCGAACTCGAAAATATGCACCGCCTAAAAACAGGCGCCCTGCTGGAAGCCGCCGTGATGATGGGCGCAGCCTGCGCCGAGGGCGTTGCAACCGAAACACAAACACAATTGCAAAGCTACGCCCGCCATTTGGGTTTAGCGTTTCAGGTGGTGGACGATGTGCTCGATTGCACGGCCGACAGCGGCACCTTGGGCAAAACCGCCGGCAAAGACGCCGACAACGACAAACCCACTTATGTAGCGCTGCTGGGGCTAGATGCCGCCCGCGCCTATGCCGAGCAGCTGCACGCCCAGGCCAGCCAGGCTTTGCAAGCGGCCAATCTGGGCGGCAGCCATCTGGCGGCCTTGCTCGATGGCGTGGTGCGCCGTGGGCACTAAACCCAGCCTGCCCCAGTCTCACCCAGCCCCTACAATTGCCGCCGACATGAGCGACCTTCTCCCCACCATCAACACCCCTGCCGATTTGCGCCAACTGCGCAAAGAGCAGCTCCCCCAACTAGCGACCGAGCTGCGCGATTTCGTGCTGCAATCGGTGGCGCAAACGGGCGGTCACCTCTCCTCCAATCTGGGCACGGTGGAACTCACCATTGCCCTGCACTATGTGTTCAACACGCCGCAAGATCGCCTGGTATGGGATGTGGGGCACCAAACTTACCCGCACAAAATTTTGACGGGGCGGCGCGAGCGCATGCCGACGCTGCGCCAGTTGGACGGCATCTCGGGCTTTCCGCGCCGCGCTGAAAGCGCATACGACACCTTTGGCGTAGGCCATTCTTCCACCTCCATCTCTGCAGCTTTAGGCATGGCTGTGGGCGCGCGCACCTTGGGCGAAAAACGCCACAGCATCGCCATCATTGGCGACGGCGCCATGACGGCGGGTATGGCGTTTGAGGCGCTAAACAATGGCGGCGTCGAGGCTGGCCTGCCGCTTTTGGTCATCTTGAACGACAACGACATGAGCATCAGCCCCCCCGTGGGCGCGCTGAACCACTATTTGGCGCATTTGATGAGCGGGCGTTTTTACGCCAAGGCGCGCAATGCCGGCAAAAACATGCTGAAAAAAGCGCCGCCCCTGTTTGCCTTAGCCAAGCGTTTTGAAGAACAAGCCAAGGGCATGGTCGTGCCTGCCACTTTGTTTGAAAAATTTGGTTTTAACTACACCGGTCCTATCGACGGCCACGATTTAGACGCCCTGTTGCCACAGCTCGAAAACCTCAAAACCCTGCTCGAATCGGGCGCGGGGCCACAGTTTTTGCACATCGTCACCAAAAAAGGCCAAGGCTATGAATTAGCCGAGCAAGACCCCGTTAGCTACCACGGGCCGGGCAAATTCGACCCCAAAGTCGGCATCATCAAATCCAGCGCCCCTGCCAAGCCCACTTACACGCAAATCTTTGGTAACTGGATTTGCGATATGGCCGCGCAAGATGGCAAGCTGGTCGGCATCACCCCCGCCATGCGCGAAGGATCGGGGCTGGTCGAGTTTGAAAAGCGTTTTCCCGATCGTTACTACGATGTCGGCATTGCCGAGCAACACGCCCTGACCTTTGCCGCCGGCCTGGCCTGCGAAGGCCTCAAACCCGTGGTGGCGATTTATTCCACCTTTTTGCAGCGCGCCTACGACCAAGTCATCCACGACGCGGCCATTCAAAAGCTGCCCATGGTGCTGGCGCTAGACCGCGCAGGTTTAGTGGGGGCTGATGGTGCCACGCACGCTGGCGCTTACGACATCGCCTTTTTGCGCTGCATCCCCAATACCTCAATCGCCTGCCCGGCCGATGAAGCCGAATGTCGGCAAATGCTCAGCACCGCTTTTGCGCAAGACCATATTGCCGCCGTGCGCTACCCGCGCGGCGCGGGCATAGGCAAAGCTGCGGGCGAAGATTTAAGCACCCTGCCCTTTGGCAAAGGCGAAATTCGCCGCCAGGGGCAATCGGGGCTGGCCATTCTCGCCTTTGGCCCCCTGCTCTACCCCGCACTCGAAGTGGCGGAGAAATTGGATGCCACCGTGGTGAATATGCGCTGGGCCAAACCGCTGGATACCGCATTGCTGGCACAAATCGCCAGCAGCCACGCGCAGCTGGTCACGCTAGAAGACAGCTGCCGCATGGGTGGCGCAGGCTCTGCCGTGCTCGAAGCCCTGCAAGAGCTACGCCTGCCCAAACCTGTGCTCAATCTCGGCCTGCCCGATGTCTTTATTGAGCAAGGCGACCCCGCCAAGCTGATGGCGCTGCAGGGCTTGGATGCCGCAGGCATCGAAGCCTCTATCCGCACATGGCTGCAAGCTTAAACACCCAGGGCATCAAGCTCGCCTTGGCTGCGGGCGAGGCCTCGGGCGATTTTCTCGGGCAGTTGTTTTTGCAAGCGGCGCAGCAAGATTGGCCCGATCTGCGCAGCTACGGCATAGGCGGCGCAAAAATGGCGGCTACGGGCTTTGAGGCCTGGTGGCCGTATGAAGATTTGGCCGTGTTTGGCTATGTCGATGCCCTGCGCAATTACCGCCGCATCATGGCTTTGCGCAAAACCTTTGCCGAAAAACTGCTGCAGCCCGCGCACCGCCCCGATGTGTTTATTGGCATAGACGCGCCCGACTTCAACCTGGGTCTAGAAACCCAGCTCAAAGCCCAGGGCATCACAACCGTGCACTTTGTCAGCCCCTCCATCTGGGCTTGGCGGCCAGAGCGCATAGCAAAAATCCGCGCCGCTGCCGACCATGTGCTCTGCCTTTTCCCCTTTGAACCCGCCTTGTACGAGCAAGCTGGCATCCCCGCCACCTTTGTCGGCCACCCCTTTGCTGCGCATATTCCGCTGCAGCCCGATCGCAGCGCCGCGCGCGCTGCCCTGAATTTGCCAGCAGATGCCCCCATCGTGGCATTGCTGCCTGGCAGCCGTAAAAGCGAAATCACGCACCTTACAGATGATTTTTTTGCCGCTGCCAAGCTGATGCGCCTAGCCATGCCGGCACTGCACTTTGTCTGCCCCTGCGTGCCTGCGCAGCTGCCACTGGTTTCAGCTTTAGCTGCCAAGGCAGGTTTAGGCGAGGCGCTGACGCTGATCGCAGGGCGCTCGCACGAAGCGCTGGCTGCTTGCGACACCGCGCTGGTGGCCAGCGGCACCGCCACACTGGAAGCCGCCCTTTTCAAACGCCCCCATGTCATTGCCTACCGCATGAATTGGCTCAATTGGCAAATCATCAGGCGCAAACGCCTGCAGCCCTGGGTGGGGCTGCCCAATATCTTGTGCCAAGATTTTGTCGTGCCTGAATTGCTGCAAGACGCCCTGACGCCCCGCGCCTTGGCCGATGCCGCGCTCGAACAATTGCAAAGCCCCGCCTTGCAAGCTGACATCGCCCAGCGTTTCAGCCAACTCCATGAAAGCCTGCTGCAACCGTCTGCCGAGCGCATACAAGGCGTTTTAAGGCAGCTTTTAGCCCCATAAAACACTATTAAAAAAGAAGCTACTCAGGCAGGTTTTGCGGCATAAAACGCAGATTTGGTACTTAAAAATGAATGGATTCCCGTTTGCACGGGAATGACGAAGCCCAAGCAAGCACACCCCACTACCTCGTCATTCCCGCGAAGAGCCTGCCCCTGCGAAGGCAGGGGCGGGAATCCATCAGTCGAACACCCAAGGTCAAACTGAAAAACCTAGGCATCAGCGGGGTGGATGCCAGCTTCCGCTGGCATGACGAATACCGAGATTCTGGCTTTCGCCAGAATGACGAGCCTTCGCGTCATGGCGGGCTTGACCCGCCATCTCAGAATTTTCCTTGCATCAAAAACGAGAGCTGCTCAGGCAGGTTTTACGGCCTAAAAGGCCAAAAACACCTTGAAAATCAAGGTTCAAGTTAGCTCAAGAGCACAGCAGGCAAGGCCTGGTCTAGATTCAAATCGGGCAGCCCCCATTCAGGCGCATAACGCCCGCCTAAAAAATACAAACCTGCGGCTGAAAAAGTAGGCGCTGCCGCCTTGCGCGAACGCGCGGCCAAAACCTCTGCCAGCCACTGCGGCGGGTATTTGCCCTGACCCACCGCCACCAAGCAGCCCATGATGTTGCGCACCATATGGTGCAAAAAAGCGCTGGCTTCAAACTCGCACAAAACCAAACTGCCTTGGCGGCTGATGTGCAAGCGCTGCAGGTTTTTAACGGGGCTAAGCGCCTGGCAAGCCGCTGCGCGAAAACTGGTGAAATCGTGTTCGCCCAGCAGCAGATCTGCCGCCTGCTGCATGGCCGCTGCGTCTAAAGGGCGATGCGACCAACCAACCCGATCTGCGCCCAGCGACGGGCGCACGGGTGAATCGAGCAGCAAATACACATAGCGACGGCTCAGCGCCGCCGAACGGCAATGAAAATGGCTAGGCATGGCCTGCGCCCAGCGCACGGCTATATCGCTGGGCAGATAGCGATTGACCCCACGCACCCATGAAGCCATATCGCGCTGCAGGGGCGTATCGAAATGCACGACCTGCTGCAAGGCGTGTACGCCGGTATCGGTGCGCCCCGCGCAGTGCACGGGCACGCGTGCGCCACCTTCAAGCGCAGAAAAGCGCCCGAGGGCGCTTTCTAGCTTGTCTTGCACCGTTAGGCCGTCTAGCTGGCTTTGCCAACCGTGGTAGTTTTCACCACGGTAGCTCAGGCCCAGAGCTATGCGTTGCCATGCAGGGGCGTCATTCACCTCTGGCGATTACACCAAAGACGCGATGAAGATGCGCGCTTGCTGCGCCACATCGTCAGGGGCATTGGCCGCTACATCTTCGGCATAAGCACGGGCACCATCGTTATCGCCCAAACCGGCGAATTCGTGCGCCAGATCCAACTTCGTCCTCCAAGGATCCTGAGCATCTGCACTGGCTGCCATATCCGGAGCACCCAAATCCAAGGACAAATCACTCATATCAAACTTCAGCGGCTCTGCG
>JAMIFN010000069.1:0-2593 GCA_035906235.1 Allobrachymonas sp. | reverse complement strand
TGCCGCCAATGGTGTGTTCTGGCTGGTTAGCCATTACTTCGGTGCTGAGGCGCTGGTGGCATGGGCTTGGCGCATTCCCTTTTTGCTTTCTGTGGTGTTGGTGGGCGTGGGTTTGTATGTGCGTTTGAGCCTGCATGAGAGCGCGGTGTTTGAGCAAGCCGAGGCCGAGGGCAAAAAAGTGGCCGCCCCCGTTTCCACCCTGTTTGCCCAGCACGGGCGGCGCGTGGTGCAGGGGATTTTCATCATGTCCACCACCTATGTGATTTTTTATTTGATGACGGCTTTTGTGCAGGTGTATTCCAAAAGCCCAGCCGTGCTCAGCGCCGCTGGGCACCCGCTAGGGCTGGGCATACCCGCCAATACCTTCACAGGCATATTGCTGATAGGCGCGGTGGTGTTTGGCGTGTTTATCAGCGTGGCGGGCAAGCTGGCCGACAGCATGGGGCGGCGGCGCTGGCTGCTGCTGGTAACCGTGGCCATCATGATTTTTGGCTTGGCCATGCCCGCATTGTTAGCCGCAGGCGATGCACAGGCGGTGCTGGTGTTTATCTTGATCGGCATGGTGCTGATGGGCTGCACCTTTGGCCCCATGGCTGCGTATTTGCCTGAGCTTTTTCCCACCGAAGTGCGTTATTCAGGCGCGTCGCTGGCGTATAACTTAGCCTCTATCGTCGGCGCGTCTATTCCGACCATCGTGGCCATTGAAATCAACAGCGCCTGGGGCTTAGCGGGCGTGGGCTGGTATCTGGCCGCCAACGGCCTGCTGACGCTGTGGGCGCTGACCACCGCGCCTGAGACCAAAAACTTGGATTTGGCCAGAGCCTAAAACCCAGCCTATTTTTAAGGATGTTTTAGAGCTTTTAGGCCGCCAAAACTGCCTGAGCAGCTCACTTTTTTGAATGCAGCACCCGCTGCGTAATGCCTATGTCCAAACGCCCAGACAACCTCGAAACCCTGACTTTGACCCTGCATATGCTGCGCCGCATTCCGCGCCAGCGGCAAAACAAAATCACGGCCAAGGCCATGCACGAACAGTTGCAAAGCGCAGGCATACAGCGCGATTTGCGCACCGTGCAGCGCCAGCTGGACATGCTCAGCCAGCATTTTGAGATTGAGCGCGACGACCGCAGCAAACCCTATGGCTATTGCTGGAAGGAGCAAGCCAAGGCGCTGGCTGTGCCCGATTTAACCCCAGCCGAATCGCTGATGCTGCAACTGGCAGGCGACTATTTGCGCCATCTGCTGCCTACGCAGCTGATGCAATCGCTAGAGCCATTTTTTACACAAGCGAGCAAAAACCTGTGCGATGCTGAGGATAGACCCAAAGCGCAAAGCGCCCAACTCGCGCGCCAATGGCCCAGCAAAGTGCGCATGGTGGCCACCAGCCAGCCCCTATTGCCGCCCCATATCAACAGCGGCATATTTGAAGCCGTCAGCCAAGCCCTGTACGCCAACCAATGGCTAGAAGTAGACTACAGCAACGCCAACGGCAGCCGCAGCCAGCGCAAAGTCATGCCCCTGGGGCTGGCGCAGCAAGGCCCGCGCCTGTATTTGGTCTGCCGTTTTGAAGGCTTTGACAACGAACGCAGCTTGGCCTTGCACCGCATGCATAGCGCCACGGCATCTACCCTGTCGTTTGAGCGCCCGCCCGAATTCAATTTGCAGCAATACGATGCCGATGGCCGCTTTGGTTTTGGCAATGGCAAACGCATACAACTGCGCTTTGATATCAGCCGCACAGCGGGCGGGCATTTAACCGAAACCCCGCTGGCCAAAGACCAAAAAGTACAAGCCTATTTGGACGCGGACGGCAGCGAACGCCTGCGCATCAGCGCCACCGTGGTCGATAGCGCCATGCTGGACTGGTGGCTGCGCGGCTTTGGCGATGCAGTGGGTGCGGTGGAGAAAATGCCGATTGCGGATGCCAGCACAAACACAGGGGCGCAGCAAGGCAAATAAGGCCTTGTAGTCGGACTAAAAACCCGTTTAACACATACCGCCCGCGCTTTTAAAGCGACGCATCTCGTCGCCTCCTGCGCCCATACTTCAGGCTCCCATTCTTCGAAAGAGCCGCCATGCCCGCAACGCTGAAAACCCCTTCCCTCATCCTCAAAACCGCCAGCCCCGCCCCCAGCATCGAAATCAACAGCGACGCCATCACAGGCTGCTACGCCGACGGCGCGTGGGAAACCTTGCTAGGCAGCTTTACAGCAGCTTGGCTGGCTAAAAAAGCCGCCAGCGGCAAACCCTTTGCCAAAAGCGCCACCGTTTGGGCGTGGGGCAGCCCCAGCTGCAACTTTGGCGCTATGGGTTACTCGGTCTTTATCGCGCAATATGGCTTGCCCATGGCCTACTTCACCGCCCTGCAAACTCACCTAACCCAGCACCTAGGGCACAACGCCCGCTTTGCCAGCTATGTGCAGCCCAGCTTGGCCGAAGGTTGGAGCAGCAGACTGCATGTGCAAGACGGCCAAGCTTGGCGGCCCTTGGATGAAGAGCTGTGGTCGGCTGTCGCGGTGTGACACTGATGCGCAAATTACGCCACCCAGCGTGGCGCTGCTCTGCCTTGTTCGCTATTGCAGCCGCCTTGGTG
>JAMIFN010000068.1:0-4394 GCA_035906235.1 Allobrachymonas sp. | reverse complement strand
ACCTGCCCACGTTGAAGAAAACCGAAAAGCACGACATCGATGTGGTGATCGACCGGGTCAAGGTGCGCGCCGACCTGCAACAGCGCCTGGCCGAGAGTTTCGAGGCCGCCCTGCGCCTGGCCAACGGGCGCGCCATCGCCGTCGAGATGGAGGAGAGCGTTATCGAAAATGATAGCGCCTCACGCAGCAATGACGAGGGCTCCAGGCCAAAAGAGGCCGGAGGCACCCACCGTGGATCTGGCATCCATGATGAAGCGGCTCTCCTGCCGAATCAAGCCATAGACAAAAGCCGGGTCTAAGCCGATTTGCTGTGCGCGGGCGACCACCGCCGTCTTAAAGGGCATGGGGAAGCGCTGCTCGGAATCGATCACCGTGCGGGTGCGTTCGCTGGTGTTGATGCAGCGATCCCACACCTCGTGCTGGCAGGCCAGATCGGCTGCGGCGAGCAAGCCTCTATCGTCCATGCCGCCGCGCACATGCAAATTGGTGCTGTAGTTCCATTCGCGCACGCCTTCCGGGCGCATACCAATGCGGATGGCGTAGAGGGCGCGTTGCAAGCCGGGGTTTTGGCTGGCGGCCTCTTTTTCAGCCTGCGTTAAGGGGGCGGGTTTGGCGGGCGTGGTGATGCGTTGGCCTAGCTCCTCCAGCGCCAGCTGCTCGTAAAAGCCTCGGGGGCTGGCAATGCTCTCTAGCAGCTGTTGGGCTTGGCCGCGTGCGCCCTCTGTGGTCATTTGCAATGCCGCACGGGCGCGCCAGTACACCCAAGTGGGGTCGCTGCGTTGGGCATCGCCCATGGCATCAATCGCGCTGGCAACTTGCGGCCAATTAACCGCTCGCAAAGCGGCGCGGGCTTGCCAAGCGAGGTGGTCGTCGTGCATGTCTTTGGCCTGGCCTTTGGCAAAGTAGTCGGGCGCACGGTTGTCCAGTTTTTGCGCGGCGCGCTTGCCTATAACACCCCAAATCCAGTTGCGTTCTTCGGCGGTGAGCTGGGCACGCCAGCGCAGTTTGTCGATTTCTGTGGCGGCCTCGGCAGGGTTTTGCCACGCGAGGCGGATCAGTGCCAGCGACACCAGTTCGCGCGTTTTGGGCTGGATGGCGGTAAGTTTGTCGTTCAGGTATTTGGCCGGGTTGTTGTAAATGCCCATAGCGGTGTTGACCGAGCCGGGGCTTAACAGCGCCACGGCTTGTGCCACGATGCGCAGGCGGTCGTTCTCCATGCCCAAGCGCGCCCGTTGCCAGACCATTGCCTTGGAGCTGGTGTGGTCTTTGATCAACTGCTCGGCGGCGCTGGCACAGCCGTCTTCCATTTCTTTTTGGGCGAGCCACAGCGCTTTGACTTGGGCAGTGGTGTCCGTGCCATTGCTTAAGTGCTCGGCCAGCAGCGCGTAGCAGCGCACCGACTTGTCGTCGTTCATGCGAAATAGGGGGTATTCGCGGTTGAAGGCTTGCCAGTCGCGCTTGCGCCCCAGCAGTAGCAGCCATTCGTTGCGTAAGCGGTCTTCTTGGTAGCTGCCCTTGTAGCGGTTGAGAAAGTCCTGAATTTCGTTGGTGCTGGCGTTGTCGAGCCGTGCGGAGAGTTCCCAATACGCCGCCCACGGCTCCAGCAGGTGGCCGCGTGCTTGGGGCAGCAACGCGCTGAGACGCTTTCCCTCGCGCTGCTTGAAGGCCTGCACCATCTCTAAAAGAGTGGCATCGGCAGCCGTGGGTTCGCGGCTTTGCGCGCAAGTTGGGGTAGAAGTGGCCAGCACAAGCGTGCCGCACAGCGCTAAGGATGTCAGAATGGCTGAAAATTGCATGGAGTGATTATGGTCAATTCGAAGGAATCAACGGCGGCGGCTAAAAAAGCCCTGCGCCAACTGCTTTTGGAGCAGCGCTTGAAGTTGCCGGATCGGCAGCAACAATCGGCCGCTTTGCAGCAAATCATGCGCATTTGGCTGGTGGGGCGCACCGATGTGGTGATTGGTGCTTACTGGCCGATTAAAGGCGAATTTGACCCACTGCCCGCACTGCACCGCTGGAAGGAAGATGGCGAGTTGTTGGATCAGCCCCAGCCAAGGCGCATCGGCTTGCCCGTGGTGAATAAAGAGAACAAGACCATGACGTTTCACGCATGGTACCCCGGTTGTCCCATGGAAGAAGATGCCTACGGCATCCCCAAGCCCAAGGACACCGAAGTGGTCGTCCCCACCCTGCTATTTGCCCCCTGCGTAGGGTATGGGCCAGGCGGCTATCGCTTGGGCTATGGTGGCGGTTTTTATGACCGCATGATGTCTGCCCTAAGCCCCAAGCCCGTCACAGTCGGTTTGGGCTTTGGCGGGGGATTTATTGAGGACTTTGAGCCTGAAGCGCACGATGTGCCACTGGACGCGATTTTGAACAACCACGGCGTGGTTTGGCCAGTGTAGAGAAATGTTCGTTTTATTTTGATATGCATCAATAATGTTTGATTTTTATAGGCATACCATGCAAGGTTTACCCGCGTGGCAAGGATCTGTCATCAGGGTGTCACACAATTTTGTAAAGGAAGTCCATGCCAACATCGCCCGCCTCAACCAGCAAGCCTGTGGAATTGAAAGCCGTGGTCAACGCATCCGCTGAAGTTGCTGCGCCTGCTGCCAAAGCCGTTAAAAAGCGCGCACCGGCGCGCAAAGCCACGTCTACTGCGGTTCGCGCCGCCGCGCTGGGCGATATTGCGCCCACTGCGACACCTGCGACCGTAGCGGCTTTCGTTGCCAACGAAGCCACCGATGGCGCGCAAGCCACTGCCTTGGCGGCTGCCCAGCGCCTCTTGGATCCCAAGGGAAAAGGCAGTGTCGAAGAGCGCGCCAAAGGTTTGCGTGCGATTTTGGAAGGTGCCGCCCCCGACGATGCCAAGGCACTGCGCCAAGCCTTGCTGGCCGATGTCAAAGGTGGCGAGAAGAAAAAAATCAATCCCGACGAAGAACTCGCACCCGATTGGCGCGATGGCGGCTACCCCTACAAAAATTTGATGCGCCGCTCCAGCTACGAGGCCGCCAAGTTCGAATTGCAAGTGGAATTGCTCAAGCTCCAAGCGTGGGTCAAAGAAACCGGCCAGCGCGTGGTGATTTTGTTTGAAGGTCGCGATGCGGCTGGCAAGGGCGGTGCCATCAAACGCTTTATGGAGCATTTGAATCCACGCGGTGCGCGCGTGGTGGCCTTGGAAAAACCCACCGATCAAGAAAAAGGCCAGTGGTACTTTCAGCGCTATGTGCAGCATTTGCCCACATCGGGCGAAATCGTTCTGATGGATCGCAGCTGGTACAACCGGGCGGGCGTGGAGCGCGTCATGGGCTTTTGCTCGAACGAGGAATACGCCGAGTTCATGCGCCAAACCCCTGAGTTTGAGCGGCACTTGGTGCGCAGCGGTGTACACCTCATCAAATTTTGGTTCAGCGTGAGCCGCGAAGAGCAGCGCCGCCGCTTCAAGGAGCGTGAAAACCACCCACTCAAGCAATGGAAGCTCAGTCCCGTTGATTTGGCCTCGCTGGACAAGTGGGAAGACTACACCCGCGCCAAAGAAGCCATGTTCTTTGAAACCGATACAGCCGATTCGCCTTGGACTGTGGTGAAAAGCATCTGCAAAAAGCGCGCCCGCTTGAACGCCATGCGCTATGTGCTGCACAAGCTGCCCTACACCAACAAAAATGTAGAGAGCATCTGCAAACTAGACCCCCTGATCGTTGGCCGCGCCCATGTGGTCTACGAGCGGGGCGAAACGCCTAGCGCGCTTTTGTAGCCCATGTCATGAATCGGGTGGGCGCTTAGCTCCTAACGCCTCCCGAGTCATTTGCACTTGCTGGTGCAACCACTGGCAAAAGGCTTGCACCTCGGGTCGTTGTTCGCTGCGTGGGGCGACGATGAGCCAGTAGGCCAGTGGGGACTCGATGCGGGTTTCCGGCAAAATTTCCACCAAACTGCCGTTGGCCAAGCTGTCGGCGACCAATGGCATCCGCGCCAAGGCGATGCCTTGTCCAGTCAGTGCGGCTTGGGCGATTTGGTGGGCGTAATTGAAATACAGCCTGCGCTTGGGTTCAAAGTGGGGGAGGTTTTGCGCCGCCAGCCAGCGCGCCCAAGTGAGCCACGCCATGTGCTGGCTGCGGTGGGCGTAAGCGGTTTCTATCAAAGTGTAGGGCGCAAGGTCTTGCGGTCTTTGGATGGATGGACCGCTTTTGAGTAGCCATGGGCTGGCCACAGGCGTTAGCTGTTCGCCAAATAGGCGCTGGGCGTGGGCATCCACATGGGTGGGCGGTGCGTAGCGCAGCACCATGTCCAAATCGGAGGTTTCCAAGTCCAGGACGGTGTCGCTGGCATCGATGCGGATATCAATGTCCGGGTGCGCCTGCTGGAATGACTCTAAACGCGGAATCAGCCAC
>JAMIFN010000067.1:0-43499 GCA_035906235.1 Allobrachymonas sp. | reverse complement strand
CACCCTATGCGGCTTGGCGTAAAATCGTGGGCTTGCCGCAGGGGCCCTGGTCACAAGCTGGGACTCTATGGGCGACAAAACAAGAGCAACACACCCCTACAACAACTTTTTGGATAAGGGAATTATTTCCATGGCCCAAGCGTCTGATGACTTGAAAGCGCGCCGCAAGGCGAAGCCAGAGTTTCGCAACATCAATGTTTTCAAAGATGTGCGCACCTACCGCCTGCCTCTGGCGGGTTTTGTTTCCATCTTGCACCGCGTCAGCGGTTTGCTGATGTTTGTGCTACTGCCGCTGATTATTTGGCTGTTTGAACATTCGGTGACTTCGCAAATCAGTTTCGGCCAATTCCAAGCCGCGCTGGTTTGGGCGCCTGTCGCGGGTTTCCCTATTCTCAAGCTCGTGGTGCTGGCGCTGTTTTGGGCTTTTACCCACCATTTGTTTGCTGGCATTCGTCACATCTACATCGATGTGAGCCACCAATTGTCGAAAGACATGGGGCGCAAAACGGCGCTGGCGGTGCTGATTCCCTCTGTGGCTTTGACGCTGGTCTTTGCGGCCAAGCTGTTTGGCTTGTTCTAATTTTTGCCCAGGAGAAAAACAATGGCAGTCAATTACGGCTCTAAACGCACCGTGGTCGGTGCGGGCTACGGCACCAGCGAATGGGTAGGCCAATTAGCTACTGGTTTGGTTATGGCTATCTACACCCTCACCGTTTTGGTGCGTTGGTGCTGGCCGCGCATGGACGCAATGGGCGAAAAGCTCGGCGCCTACGAACAATGGGCCAGCGTGTTTGGCCCACAGTGGATGAAGGTCTTCACCTTCGCCATCATCATTGCCTTGGCCTATCACGCTTGGGCAGGTTTTCGCAGTATTGCGATGGATTATGTAAAAGCCGCAGGCTTGCGCCTATTGCTGCAAATTGCCGCCTTGGTTTGGCTGGCAGGCTGCGCGGGCTGGATGATGCAAGTACTCTGGAGTATTTAAGACATGACAACTTCTTCTCAAGTAATCAAACGCAAATTCGATGTCGTCATCGTGGGCGCGGGCGGCTCGGGCATGCGCGCCTCGCTGCAATTGGCGCGCGCTGGCCTGAATGTGGCCGTGCTGTCTAAAGTTTTCCCAACACGCAGCCACACCGTGGCGGCGCAAGGTGGTGTTTCTGCCTCTTTGGGCAATATGAACCCCGATAGTTGGCAAGACCACTTCTATGACACCGTCAAAGGTGGCGACTGGCTGGGCGACCAGGACGCGATTGAATTCATGGTCGCGCAAGCGCCTAAAGTCGTGTACGAGCTCGAACACTTCGGTATGCCTTTTGACCGCAACCCCGATGGCACGATTTACCAGCGCCCATTCGGCGGCCACACGGTAGATGCGGGCGACGGCCACCGCAAACTGGTCGAGCGCGCTTGCGCGGCGGCTGACCGCACCGGCCACGCCATGCTGCACACCCTGTACCAACAGAATGTGGCCGCGAAAACCCAATTCTTTGTGGAATGGATGGCGCTGGATCTGGTGCGCGATGATGCTGGCGATGTCGTTGGCGTGACCGCGCTGGAAATGGAAACGGGCGAAATCTACACCCTGCACGCCAAAACGGTGTTGCTGGCCACAGGTGGCGCAGGTCGCATTTTTGCTGCTTCTACCAATGCCTTTATCAATACCGGCGACGGTTTGGGTATGGCTGCGCGCGCAGGCATTCCGTTGCAAGACATGGAGTTTTGGCAATTCCACCCCACGGGCGTAGCCGGTGCGGGCGTATTGCTGACCGAAGGCTGCCGTGGCGAGGGTGCTTACCTCGTCAATAGCGAGGGCGAGCGCTTTATGGAACGCTACGCGCCTGAGTACAAAGACTTGGCGCCGCGCGACTTTGTTTCGCGCTGCATGGACCAAGAGATCAAAGAAGGCCGTGGTTGTGGCCCGAACAAAGATTACATCTTGCTCAACTTCGCCTACCTGGGCGCAGACAAAATCCACCAACGCTTGCCATCGGTGTACGAAATTGGTGTGAACTTCGCCAATGTGGACATCACCAAAGAGCCGATTCCTGTGGTACCCACCATCCATTACCAAATGGGCGGTATCCCTACCAATGTGAACGGCCAAGTGCTCGACGGCAATAGCAAAATCGTCAATGGCTTGTACGCCGTGGGCGAATGCGCTTGCGTATCGGTGCATGGCGCCAACCGCTTGGGCACGAACTCGCTCTTGGATTTGCTGGTATTTGGCAAATCGGCTGGTGACCACATCGTCAAATTCAACGGCGAAAACAGCCACAAAGCCCTGCCAGCCAACGCTGCCGATTACACCTTGGCGCGTTTGGAAAAATTAGAGAGCAGCAGCAACGGCGAATACTCGCAAGACATTGCTGGCGAGATTCGCGATGCTATGCAAGCGCACGCCGGCGTGTTCCGCACGCAAGCGGGTATGGACGAAGGCGTGAAGAAAATCAACGCCATCCGCGAGCGCGTGGGCAATATCCACTTGAAAGACAAGTCTTTGGTCTTCAACACGGCCCGCGTAGAAGCCTTGGAAGTGGCCAATCTGATTGAAGTGGCACAAGCGACCATGACATCGGCCGCTGCGCGCAAAGAATGCCGTGGCGCGCACATGGTTGATGACTACGAAAAACCTGCGGACGATCCTATCGCGCCATTAGGTCGTAACGATGGCGAGTGGATGAAGCACACCCTGTGGGACAGCAAAACCAACTCCTTGAGCTACAAAGCCGTCAATATGACGCCGAAAAATATCGATATGGTGCCGCCCAAAGTGCGCACTTTCTAATCGGCCACCAAGATTGACAGTATTTAAGGATTCATCATGCAAAAAAGAACATTTCACATCTACCGCTACGATCCCGATAAAGACGAAAAACCGTATATGCAAACGGTGGAGCTGGAGCTAGAAGGCCACGAGCGCATGCTGCTTGACGCGCTCATCAAGCTCAAAGCCATAGACCCCACCATTGCTTTCCGTCGCTCTTGCCGCGAAGGCGTTTGTGGCTCAGACGCCATGAATATCAACGGCAAAAACGGCTTGGCCTGCCTGACCAATCTGCGCACGCTCAAAGACCCCATCGTCTTGAAGCCCCTGCCTGGTCTGCCCGTGGTGCGCGATTTGTTTGTCGATATGACGCAATTTTTTGCGCAATACGACAGCATCAAGCCCTACCTCATCAACCACAGCCCAGCGCCCGATAAAGAGCGTCTGCAATCGCCCGAAGAGCGCGAAGAGCTGAACGGCCTGTACGAGTGCATTTTGTGCGCGTCTTGCTCAACCAGCTGCCCATCTTTCTGGTGGAACCCCGATAAATTTGTCGGCCCCGCTGGCCTGCTGCAGGCTTATCGCTTCTTGGCCGATAGCCGTGATGAGGCAACGAAAGAGCGTTTAGACAATTTGGAAGACCCTTACCGTCTGTTCCGTTGCCACACCATCATGAACTGCGTGGATGTGTGCCCGAAAGGTCTGAACCCTTCCAAAGCGATCAGCAAAATCAAAGAAATGATGGTGCGCCGCAGCGTGTAAGCGACTGTTGCCCGCTGACTTTGAAAGCGAAGCGCCTACGGGCGCTTTTCGTTTTTCTGTTCGCCATGTGAAAAGGGGGTATGACACAGGTTTTGCGCCAGCGCCCAGTCAATATGCTCTTGCACCAAAGGGCTGCTGCGTTCTAGGGCGGCGGTGAGTGCGTTGCGGATTTCGGCGCGACTGGCCTCGGTCAGCGGGCTGGCTAGGGCATTGCCCAACGCTACGGCGATATTGCGCAGCCAGCGTTCATGCCCGATGCGGCGTATGGGCGAGCCTTCGGTGCGCTGCAAAAAATCGGCTTCGCTCCAAGCGAATAGGGCCAGCAAGCTGCTGTCAGCCATGCCGGGGCGGGCGTCAAAATCGGGCAGGGTGGATTGGCCGGCAAATTTATTCCAGGGGCAGACCAACTGGCAGTCGTCGCAGCCGTAAATGCGGTTGCCTATCAGCGGGCGAAACTCTTGCGGAATCGCGCCTTGCAGCTCGATCGTCAGGTAAGAAATGCAGCGCCGTGCATCCAAGCGATAGGGCGCGACGATGGCGCCCGTGGGGCAGGCACTGATGCAGGCTGTGCAGCTGCCGCAGTGCATGGGCTCTTGCCTTGGGGTTGGCGGCAGGGGGAGATCGACATAAATCTCGCCGATAAAGCTCATCGAGCCCTCGCGCGAGAGCATCAGGGTGTGCTTGCCGCGCCAGCCTAAATCGGCGCCCGTTGCCATTTCAACTTCGAGCACGGGGGCGGAATCGGTAAACACACGGTGCCCCAGCGGCCCCACATCTTGCGCAATACGATCAGCCAGCTTTTGCAGGCGCTGGCGCAGCACCTTGTGGTAGTCGCGCCCTCGGGCATAGACGCTGATGATGGCCTCTTGCGGCTGATGCAGGCGATCGAGCTCGCGTTCGCGCCACTCGCCGCCAGCCAAATCGTAGTCGCTGGGCAGGTAATCCATGCGCGCGCAAATCACGCTCACGGTGCCGGGCACCAAGTCGGCGGGCCGCGCGCGCTTCATGCCGTGCGCGGCCATGTAATCCATGCTGCCGTGAAAGCCCGCTTCCAGCCAAGCTTGCAAACCCGCCTCGGCGTGGCGCAGATCGATGTCGCTCACCCCGATGCGGCTAAAGCCCAAATCCTTAGCGTATTGCTCTATTTTTAGGAGCTGCTCAGGCAGGTTTTTCGGCTTCAAATCGGGTTTTCCTTGTGAGAATCAGGTTGGCGTCAGTGGTATTGTAGGGATGGCTGGTGTGTCAGCTGTGGCAGCAGCGGTACGCTGGGTTGGTGGTGCGTGGGGCAATCACTGGGTAAATTGCGTGGCAGAGCCATGATGCAGCCTTACAATGGCCAGCAATTTGAGGCGCTCGCCGCCATTTTTGTTTGTTCGCTATCCATGTCCAGCCTTATTGTCTCGCTGCCCTCTGCTACAGCCGCCCACGCCGAGCTGGAGCTGCCTTATGCCTTGGTGAGCGACGGTGCCATGCTGACCGATTCAGGTGCAGCGCCGCTAATGCAGTGCCCCAAAGCCAATGAATTGGTGTTGCAAGTACCGGCGACGATGCTGACTTGGTTGCAGGTGGATTTGCCTAAGCCTGGGCGCAGCCTGCCTGCGGGCAAGCTGCGTGCCGTGCTCGAAGGCTTGGCCGAAGAGCAAGTGCTGGGTGATGTTCATGCCTTGCACTTGGCCTTGCCCGCGCAAGCACCTGGGGGCGAAAAAACCTGGGTCGTCGCTTGCGACAAGGCTTGGCTAGCTAGCTGGCTGCAACTGTTTGAATTACATGGGCGTGCCGCCACCCGTATCGTGCCGCAGGCAGAACCACAAGAGCAGCCTAGTTTGCATGTATGCGGCAGTGCTGATGCGCCGCAGTGGATTTATGCCGATGCAGCTGGTGTGTTGTGTGCCCCGCTAGCCCATGCAGCCGCTTTGCTGCCCGCGGATTTGCATGCGGTAACCATCAATGCCGAGCCTGCTGTAGCAGCGCAGGCTCAGCGTTTCTTACCCGAAGGTACTGGGCTGCCCATCGTGCAAACAGCGCAATACCTAGCGCGGGCTTTGGGTTCAGAGTGGAATTTGGGTCAATTTGATCTGGCCACCACAGGCAGTAGTCGGCAGTGGCAGCGCCTGTTGCGCCAAGTGCGGCAGTTGGCCTTTGCACCGCAATGGCTTGCGCTGCGCACAGGATTGCTGCTGCTGCTGCTGGCGCAGATGCTAGGTTTGAATGTCTGGGCGTGGAAGGAGCGGCAAACGCTTGCGGGGCAGCAGCAGCAGCTGCGTGCAGCCGTTAGCCGTATCACGGGTGCCTCCTATATTAGCGATACCCCGGTACAGCAAGCCCAGGTAAAGGTGCAAACCCTGCAACAGGCGACTGGTATTTTGGCAGTGGGGGACTTGGAGCCGATGCTAGCGGTGTTGGCTGCGGGTTTGCCGCCTATGCCCGCTGGGAGTGAATTGCATTACGAAGATTCAAGCTTGCGCTTGCGTGCCCCCGCGCTGTCGGCTGAAGCCTTGCAACAGCTGCGCAGTGCTGCTGCGCAAGCGGGTTATCAGGTGTTGACGGTAGGGGGGAGTTTGGAGGTTCGTCCAGCTGCCGATGCTACTGAAGGTGCCGCAGCTGCGCCCAGCGTCCCTACTAAGTCCGCTGACCCGGCAGCTGTTCCCGCGGCAATGGTTAGCAGCCTGACGCTACGGACTAGGACAGGAAGGGTATAAATACATGGTCAAAAGCGGCACCATCGCCAGCGCCACTACTTTGCAAAATAAGGCTTGGCAAAACTTGGCAGCGCGTGAGCGCGCCATGGTACTAGGGGTGGGCGCCGTTCTGGCCTTGCTGCTGATGTACTTCTTTGTATTAGGGCCGGCTTTGCGCACTTGGCAACAAGTGCCGACGCAACGGGAGCGAGTGGCCAAAGACTTTGCGGCTGTACAAGCCCTAGAGCAGCAGGCGCAGCAGCTCAAAAACCTGCCCAGTTTGTCGTTTGACGCCGCGTATCAGGCCGTCGGCAGTACGACGCGCAACTATTTGCCAGCCTCGGCTAGCGTGCATGTTTTGGGCGATCAAGTCACAGTCAAACTGCAACAAGTTCCTGCGCACAGCATGGCTCAATGGTTGGCCGCGCTGCGCCACAATGCCAAGGCTTTGCCTGTATCGACGCAATTGAGCGCCAGCGCTGGCGAATCTACTGGGGTGTTGTGGTCGGGCGAGGTGGTTTTGCGTTTGCCACCTAGAGGATAAGTGACTTGTTATGACTAAGTGCTCTTTTTTTTCCTCCCACTCGCATTCTGGATCCCGTGTGCGTCTTTGGCTTTGGGCGCTGGCAGGGGGGGGGCTGGGCTTGCTGTTGAGCGCCGTTTTTTATGCGCCAGCCAATTGGGTGGCAGCAGGGGTGGCGCATGCCAGTCAGGGCAAGGTGCAGTTGGCTGATGCACAAGGCAGGGTTTGGCAAGGATCAGCCCGTTTGTTGCTGATTCCTGGTGGGCAAAGAGCGGTGTTATTGCCTGGCCGTGTTCAATGGACGCTGGGTTTTGCGGGTTTTGGTTTGCGATTACAGGTACTGCCTGATTGCTGCGCGAGTCGTGCGGTGGCGTTGCATTTTCAGCCGTCTTTTGGGGAGCAGCGTCTGCAGGTTCAAGACTTGGATGTACGCCTGCCAGCGGCTTTATTGGCAGGCTTGGGGACGCCCTTCAATACCGTGGGTTTTGGTGGGACGGTGCAGCTACGCAGTCCACAGTTGCTGCTGTCGCAGCGTTCAGGAAAGAATTGGCAACTACAAGGATCAGCGCAAATGCAGCTTTCGCAATTGTCTTCTAGTCTGAGTACTTTGCCTGCCTTGGGTAGCTATCAAGTCGATGTCACGGGCGGCGCGGAGCCGCAGGTGCAATTGCGTACCCTGACTGGCGTCCTGCAAATGCAGGGGCAAGGTGGCTGGCACAATGGGCGCTTTGGTTTTTCGGGGCAGGCGCAGGCTGCCCCCGGTTCTGAGGCAAGTTTGGACAATATCCTTAATGTCATAGGCCAGCGCCAAGGCGTGCTTAGCATGATTCGTATTTAAATGGGCTTCACAGGCGTTTTCCGCCTGTTTGCTTTTGATTGCACAGATAGAAAAATTCCGCGTATGAAGCATCTTTCCCGCGTTTTACCCAGCAGCTCTTGGCTGCGTGTTTGGGCTTTGAGCCTGAGCCTGAGTCTGGCTGCGCCTATTCTGCCAGCACAGTCCAATACCGTAACGCTCAACTTCGTCAATGCCGATATTGGCGAGGTGGCGCGCGCCATTGCCGTCATGACGGGGCGCAATTTGGTGGTCGATCCGCGGGTCAAAGGTAATCTCAATATCGTTTCTGATAAACCTGTGAGCACTTCAGCCGCCTATGATCAGTTTCTGTCGGCGGTTCGACTGCAGGGCTACACGGTGGTGGAAACTGCAGGAATTTATAAATTAGTCCCCGAGGCCGATGCCAAACTGCAAAGTAATACCCTGATTGGCGGCGGCGTTGGCAGTGATGCCAAAAGCCCGAGCCAGCTGCGTGGCAACCAAATCGCCACACAGGTATTTACGCTCAATTATGAAAACGCTAACAATATGGCCAGTGTCTTGCGCCCGCTGATGGGGCAAGGCAGCAGCATTACCATCAATCCCAGTAACAATTCGCTCATCATCACCGACTACGCGGACAATCTGCAACGCGCGGCAAAACTGATTGCCTCGCAAGACATCTCCAAAGGCACCGATTTAGAAGTCATCCCGCTGCGCAATGCCAGTGCGGTTGAGATTGCACCTTTGATTGTCAAGCTCAGCGAAAGCGGCATGAGCAGTGGCGGCAATGCGGCTAATGCGCCCATGATTTTGGCCGACAGCCGCAGCAATGCCATCATTGTGCGCGCGGGCAACCCTGTACAACTGACGCAAATTCGCTCTTTGGTGCAAAGCCTGGATCGCGACTTCCAAGGCGGCAGTACGACTGACGCGGTCACCTCTGGCGTGTATGTGGTTAAGCTCAAGAGTGGCGACGCCAGCAAAATCGCAGCGACTTTGCGTGCTGTCTTACCCGCTGGCTTGAGTGCCAATGGCCAAGCTGCCGCAACCAGCAATGTGCAGATTCAGGCGGATGCTGCAACTAACTCCCTCATCATCACCGCGCCTGATGCGCAATACCGACAGCTAAAGGCCGTGATCGACAAGATAGATGCGCGCCCGGCGCAGGTGTTTATTGAAAGCCTGATTGCTGAGGTCAACACCAACAGACTGACCGATTTCGGGATTCAGTGGCAGGGTGCCAGCGGTAAAAGTGGCGATACCCATATCGGCGTTTTGGGCACCAATTTTGGCGCAGGTATGGGCAATATCATCGGCGCTGCGACCACCAAATCCGGCGCTGTGGATGCCAGCAAAGTTGCTGGAGGCTTGAATTTTGGGGTTTTCCGCAAAACTGGCGGCGTCTATGTGCTGGGTATGCTGGCCAATTTTCTCGAGACCACGGGCGATGGCAATATTTTGGCTACGCCCAATGTGTTGACCTTGGATAACGAAGAGTCGCGTGTCATCGTCGGCCAGAATGTGCCCTTTGTCACGGGCTCTTACCAGCAAAACAACAACAGCGTGAGCAACCCTTTCCAAACGATCGAACGCAAGGATGTGGGGATGACTTTGCGTGTCAAGCCGCAAATCAACGAAGATGGCTCGATCAAGTTGAAAATATTTCAAGAGATCTCGAATGTCGATCCCGCCTCTAAAAATGATCCTGCGGGGCTGATTACGAATAAGCGTTCGTTTGAGACCAATGTCATCGTCGATGACGGTGCCATCGTGGTGCTGGGGGGATTGCTGCAAGACGAGTACACCGATGGTCAATCCAAAGTGCCTTTATTGGGAGATATCCCTGGCGTGGGAAGTTTATTCAAGTCGCAAAATCGGGTACGCAAAAAGACCAATTTAATGGTGTTTATCCGCCCCACAGTGCTGCGTGACGAGGCGGCAACGACGGATTTTTCGACCCACAAATACGACGATATGCGCAACAAGCAACAGGCTTTGCAGCCTGGGCGTCATCTGATTTTCGAAAACAAACCAGTACCTAACTTGCCAGAAATCCCTGCCGTTACACCGCCTTTGGACATGAATATGACGCAAGGTCTGCCACAAACATCATTGAAATTGAGCAACTCTTTGCCACCGGCGCCATCCGCTGAGGCTGGAGCCAATGGTTCTCCCTTGGATAAGCTCTACCGTCAAAACCTGTCGCCCAGCAATAGCTTGCGCAAGCCCTAAGCCTATTTTAAAAAAACGAGACATGGCACGGTTCCCATTGCCCTATAGCTTTGCACGAAGCCAGCAATTGTTGCTGGATGAAGACGCGGGCATCTTGACCCTGTACCTGCATACGCAAACCTCGCGCACGGCGGTGGCTGAAGTGCTGCGCAATCACACAGTAGCGCATGTGGAAATAGAGGCGATAGACACCCTTTTGCAGCGCATCAACGCGGCCTATACCCAAGGGGATGGCAGCGCAGCGGCGATTGTGAGTGAGGTCGAAAGCGATGTCGATTTAAGTCGCATGATGCAAGACCTGCCGGCGGTGGAAGACTTGCTCGAAGCGGCCGACGACGCGCCCATCATCCGTATGCTCAATGCGCTGCTGACGCAAGCCGCGCGCGACGGTGCTAGCGATATCCATATCGAAGCCTATGAGCGCCATTCCAGCGTGCGTTTTCGCGTCGATGGCAGCCTGCGCGAGGTGGTGCAGCCCAATCGCGCCCTGCACGCGGCGCTGATTAGCCGCCTGAAAATCATGGCGGATTTAGATATTTCAGAAAAACGCCTGCCACAAGACGGGCGCATTTCTCTGCGCCTAGGCAGCCGCGCCATTGATGTGCGGGTTTCCACTTTGCCCTCAGCACACGGCGAACGCGCAGTATTGCGTTTGCTTGATAAAAGCGAATCTAAACTGACCCTTGCAGCCGTTGGTATGGAAGGGCAGACGCTAGAGCGTTTTAACCAGCTGGCGGCGCAGCCCCACGGCATTGTGCTGGTGACAGGGCCTACAGGCTCGGGCAAAACCACCACGCTGTATGCCGCCTTGGCGCAAATGGACGCAGCGGGCACCAACATCATGACGGTGGAAGACCCGATCGAGTACGAGCTGCCCGGCATAGGCCAAACCCAAGTCAATGCCAAAATTGACCTGACTTTTGCCAAGGCTCTGCGTGCGATTTTGCGCCAAGACCCCGATGTCATCATGATTGGCGAGATTCGCGATATCGAAACCGCGCAAATCGCCATTCAAGCCTCGCTCACGGGGCATTTGGTGCTGGCCACCTTGCACACCAACGATGCCGCTAGCGCCGTGACCCGCCTGATTGATATGGGCGTCGAACCTTTCCTCTTGTCCTCATCCCTCTTGGGTGTGCTGGCGCAGCGCTTGGTGCGCCGCTATTGCGCGGTCTGCCATGGGCGCGGCTTTTTGGAGGCCAGTGGCGATTTGGCGCAGGACGGCAGTATTTTTGATGCCCAGATACATGAGGTTTGCCAAGCCTGTAGTAAGAGTGGCTATCAAGGACGGCGTGGCGTGTTTGAACTGTTGGTGGTGAATGAGCAAATTCGCGAGCTGATTCATAACGGGCAATCTGAAGCGGCCATCCGCAACGCAGGTCTGGCTGGCGGTATGCAGCTCATGCGTGAAGATGGCGAACGCTTGGTGAAGCTGGGCATTACCAGCCGCGAAGAGGTGCTAAGGGTAACAAAAGACACCTAAATTGGTTTTTGGCACTAAAAATGACTTATTTTTAAGGGTGTTTTATGTAAAAAGTGCCAGAAAACCTGCCTGAGTAGCTCCTAATTATTCACTGAAATTTCATAGCAAACCAGCGACATCACTGCATGACTGCTTACGCCTTTGAAGCCTTGGATAGCCAAGGTAAAACCATCAAAGACCTGATCGATGCCGACAGCCCTAGGGCAGCGCGCAGCATCTTGCGTGCTCGTGGCTTGGCTCCCGTCAGCGTGCAGCCTGCGGTGGCCAGCGCTCAGGCCGAAGACGGTGCGGAAACCTCGCTGCTGCAGTGGCAAATTTTTACCCCACGCGTGCTCAACCAAGTAGGGCTGACGATATGGACACGGCAGCTGGCCGGTTTGGTGACCAGCGGTTTGCCACTAGAACGCGCGCTTACCGCTTTGGGCGAAGAGGCCGAAAAGCCCGAGCTGCGCAATTTGCTCGCCAGCCTACGGGCCGAGGTCAATGCGGGGGCCAGCTTTGCCAAAGCCCTGCAGCAGCACCCCAAAGAATTTGACGAAATTTACACTGCCGTGATTTCTGCCGGAGAAGGATCGGGCAATCTGGGTTTGGTGCTCGATCGCTTGGCCGATGATTTGGAAGAGCAGCAAGCCCTGCGCAGCAAAATCATGGGTGCGGCGCTCTACCCCATGATCGTGTCGCTGATTGCGGTCTTTATCGTCGCCTTTTTGGTCACCTATGTGGTGCCGCAGGTGGCGGGGGTGTTTGCGGGCACCAAAAAGGCCCTGCCCATGCTGACCACCATGATGCTGGGTTTTAGCGCCTTCGTGCGGCAATGGTGGTGGTTGATGCTGCTTCTCTTAGCGGCCGTAGTGGGCGGCTTTTGGCAACTGCGCAAGCAGCCAGAAACCCGTTTGAAAATCGATGCCGCTTGGCTGCGCCTGCCTTTGATCGGGCGCCTAGCGCGGGGCTATAACAGCGCCCGTTTTGCCAGTACCCTGGCCATGTTGGTCGGCGCGGGCGTGCCGATTTTGCGTGCCCTGCAAGCTGCGGCCGAAACCCTGTCGAATAAAGCCATGCAGGCCGATGCCTTGGATGCCTTGGTGCTGGTGCGCGAGGGCGCACCTTTGGCCTCGGCGCTGGCGCAGAAAAAACGCTTTCCGGGGATTTTGGCCATGTTTGCGCGCTTGGGCGAGCAAACGGGGCAGTTGCCCCTGATGCTGCAGCGCGCCGCGCGCCAGCTCTCGGCCGAAGTGCAGCGCCGCGCCATGCAGTTGGCCACGATTTTGGAACCCCTGCTGATTGTGGCCATGGGCGGCGTGGTGATGCTGATCGTGCTGGCTGTGCTCATGCCTATCATTCAACTCAACCAATTGGTGAAATAGATGCGCCAGCTGTTGCTGTGCGCCAGTCTGCTACTGACTTTGCCCGTTGCTGCGTTGGCTCAGATGCTCAATCCAGCAGAGCCTCAGGCGTCTACCCCTAGCCCAAGCCCAATAGCCAGCACAACGCCTGTGCCAGCATCTGTACCAGTGGCTGTCAGCACAGCATCACAGCGACTACCTGTGGCTGTGGCGCAGGCGCTGCAAGCGGCAGGTTTGCCGCCCAGCAGCATGAGCGCTTGGGTGCAGACTTTGCCCGAATTGGTTTGGCCCGCCGGCAGTAGCAGCCCGCAGCGCCGCAGCGCACCTGCCATAGACCTGAACGGTGTTGCACGGCCTCGCATCCTCAGTGTGCAGGCAGATCGTCCCATGAACCCTGCCTCGGTGATGAAACTGGTGACCACAGCCGTAGCGATGCAGGCTTTGGGCGCCGATTTTCAGTGGCAGACTACAGTCTGGATCGATGGTGCAGTGCGCGACGGTGTGCTCTATGGCGATTTGATCGTAGAAGGTGGTGGCGATCCGTATTTGCCAACGCCACGGGTGCAAGAGATGATTGGGCGCATCCGAGCCAAAGGCATACGCAGCGTACACGGCGATATCTTGGTCGATCAAAAGCGCTGGCGCTTGCCGCGTGTTGACCCTGCCGCATTTGATGGCAAACCCGAACGCCCCTACAACGCGGAGCCACAGGCCTTGATGCTCAATATGCAGGCGCTGGAGCTGCGCTTGCAACCCCAGGGCAGCGTGGCGTTATTAGAAGTAGACCCCCCTTTGAGGGGACTGAGCCTACCTGCGAGCGTAGTCTTGAATGGCGCGCCTTGTATCCAGCCCGAGCAGGGCTTGGCGCTGGATATGACGCAGGCGCTGGTCTTGCAAGCCAAAGGTGCGTGGCCGCGCAGCTGCGGCGCGCGCAGCGTGTTTGTTGCTTTGTATCCGCAGGCAGAGGTGTTTTCGGCACTGGCACTGGCTGGCTTATGGCAAACGGGCGGTGGCCAATTGCAGGGTCAGGTTGGTATTGCGGGGCATGGGCATAGCGCGGCACGGCGTTTGCTCAGCTTCCCGTCGGTACCCCTGCAAGAGGTGGTGACTGTTACCAATACCTATTCCAACAATCCTATGGCCAAACAGATTTTTCTGTCTTTGCCTGTGTGGGGAAAATTGCGTGGGCAGCGGCGCCACCTCGTTGGAAGTTGGCAGGCCAGCCAGCACTGGATGGCAGCGTGGTGGCGTCGGCATTTGCCGCAGGCTACGCAGCCCATTCTGGAAAATGGCTCAGGCCTCTCGCGACGCGAGCGCATCACGGCGGCCAGTCTAGGCGCTTTGCTGGCACAGACGGCGGCCAGCCCTGTCGCCGCCGATTTTGCTGCCACCCTACCCCTGGTTGGACGCGAAGGTACGGTGGCGCGCTTGGCGCAGCGTGCACCGCAAAACCGTGCCCTGGGGCAGGCGCGGGTAAAAACCGGAACGCTGGATGGAGCCAAGGCCATCGCGGGCTATGTTCGTGGTAAGGACGATCAAGTTTATGGGGTGGTGGGCCTGATCAATGCCCCCCAGTCGGCGGCAGGTCAAGCCGCACTAGATGCGCTCTTGGACTGGGTCGCTGGGAACTGAGGCGTGATTCGTGCGAATCAGGCGCAAAGGCTCCCTAGGGAAGCTCTGCAAGAACCTAAATTCGTCTCATGCGAGCGTAGCGAAGTAATCCACATTGTCAATAAAATCAATAGCTTATGGATTTCCGCGCCACTTCGCTCCTTGCATGACGCGAGGTTTTGCAGAGGACCCTTAGGCTTGATAACTCAGTAAATGTTGTTTCATTTTTTTCATCGCATGTGCTTCGATTTGGCGAATGCGTTCGGCCGATACGCCGTACTCCGCAGCTAAATCGTGCAGGGTAGAGCCCCCCGAGCCATCGTCTTGCACATCTAGCCAGCGCGCCTGCACGATGCGGCGGCTGCGTGCGTCCAGCTGCGCCAGTGCGTGCGCAACACCTGCACCCGATTGCGTGTCGCGTTCGCGCGCTTGCAGTACGGCTGTGGGTTCGTGCGCATCATCGGCCAACCAAGCAATGGGGGCAAAGCTGTCTTCGCCATCGTCGCTAGGGCTGGGGTCGAGCACCACATCGCCGCCCGTCATGCGCAATTCCATTTCGCGCACTTCTTCGGGCTTAACGGCTAGGCGCGTGGCCATTTCTTCGACTTGTGCACTGCTGAGGGCGCTGCGGTGCATGCCGTCTTCATCGGCGTCTTGCATGGCGTTTTTCATCGAGCGCAGATTGAAAAACAGTTTGCGCTGCGCCTTGGTCGTGGCCACTTTGACCATGCGCCAGTTTTTCAAGATGTATTCGTGGATTTCAGCCTTGATCCAGTGCATGGCGTAGCTGACTAGGCGCACGCCTTGCTCAGGGTCAAAGCGTTTGACTGCCTTCATCAGGCCCACATTGCCTTCTTGAATCAAATCGGCGTGGGGCAGGCCATAGCCCAAGTATTGGCGCGAAATAGCAATGACCAAGCGCAGGTGCGAGAGCACCAAACGGCCTGCCGCCTGAATGTCGTCGTGCGCGTGCAAGGCTTGCGCAGCCTCGCGCTCCTCCTCAGCGCTCAGCATGGGCATGCGCTGCGCGGCAGAAATGTAGGCGTTCAAATCGCCCAAGGCAGGCACCATACTCCATGGGCTGCTGTTGAGTCTGTTGCTGGAGACGATGGGATAAGTGGTGCTTGTCATGGGGAAAACCCTCCTGTGCCGCCATATTAGCACTCGAGCCACTTGAGTGCTAAAGGTATTAACCTGTGAATTTCTGGGGTTTTTTGTGAGGCGGTGGCTTCCTAATTTGCCTCAAGCGCAGGACAAGATTTTCGATCTGCATTCGGCAAGAGCGTCAACACAAAGATTTTGACGCGCAGTTTGGTGGGGGCGAGAGATGGCGTATGCTCCGCGCTTTTCAATTTAATTTTTACAACCATGAAAATTCTGGCACTTTCTGGCAGCTTGCGTAGCGCTTCTTTGAACACTGCCCTTTTGCGCGCCATGCAGGTGGCTGCGCCAGCTGGGGTGCAGCTGCAGTTGCATGGTTTGCACGATATTCCGTTTTTTAACGAAGACCTAGAGGCAGCGGGAGGCTGGCCTGCAGCCGTGCAGGATCTGCGTGAGCAAATCCGCAGCGCCGATGCCCTACTGGTGAGCACGCCCGAGTACAACAGCGGCATACCAGGCGTGTTGAAGAATGCATTTGATTGGCTCTCGCGCACCAATGCCGAAGCCCCGAGTGTGTTGATGAACAAGCCCTTTGCCTTGGTAGGGGCAACGATGGGCAGTTTTGGTACGGCTATTGCGCAGGCCAGCGCCTTGCCCATGATCCGTGCCTTGGGGCTGCAGCTGTGGGCTGGGCAGCGTTTGGCTCTGCCACAGGCGCACACCCTGTTTGATGCGCAAGGCGAGATGCACGACGCGGCGACGCGGGCACTGTTGCAGGCTTATATGGCAGCGTGGGTTGCGAGTATTCGGGCTTGATAGCACTCATTATTTGATAGCTGCTCAGGCAGGTTTTACGGCTTAAAAGCCCTAAAAGGTTGAAAATGGCCAGAATGCCGCGTTTAGAAGTGCTAGGCCATGTGCATTGGGTCGGTTTGCGTGGCAATAACGGGCAGGCGATTTTTGCCTGCGAGCAAGATTACCGTGATGCGCTGGACTTTGCGCGTCAAGCGCAACAGCTCTATCCAGTGGAGGTTCTGGGCTTTAGCCTGTTGCCGACGGCGATGCACTGGTTGCTGCGACCACAGCAGGAGGCGGCGCTATCGCTGTGGGTGCAACAATTGGCGCGGCGTTTTGTGCGCACCATCAATGGCCGCCATGGGCGCAGTGGTACTTTGTTTGAAGGGCGTTTCCGTTCAGGCATTTTGCAGGCACCGACGCATTTGTTGCCCTGTATGTGGGCGCTAGATAGCGAGCCAGTGCGTTTGGGTTTGGTCACACAGGCACAAGACTGGAGCTATAGCTCGGCCGCTTGGTATGTGGGCAGCCATACCGCGCATAAGGGTGTGCAGGGCGCGCAGCTGGGCAGTTTTCTCACCGCGCCGCCAGAGGTGTGGAATTTGGGCAATACACCCTACGAACGCGAAGCGCGGTACACCCAGGGTTTACAGCAGGTCTGCAGCCCTACATGGATGGCTGCGTTGCAAGCGGGCTGGGCGGTGGGGGATGCCGATTTTTTGGCGCAATTGCAGATGGATGCCGGGCGGCGTGTGCTGCGCGCGGCGCGCGGGCGGCCACCTCGGGTTAATCGGACTTAGGGGGAGTCGCCAAGGCTGGGGCCGTTGGCGCGATGGCAGGTTCCTGCGCTGCAATCGCTGCAGGGGTATTGCTGGCCGCCCTAGGTGCAGCGGCGGCAGCAACTGCTAGGCTGCGTTTTGCGCCCGTGGGCAAGTGGGGAGTTGCTGGGCGGCTGGATGGCGTATGCGTGGGGCTGACCGCTACCGTGCCTGTGTTGTCTTCGAGGGGTTCTTGATAACTGGCGCTCAAATGCGCGATAAAACACTGGCGTTGTGCCTGATAGCGCTCATCCGCATTGCGCGGGGCAGGGCGCATGTGTTTGACTTCAGTGCGGCAATTGCTACGCACCACTTTTTCGGCATGAAATCGCGCCTTCAGGCAAAGCTTCATCTCTTCGTCTCGGGCATCGCCCTCGAGGGTAGCAAGCTCCACACTGCACAGATGAAAGCGTGTGGGGATATATGGCAATTTCCCCATCGTGGCGGCTGATGTGGGCAGCATGCAGCTGAGTAACAAAGCGCTTAATGCAGTGGTGCGAAGTACAAAAGACATGGGGTCGAACACGGTGTGTGTATTCTCTTTTTTTAATGAATGTTTCCCTGGACGCGCGCTATTCTAAATTGGCTTAGCCACCGCACACGAAGGGGTTGTGCTGGCGCTCATAGCCAAAACTGCTTTCGGGGCCATGTCCGGGAATGAAAACCGTCGCATCGCCCATGGGCCAGAGTTTTTGGGTAATGCTGGTCATCAAATCGGTGTGATTGCCTTGGGGGAAATCGGTGCGCCCGATACTTCCCGCAAACAGGACATCTCCCACAAATGCGCGCTGGATACCCTCGGCGTAAAACACCACATGCCCGGGCGTGTGCCCGGGCGTGTGGCGTACTTGTAGAGTGCAGTTGCCGATTCGGACGCTGTCGCCATCATGCAGCCATTGCGTAGGGATAAAGGATTCAGTGGGTGCAAACCCGAACATCTGCGCTTGCATGGGCATACCATCTATCCAGAACTGATCGGCCGCGTGTGGCCCGATGATGGGTATGCCATATTTGCGAGCTAGGGGGGCGACTGCGCCAGCGTGGTCCAAGTGCCCGTGCGTGAGCCAAAGTGCTTTAAGTGTCAGTCCGCGCGCTTGCACCGCAGCTTCTAATTTAGATATATCGCCCCCCGCATCAATTAAGGCAGCTTCCTGAGTTTCATCACACCAGACGAGCGAGCAATTCTGCTCAAAATGGGTCACGGGAATAATTTGGTAGTGCAACATGGCGACGATTGTCGCATGAGCACGATCGTGTGGCTCAAGGTTAATACTTACGATAAAACCCTAGGTTTTTGCTGCTTATGAAAAAAACCGGGGTCAAATTCCTTGATGGGTATCAAATTTCGCTAGAATTTGCCCCTGCTTGGCTGGACTGCCCCCTGTTTTTGACTTTCGACGGTATCTGGTGTGTTGTAAACATGCCTATTTCTTCTTCGTTATAGACCTCGAATCGGGGGTATGTAAGCTCAAGCGCCTAGGCGTCTGCTGCAAACACCCTACCGTTGGGCACCAGAGCCTGCAACTTCTTTCAAGCGATTTTGGGACTGAAGAATGAGTAAACAGAACCTATCCCTCTACCAAAGGGGTGCTGCCACACTGCTGGCTTTTTGGGCTGGCACGGCCGCTGCAGTGGGTGATTTGCCGGGTGGTCCGGCGGTATTGCAGATGAATTTAGGCGCACCAGCAACACGTATTGCTGGCGAGCAAATTTGGCTGCACTGGTTTACCTTAGTGGTCTGTACCGTGATTTTTGTGGCGGTGTTTGGGGTCATGTTCTACTCCATCATCAAGCACCGCAAATCGGTTGGGCACAAGGCGCAAGAGTTGAAAGAGCCGCTGTGGGTCGAGATTTCTTGGACCCTGGTGCCTTTCCTCATCATCATCGGCATGGCGCTGCCAGCGACCAAAGTCATGGTGGCGCTGAAAGATACCACCAACTCTGACCTGACGATCAAGGTCACGGGTTATCAGTGGAAATGGGGTTATGACTATTTGCGTGGCGAGGGTGAGGGGCTGCGCTTTATCTCAACGCTTGATACGGCACAGCGTGAACTCTCTAATAACGGCAGCTTACAAGTAGAGCGCCCGAACGATTACCTGCTAAAAGTTGATCAGCCTTTGGTCGTGCCGGTGAATAAAAAGGTGCGCATCATCACCACAGCTAATGATGTGATCCATTCTTTCATGGTGCCCGCTTTTGGCATCAAGCAAGATGCGATTCCGGGCTTTGTGCGCGACACATGGTTCCGTGCTGAGAAAACGGGCGATTTCTATGGGCAGTGCGCCGAGTTGTGCGGCAAAGAACATGCCTACATGCCCATCCATGTCAAAGTGCTCTCACAAGCCGATTACAGCGCTTGGGTCGCCCAGGAGCAGAAAAAAGCCGCAGCCTTGGCGGATGACCCGAATAAAGTTTGGGCTATGGGTGATTTGATGGTGCGCGGCGAGAAAGTTTACACGGCCAATTGCGCAGTCTGCCATTTGGCGACCGGCAAGGGTGCTGGCACGATCAAGCCCCTAGATGGTTCGGCCAAGGTTCTGGGCTGTAAAGCCGAGCAAATGCATGTGCTGTTGGCTGGGCAAAACAACGGCGCTATGCCGTCGTGGAAGCAGTTGTCAGACACAGACTTGGCTGCTGTGGTGACATTTACCAAAAACCACTGGAACAATAAAACCGATCAAATTGTGCAACCGGCTGAGTTTGTAGCCGCGCGTGCGGGCACTTTCCCCGCATGTGACAGCGCCCCAGCTGCTCCTGCAGCGCAGTAACCCAAGATAGAAGCGAAGGAGCGATTCCGATGAGCGCAGTTTTGCACCCTCATGATGCCCACGGCCAAGCCGATGCATCGCATGACCACCATGACCACCACCACACGCCTAGCGGCTGGCGCCGCTGGGTTTATGCCACCAACCATAAAGACATAGGGACGCTTTACCTGCTGTTCTCGTTTGCCATGTTGATGGTGGGCGGTACTTTGGCCATGCTTATCCGCGCTGAACTGTTCCAGCCTGGGCTGCAACTCGTCAATCCTGAGTTGTTTAACCAATTAACGACCATGCATGGTTTGATCATGGTCTTTGGTGCCATCATGCCGGCCTTTGTGGGCTTTGCTAACTGGATGATTCCGCTGCAAATTGGCGCCTCTGATATGGCCTTTGCGCGGATGAACAACTTCTCCTTCTGGCTCATGATCCCTGCTGCCATTTTGCTGGTGGCGAGCTTCTTTATGCCAGGCGGGGCGCCTGCTGCGGGCTGGACGCTGTATGCGCCTTTGACCCTGCAAATGGGCCCCAGCATGGATGCGGGCATCTTCGCCATGCATTTGTTGGGTGCATCCTCCATCATGGGGTCCATCAATATCATCGTTACCATTTTGAATATGCGCGCACCCGGCATGACGCTGATGAAAATGCCCATGTTCTGCTGGACTTGGTTGATTACCGCCTATTTATTGATTGCCACCATGCCTGTGTTGGCTGGCGCTATCACCATGACGCTGACTGATCGCCACTTTGGCACGACTTTCTTCAACCCCGCTGGCGGTGGTGATCCGGTCATGTACCAGCATATTTTCTGGTTCTTCGGCCACCCTGAGGTCTACATCATGATCTTGCCGGCTTTCGGCATCATCAGCCAAGTGATTCCCGCTTTTGCGCGCAAAAAGCTGTTCGGTTACGCCTCTATGGTTTACGCCACGGCCTCGATTGCCATTTTGTCCATGATTGTGTGGGCGCACCATATGTTTACCACGGGCATGCCGGTCACGGGGCAGTTGTTCTTCATGTACGCCACCATGTTGATTTCCATCCCGACTGGGGTGAAGGTCTTTAACTGGATCGCCACTATGTGGAAAGGCTCCATGACCTTTGAAACCCCCATGCTGTTTGCTGTTGGCTTCGTTTTCGTGTTTACCTTGGGCGGCTTCACTGGTTTGATTTTGTCCGTCGCGCCTTTGGATATCCAATTGCAAGATACCTACTATGTGGTGGCGCATTTCCACTATGTGTTGGTGGCCGGTTCACTCTTTGCCCTGTTTGCCGGTTTTTACTACTGGTGCCCGAAATGGACAGGCGTGATGTACAAAGAAACACGCGGCAAAATCCATTTCTGGTGGAGCATGATTTCGTTTAATGTCACCTTCTTCCCCATGCACTTCTTGGGTCTGGCGGGTATGCCGCGTCGCTATGCCGATTACCCCATCCAGTTCACCGACTTCAATGCCATTGCCTCGATAGGTGGCTTGGCCTTTGGTCTGGCGCAGGTGTATTTCTTCTTCTTTGTAGTCTTGCCTGCTATGCGTGGTAATGGCATTGCCCCCAAAGTGAACAACCCTTGGCGCGACGAAGATGGCAAAGGTGCTGAGGGTCTAGAGTGGGAAGTGCCTTGCCCCGCACCTTTCCACACCTTTGAAACCCCACCTAAAGTCGATGCCACAGCGACACGCATCGTAGCCTAAGTGCCCGGGCTTCCGTCTTCACCAACCAGAGCTTGCATGATGCCAACGCCAGAACAGAAAAAAGCCAATTTCCGCCTTGCCGTGATCTTGTTAGGCATCGTGCTCATGTTTTTCTTCGGCATCATGCTGCGCTTTGTGCTCTTAGGCGCATAAAACACGGCAGGCTATTGTTGTTTATGAAGTTTCGTCAAAGTGCCAATGCCCAGATGTTGGGCAAGCTCTGCGTCATTGTTTTGGGTATGTTCGCTTTTGGCTATGCCTTGGTACCGATGTACAAAGCCATTTGCGAATTTACCGGCATCAATGTGCTGGCTGTGGGCGAAAACAATTTGCCGCAGAAAAATCGTGCGGCCGCGCCTGGCAATACTCAGGTTGATAGCAGCCGCAGCATTACCGTTGAGTTTGATGCCAATGCCCGAGGCGTGTGGTCGTTTAAACCGGCGGTTAGCAGCCTGCAAGTTCACCCTGGGCAGGTCGCCACCGTGATGTACGAGTTTCAAAACATCCAAAACCACAGCATGGCGGCGCAGGCGATCCCCAGCTACGCGCCTAAACAGGCAACCAATTATTTCAACAAGCTCGAATGCTTTTGCTTTAACGAATACCAGTTGCAAGCGGGCGAGAAGAAAGAATGGCCAGTGGTTTTTGTGATTGATCCTAAATTGCCCAAAGATGTGCACACCATCACCTTGTCTTACACCTTCTTCGAGGTAGGCGCGGGCATCCCTGCCGCACCGCTAGCCACTGTGAGCCAGAGCAAGACCAAGATCGGAGGGGCATCATGACGCACCAAACGCCTAAGCGTCCCGCAGCCCCGGCGCAGCTACCCACTGCAGAGCCCGCTTCGATGGCTGGATATACACCCTTGGCGCGTGCCTCCGTGTGGCGCACCGTGGTGTCCATTGCTTGGGCCTTCTTCGGGGTACGCAAGGGTAGCGACTACCAAGAAGACATCAAAAACCTCAATATCTTCCACATCATTTTTGTCGGTATCGCAGCTTGTTTTGTGCTGGTCATCGGCTTGATGCTGGTAGCGAAATGGGCCAGTGCCTAGCACCCACGCTTCTGGATCAACCATTGCAGTATTTATTTTGAGAAAAAAGGAGAAGCCACTATGAGCTCTAGCACCCCAGGCCAAACGCCTTACTACTATGTCCCCGCTGAGTCCGGGCGCCCCTTTTGGTCGGCTTTTTTCCTCTTCTTTGTGATCTTGGGCGCCAGCCAATGGATTAATGGCGCAAGCTGGGGCATGTGGGCTTTGCTGGCCGGCTTGATCGGCTGGCTCTTCGTGCTGTTTCAGTGGATGCGCGAAGCGGCTATTGAGAGCGAAAAAGGCCTCTTTGGGCACAAAATTGACTTGTCCTATCGCTGGAGCATGAGCTGGTTTATTTTTTCGGAAGTGATGTTCTTCGGCGCCTTCTTCACCGCTTTGTGGTGGGGGCGTGCGCACTCGTTGCCCGCGCTCGCCAATTTAGACAATGCCGTGCTTTGGCAAGGCTTTCAGGGCCTGTGGCCCAGCTCGGCCGCAGGTATGGCGGTGGGCGCCACGGGGTCTCCTGCAGGCACGATAGAGCCGTTTACCGCCATGCTGCCGGTAGCCGCGGCTGAAGTGTGGGCACAAAGCTGGTTCAAGGGCTTCATGGGCTCGCTGCCTACCGTCAACACGCTGATTTTGCTAAGCTCTGGCGTGACGCTAACCATCGCCCATCACGCTTTGCTCAAAGACAACCGTGCAAAAACCATCCGCTACATGTGGGTCACGGTTTTGCTAGGCATCATCTTTTTGTTTTTTCAAGCCTATGAATACCACCACGCTTATAGCGAGATGAACCTCAAGCTCTCATCTGGTATGTACGGCTCGACTTTCTTCATGCTCACAGGCTTTCACGGCTTCCATGTCTTTTTGGGCATGCTGATGTTGCTCTTCATCACCTTGCGCCTGCACAGCGGCCATTTCACCAGCAAGCGCCATTTTGGTTTTGAAGGCGCGGCTTGGTATTGGCACTTTGTCGATGCGGTTTGGCTCTTGCTCTATATCTTGGTTTATTGGATGTAAGGCATATCGCCTAGCGCAAATGCTAAGGCAAGTAAAAAGGGAGTATGTATGGAGACATACTCCCTTTTTTTTGTGGGAATTGATACAGCGGCGGCGGCGTGTCTCGCACTTACGCACCATGAAGTACATTTTTGCCCCCATTCTCGCTTTTGGCGCCATGATGGATCTGCAGAATACCGCGCAAGCTACAACAAATTTCTGCGTCAAAAACCCTCTGAAAACCCTGCTGCAAGCGCAATTGCACGGCTGTATCGCCTAGGTAATACCAGCCAAGCGCATCAGCGTGTCAATCAGCTCAGCCAAAGCGTCGAGCGCGTATTAAGGAAGCTCTGCACAACCCCCTTTCGGCGCTGGCATCTCTCGATCAGTCGGGCTACTTCGTTCAAAAAACTCACCAGAACGCCCGCTATGACTTGTTTTTTAGCCTCGTACCCCATCCTGATGGCAGAGCGCCAGCATCCAAAAAAGGTTACGCAGAGGCCCCTTAAGAAAGTATGCGAGAGTAGGTGCGGTATTTATGACAGCACAGTAAAAATGGCTTGCGTGGCGCGATGCAGAATGTGCATTTCAATCCGCCAACGCTGCTACTGGCGCGATGCAATCGATGCTGCGAAACGCCTGTCTTGCAGATTTGTCCGAGAAGCGCGCTGATGATCCTTGCGTTCTTCCTGTTGAATAGGCGCGAGGCTGCTGTTCGTTGGTCCCAGCCCCCCCCTGGGCGGTCTTGTTGCGGGGCTTGCCCTATTCTTTCTTAGCGCTGGCATCCCATTGTTTGAGCTGTATTAATTTTTCAGCAATCTTGCTTTCCAGCCCCCTGGGTACAGGCTGGTACCACCCTGGTTCTTCTATCCCATCAGGCAGATAGGTTTCACCAGCAGCATAGGCATGGGGCTCGTCATGGGCATAACGGTAGGCGTGGCCGTGCCCCAGCTCTTTCATCAACTTTGTTGGCGCATTGCGCAGATGCACAGGCACATCCCTGCTTTTGTCTTGCTTGACGAAGGCGCGAGCTGCGTTGTAGGCCTTGTAGCCTGCATTGCTCTTAGCTGCTATGGCCAAATAGATCACCGCTTGCCCCAAGGCCAATTCCCCTTCGGGGCTGCCTAGGCGTTCATAGCTCAGCGCCGCATCGTTGGCAATCTGCATGGCTCTGGGGTCGGCTAGGCCGATGTCTTCCCACGCCATGCGAACAATGCGCCGCGACAAATATTTGGCATCGGCGCCGCCGTCCAGCATCCTGCTCAGCCAGTAGAGGGCTGCATCAGGGTGAGAACCACGCACAGCTTTGTGCAAGGCAGAGATCTGGTCGTAAAAGTTGTCGCCACCTTTGTCAAAACGCCGGCTGTTCAATGTCAGAGCATTTTGGACAAAGTCGGCATCAATCTGCGTGATGCCCGCCGCACCAGCGGCTGTTTGGCATTGCTCGAGTAAATTTAAGAACCTGCGGGCATCGCCATCGGCATAGCCCATGATAGTGGCCTTGGACAGATCATCAAAAAACAAGCCTGCGAGGGCTTTTTCTTGTGCGCGTTTGAGCAGTAGTTCCAATTCATCGTCCGTCAGCGGCTGCAAAACATAGACTTGAGCCCGAGATAGTAGGGCTGAATTGACCTCGAAAGAAGGGTTCTCAGTGGTGGCACCGATGAAGGTAAACAAGCCAGATTCAACATGAGGCAACAGCGCATCTTGTTGCGCCTTATTGAACCTGTGGATTTCGTCGACGAACAAGAGGGTACTTTTGCCCTGCACAAGAAATTGCCGAGCCTGCTCCATGGCTTCACGAATATCTTTCACGCCTGACAAGACGGCTGAGAGGGCGATGAATTCGCACTTAAAAGCCTGGGCGGTCAGGCGCGCCAGCGTGGTCTTACCAACGCCTGGCGGCCCCCAAAAAATCATGGAGTGCGGCTTCCCTGAGTGAAAGGCCAGGCGCAGCGGTTTCCCATCACCCAGCAGGTGCGACTGTCCCACGACCTCGGCCAAAGACTGTGGGCGCAGCGTTTCAGCCAAGGGTTTGACGGGGCTGAATGGGAAAAGGTCAGACATAGGGCCAGTAGGTGCAGCAATAGGGAGGGGGGCAGCAGAGCCTTATTGCTGCATCACAGTAACGCCGGCTGGTGGTGTGAAGCGGAAACGATGAGGCGCAGCAGCGGCTTTTAGCCCGGAAAATTCCATCACGCTGCGCTGCCCCAGGCTGTCCAAAACTTCGATGACTTTGAGCTGCACTCCAGCAGGGCTGGGTTCCATGCCAACTTTCAGGCTGACGATGGTGCCGCCCGTGGTTTTGGGCTTGGCCTCTACCCACAGCAAGCCCGCAGCCGTACTGATAGGCGAGGCCTGGGCGACAGGTAAATTTATGAGGTGGAATTGTTTTTGTAAATCGGCCACGCTGCGCGCGCCGGTAATCACGGTTGCCGGGGTGTTTTGCAAGGCAGCGGCTTGAGAGCTGGCTGTGATTTGGGCCAGATCATGGTCATAGAACCACAGGGTTTTGCCGTCGGCAACGATGGTTTGTTGATACGGCGTTTGGTAGTCAAAACGAAAGCGGTTGGGGCGGGCAAAGGCAAACTGCCCTGTGCTGACTTTGTAGCGCCCTGGGCCTTGTGCCGCCGCCGCGACGCTTTTGGGCGCAGCCACGGTTTGCGTAAAGCTGGCGCTGCCGCTTTGGGTTTTCGCCAAAAATTGTCCCAGCGCTGCCAGGCCATCGCCTGCGGCCAGCGTCCAAGTGCTGGTACTCAGTAAGCCGGCTACAAGCGCTAGGCGCAGGCTGGGGATGGGCAAAAATGGGCTTGACATGGCGGGTGTCCTTGCTATTAAAAAAGGAGCTGCTCAGGCAGGTTTTACGGCTTAAATGGCTGTTTTGGTACTGAAAATGGCACTCAAAACGGTGCATCGTCTTCGCTGCCCCCTCGGGGTGCGAGCAGCTCGCGCTGATTGCGGTGATCCATTTTGCTGACCAGGCCGGCGTTTTCCATTTCTTCCAAAATGCGCGCCGCACGCCCATAGCCAATTTTTAAATGGCGCTGGATGAGTGAGGTGGTGGCCTTGCCTTGTTTCAGCACCACGGCGACGGCTTGGTCGTACATGGGGTCGTTTTCGCCGCTGGCAGCATCGCCACTGGCGCTGCCATCGCCGTCTTCGCCATCGACCGTGCCGCCTTCTAAGATGCCGTCGATGTATTGCGCCTCGCCCGTAGCTTTGAGTTGCTCGACCACGCGGTGTACCTCATCGTCGCTAACAAAAGCGCCGTGTACGCGCGTGGGAAAGCCCGAGCCCACGGGCATATACAGCATATCGCCCATGCCCAGCAGGGCTTCGGCGCCCATTTGGTCGAGGATGGTGCGCGAGTCGATTTTGCTGCTGACCTGAAAGGCAATGCGGGATGGCACATTGGCCTTGATCAGGCCGGTGATGACATCGACGCTGGGGCGCTGCGTCGCCAAAATCAGGTGTACGCCAGCAGCGCGGGCTTTTTGCGCCAGGCGGGCAATCAGCTCTTCGATTTTTTTGCCCACCACCATCATCAAATCGGCCAGCTCGTCGATGACGATGACGATTTGCGGCATGGCTTCGAGCGGCTCAGGCGCATCGGGCGTGAGGCTAAAGGGGTTGGGCAGCAGTTCGCCTCGGGCTGTGGCTTCGGCAATTTTTTGGTTATAGCCAGCCAGATTGCGCACGCCCATTTTGCTCATCAGGCGGTAGCGTTTTTCCATCTCGGCCACGCACCAGTTCAGGCCATTGGCGGCTTGGCGCATATCGGTGACGACGGGGCAGAGCAGGTGCGGGATGCCCTCGTACACGCTCATCTCCAGCATCTTGGGGTCGATCAGCATCAGGCGCACTTGGGCGGGCTCGGCCTTGTACAGCAGGCTCAAAATCATGGCGTTGATGCCGACCGATTTGCCCGAGCCTGTGGTGCCCGCTACCAGCAAATGCGGCATTTTGACCAAATCGGCGACCACGGGCAGGCCGACGATGTCTTTGCCCAAGGCCAGGGTGAGCAGGGATTTGGACTGGTCGTAAACGCTAGAGCCTATGACTTCAGATAGGCGGATGGTTTGGCGCTTGGGATTGGGTAGCTCCAGCGCCATGCAGTTTTTGCCCGGTATGGTTTCAATCACGCGGATGGAAACCAGCGAGAGCGAACGCGCCAAATCTTTGGCCAAATTGACGATTTGCGAGCCTTTAACGCCCGTGGCGGGCTCGATCTCGTAGCGCGTAATCACCGGGCCAGGGTAGGCGGCCACCACAGCGACGCTGACGCCAAAGTCTTTGAGCTTTTTCTCAATCAGGCGGCTGGTCATGCTCAGGGTTTCGGGCGCAATGGTCTCTTGATTGAGCGGCGCTGGGTCGAGCAAATGCACAGCGGGCAACTGGCCTTGCAAATCGCCAAACAGGGGATTTTGCTTTTCTTGCAGCACGCGCGCTGAGGGTTGCGGGCTGGGTGCGGGCTGGTGGACGGGCACGCTGGGCGCGGCAAAGGCTTGTGCGGCGCTGCTGGGGGTGATGTGCTCATCGGGCTGCAAGGTGGGGATTTTGCCCTTGTCCTGGGGCGCAGGCGTGGAGCTGTCCAGTGAAAAATCTGCATCATCCCACGATGGTTCGGTACGCAGGCCAGGCTGTGCGGGGGGCGCTGTACTGGTGCTAGCCAGTGCTGCAGATGGGGCTGCGATGTTGCTGGGCGGGGCGTGATCGTTAGGTGTGGCGGCACGAATGCTATGGGCTTGCCGCACCTGCACCTGCAACTGCGCATCGCGGGCATGTGCAGCTTGGGCACCAGCGGCGAGGTCTTTCTTCAATTCGCGCTGAGCGCGTCTGCCCTGTGCCCAAGCGACTAGGCGCTGACCTATGCCCTCGGCGAAGTTCAACCAAGAAAAACGAAAGGCCCAAGCAAAACCCAGAACAAAGCAGGCCACACCGGTTAAAGCTGTGCCGTTAAAGCCCAGATGACGCTCGCCCGAGGCGCCCAAAAGCAAACCCAACACGCCGCCGGCCGTGCCAGGAAGGTCTGCATCCAGACGGTGCAGGCGTGACCATTCGAGAACGCAGGCGCCAGCCAACAACAAAACCCAACCCAGATGAAAGCGCAGACTAGGCCACCAGGGGCGACGCGCGGCTGGTTCCTGCTGCTGCTGCTGCTTCGATGGGAAGCTGCTGTCCTCACTGCGATAAAGCTGCCAGAACCGCGCCAGCCACAAGCGTGTGCAGGCCAAAAACAAGAACCAGACGCTAAAGCCCAAAAAATAATAACTGGCATCAGCTAGGCAGGCACCGTAATACCCCAGCCAGTTGCGGATAGCCGCACCGTCGCCAGCGGTAGAAAACGCTGCATCCCAAGGAGAGTAACTCAAAAGAGCCAGTAACCAGAGTACTTGCAAACCACCAGTGACGAAGAGCAAAACCCAGGCGCGCCGTTTTTGCTGCTGCTGCTGGGCTCGGTGTTGGCGTTCGTGCGAGGTGTTGGTTGCCGATTTCAGCGTAGCCATGGGGGGAGGAGCTTTCTGGCGGAAGTCTGATAAGGGGCGGGGAATGTAGGGCAGAGGGGAGTGAGCGTGCGTGCGGATCAGTTGCCTTTGCCGCCGCTGCGCAGCACGCGGAAGAATTCGCTGCTGCCATCGGTCACGACGACATCGCTGGCTTTGTTAAAGCTGGCTTTATAGGCCTGCAAATTGCGGTAAAAGTTAGCAAAGCTGGGGTCTTTGCCAAAGGCGCTGGCGTAGAGGGCATTGGCCTGGGCATCGGCCTGGCCTTTGATCTCTTCGGCGCTGCTAAAAGCGGTGGCGGTGATTTCATCGCGCTGGCGCTCGGCATTGGCGCGCAGTTGTTCGCCCTCGGCTTCACCCGTGGCGCGCAGTTGGCTGGCGACTTGCTGGCGTTCAGACTGCATGCGTTGGTAAACCGAATCGACGACGCTGGCAGGAAAGTCCACGCGTTTGATGCGCATATCGACGATCTCGATACCAAAGGCTTTAGCGTCGTCAGCCAGGCGGCGCTGCACGCCGCGCATCACGGCATCGCGTTCGTCAGACAGCACGGCGCGCACGCTGCGTTTGGTGATTTCGGTGTTGAGTGCGTCTTGCACGATAGAGCTCAGGCGCTGCTCGACATTGGCGGTGTTGGTGCCGCTGTTGCGGATGAATTGGCGGGCATCGACGATGCGCCATTTCACCAGCCAATCAACCACCACATTCTTTTTCTCGGCGGTTTGGATCGAGCCGCGTTCATCGCCGTCGAGGGTGAGGATGCGCTTATCCAGAAAGACCACATTTTCAAAGGGCTTGGGCAGCTTGGCATACAGGCCAGGCTCGGTCTTGACGGTTTTGATCTGCCCAAAGGAATAGAGCACGCCGACTTGGCGCTGATCGACGACAAAGACACACGAGGTCAGAATAAACAGGGCAATGGCGATACTCACCAGCCAAAAACCTAAACGATTCATCATGGCATTACTCCTAGGCTGGGCTTAGTGGGATTCGCGGCTGCGGTTGCGCAGGTCTTCGCGGTTGCGCACATCGGTGGCGGCGGCTGGGTTCGTGGCTGCTTGGGCGGCGGCCTGTGCGGCCGCTGGTGCTGCGGTAGCGGCAGCTGCGGTATTGGCTGCGGCATCGCTGGCCTTGGTTGCTGCCAGTTTATCTAAAGGCAGATTGATGATGTTGCTGCCCTTGCTATCGACCAATACCTTGGTGGTTTTGCTGTAGATCTCTTGCATCGCATCGGTGTAAAGGCGATCGCGCGTGACTTGCGGCGCTTTTTGGTACTGCGTCACGATTTGCTCAAAACGCTGGGCATCACCCTTGGCTTGGCCGAGCACGCGGGCTTTATAGCCCTCGGCCTCCTCGCCCATGCGCGCCGCTTGGCCTTTGGCCTGGGCAATCAGGCGGTTGGCATAGGCTTGGCCTTGGTTTTTCAGGCGGTCGCGGTCTTGGCCAGCTTTGAGCGCATCGTCAAAAGCCGCTTGCACGGCAGTGGGGGGCTGCACATTTTGGATATTGACATTGCGAATCAGCACGCCCGCCTGGTAGCGATCGAGCTGAGCCTGGGTCGAGCGCATGACATCGCGTTGGATGGCTTCGCGGTCTTTATTGAGCACGGTGTCCATCTCTACGCGGCCGACGACTTCGCGCACGGCCGATTCGGCGGCTTTGGCCACGGCGGCCTCGGCGTTGACATTGTTAAACAGGAAAGAGGCGGCGTTTTTCAGGTTGTATTGCACCGTTAGGCGCACATCAACGATGTTTTCATCGCGCGTGAGCATGGAGGAATCAAGCAGCCCCGTGTTGCCCACCGTGGCGCTGCTGCCGATTTCGATGGAACGCAGCTGCGTGACATCGACAATCTCGGCGCGTTCCACCGGCCAGGGGTAGCGCCAGCCCACGCCAGGGCCAATGGTGTGGTGCAGCTTGCCCAGGCGGCTGACGACGGCCTGCTGCCCCTCTTGCACCATAAAAGTGCCACTGGCTAGCCAAATAAACAAGGCTGCGCCCAGCACGATAGGGAGCACGGGGATGACGATGATTTGCGGCGTTTGGCCATTGCCCTGGTTGCCGTTTTCTGGGGGGCGCTCTGGCGGTTTCTGGCCGCTTTTGCCACCAAATAATTGCCCCAGTTTTTGGTTGAAATCGCGCCACAGCTCGTCCAAATCCGGCGGCTGGTTGTTGTTGTTATTGCCACTGTTGTGCATGGGGGCGAGCCAGCGTGCGAGGCTGCGCCGTAGCGCCAGGGAAAAAGTTGAACTCATGTTGAACAATCTATCAAAACAAGGGGGCAAGTCTAAACCAGTGGGGGCGGCACTCAGGGGCCAAGGTTTTTAAGGCTAAATTGGCATTTTAGGCCGTAAAACCTGCCTGAGTAGCTCCTTTTATCATAGTAAATGGGTGGCGCTGCTACGCGAAAATTTAGGCAAATCGCGGGTCATCGGCAGCGGGCACATAGCCGGCATCTTGCGGCGCTTGCGCCAAGGCGGCAATGGTGCTGCGCAGCGCCTCCAGATTTTCACCTTGCCCAGCGGATAAAAACACCCGTGGGCAGAGCATGCTGTGCCCATCGGGCCAAGTCAGTTCATACTGGTCTTGCAGGGTTAGCGGGCGGCGTTCGGGCGGCAGCGCGTCTAATTTATTGAACACCAAAATTTGCGGAATATGCGCCGCGCCGATTTCGGCCAAGACCTCTAGCACATTGCCAATTTGCTCATGGTAGGCGGGGTTGGCGCAGTCCACCACATGCAGCAATACATCGGCTTCGGCGGCTTCTTGCAAGGTGGCGGCAAAGGCGCTGACCAAGCCATGCGGCAAATCACGGATAAAACCCACGGTATCCGACAAGCTGACGCTAGCGCCCAGCTCTTGCAAAAACAGGCTGCGCGTGGTGGTGTCGAGCGTGGCAAACAATTGGTCGGCGGCGTAGGCGCGGGCTTTGACCAGGGCATTGAACAGGGTAGATTTGCCCGCATTGGTGTAGCCCACCAGCGATACGGTGAAAGTGCCCGATTTTTGCCGCCCACGGCGCTGGGTGTGGCGCTGCTTCATCACCGTGGCCAGCTGCGCCTTGGTGCGCTTGATGGCCTCACCAATCATGCGTTTGTCCAGCTCGATTTGCTTTTCGCCCGGGCCGCCGCGCATACCAATACCACCAGACTGGCGTTCTAAATGGCTCCAGCGGCGCACCAAGCGGGTGGATAAATATTGCAGGCGCGCCAATTCGACCTGCAGCTTGCCTTCGTGACTGCGCGCGCGCTGGGCAAAAATTTCCAAAATCAGCAGGGTGCGGTCGTTGACCGGGCATTCCAGTGCGCGCTCTAGATTGCGTTGCTGCGCGGGCGAGAGGCTTTGGTCAAACAAAATCTCTGTGGCGCCGTGCATGGTGGCCAGCTCTTTGATTTCTTCGGCTTTGCCACTGCCGACAAACAGGCGCGCGTCGGGTGCGCGGCGCTTGCAGGTGAGGTGGGCGACAGGCTGGTAGCCTGCGGTTTGTGCCAAGAGGGCCAGCTCGGACAGCTCGGCATCAAAATGCGGCAGACCAAAATCAACGCCGACCAGCAGCACTTTGGGCAGCTCGTGGCGGGTGGTGTAGGGGGTATTGCTCAAGGGCAGAAAATGCAAAACCCCAGTCTGCTAGGGCGTGCTGGCAGCACGGCCTAAGCCAACTGGGGAGTAGGGGTGAGACAAAAAATTACTGCGCGTCGTCAGCCGCGTTAGGCTGCGCCATTTGGAACTGCACGGGGCGGCCGGGGACGATGGTGGAAATCGCGTGTTTGTAAACCATTTGCGTCACGGTGTTGCGCAGCAGCACGACATACTGGTCAAAAGACTCGATCTGGCCTTGGAGTTTGATGCCATTGACCAGATAAACCGAGACGGGCACATGTTCGAGGCGCAGTTGATTGAGAAAAGGATCCTGCAAAAGTTGGCCTTTTTTGTTATTCACGATATTTCTTCCGTGTTGGTTATAGAAGGGCGTGAGGTTAGCACAAGTGCTGTAACTTGGTTTTGCCTTGGGCTAATTTTTTGTAAAGAAGCCCAGCTTTTTAAGCCAAACGAACGATGAGGCCAGCTTTATGGCTCCCCCCAGTTATGCAGCCCGTTTGGTTCAGATCAGTTGTTCAGTTCAGTTTTCAGCTCAGTTGTTCAAGCCAGCAGCGCTTGCGCAGCGGCGCTGCCGTCTAACAGGGCATTGCTGCGCTGCTGCACCTGCCATTGCCCATCCACTTTGTTGAGCTGCCAGCGGTTGGCCGCCACGCGCTCGATCTGGTAGCTGCCCGCCTGATGGCGCAGCACGAGCGAATAATTGACGGCTGTGGCGTGCTCGCCGTCAATGGCAATAGATGGCGCAGACAAAATGTGCGCGCAACCATCCTGCAGCAGCTGCTGGTGGTGCGGCGCGGCCAGCAAATCGATCAAAGCTTCGCGCCCCGTATGTTCACCAAAACCCGTTACGGCATATTGACCAGCCTCAGCCCATAGCGCAGCGGCATCGGCCAAGCGATTGCTATCGACTGCTGGGCCGTAGCTGGCCAACAGTTGGGCAATGGCTTGGCGGTCTTCTAGGGCTTGCAAGCGGTTTTGCAAGGCCAGAATTTGCTCGGTCAACAGCGCCGTATCCATCAAGTCAAGCTCTGCGCTTTAGCTCATATACATGCCGCCATTGACATGCAGCTCGTGCCCCGTGATATAGGCCGCTTGCGGGCTGGCCAAAAATGCCACGGCATGGGCGATTTCAGCCGCTTCACCCAAACGCCCGACGGGGATTTTGCCCAGCAGGGCGGCTTTTTGCGCCTCGGGCAGTTCAGCCGTCATGTCGGTGGCAATAAAGCCAGGGGCGATGCAATTGACGGTGATGCCACGGCTGCCCAGCTCTTGCGCCAGCGCCCGCGCCATGCCCGCCACGCCCGCTTTGGCGGCGGCGTAATTGGCTTGGCCGGGGTTGCCCGCAGCGCCCACCACGCTGGTGATGCTGATGATGCGGCCTTGGCGCTGCTTCATCATGGGTTTGATGGCGGCGCGGCTGACGCGGAACACCGCTTTCAAATTGGTGTCGGCCACCTCGTCCCATTGCTCATCTTTCATGCGCATGGCCAGGGTGTCGCGGGTAATGCCGGCGTTGTTTACCAAAACATGCAGGCCGCCATGCTCTTTAACGATGCCATCGATCAAGGCATCCACAGCGGCGCCGTCGGTGACATTGAGCACCACGCCCTGTATGCCCGCTGCCGTGATGTTGTCGGCGCCAGCCTGGCTGGTGGCCGTGCCGATGACGGTGGCGCCCTGGGCTTTCAATTCAGCCGCAATGGCCGCGCCTATGCCGCGCGTGGCGCCCGTGACCAGGGCGATGTGGTTTTGTAAAGGTTTCATAAATTCATTTCCTTTCGTCCTTCCCACGCAAGCGGGGATTTAGCTATTTCACGCCTTCCCCTTTTGGAGGAAGGTTGGGATGGGGGCTTAAAACCGCACTGCTCTTAGCCCCCACCCTAACCCTCCCCCAACGGGGGAGGGAATAAGTCATGGATTCCCGCCCCTGCCTACGCAGGGGCAGGCTCTGCGCGGGAATGACGGGTTTTTAATAGCGGTAGGTGTCGGCTTTATAGGGGCCGTCTTGCGACACACCAATATAAGCGGCCTGCTCTTTGCTCAGTTGGCTCAGGCTGGCGTTCAATTTTGCCAATTGCAGGCGCGCGACTTTCTCGTCCAAATGCTTGGGCAAGACATAAACCTGGCCGACTTCGTAATCTTTGCTGCGGGTAAACAGTTCAATCTGCGCAATGGTTTGGTTGGCAAAGCTGCTGCTCATGACATAGCTGGGGTGGCCAGTGCCGCAGCCCAAATTCACCAAACGGCCTTTGGCCAGCAAGATGATGCGTTTGCCATTTTTAAAGATGACATGGTCCACCTGGGGTTTGATTTCTTCCCACTGGCAGTTTTTCTCTAGGCCAGCGACATCAATCTCGTTGTCAAAGTGGCCGATATTGCAGACGATGGCCTGGTCTTTCATGGCCGCCATGTGCTTGTAGGTGATGACATCTTTATTGCCTGTGGCGGTGACAAAAATATCAGCCTGTGATGCCGCCTCTTCCATCGTCACCACGCGGTAGCCTTCCATGGCCGCTTGCAGGGCGCAAATGGGGTCGATTTCTGTCACCCACACTTGGGCGCTCAGGGCGCGCAGGGCCTGGGCGCTGCCTTTGCCCACATCGCCATAACCAGCGACGACGGCAATTTTGCCTGCCACCATGACATCGGTGGCGCGTTTGATGCCATCGACCAGGGATTCGCGGCAGCCGTACAAATTGTCAAATTTTGATTTCGTCACCGAATCATTGACATTGATGGCGCGGAATTTGAGCGTGCCTTTTTTGCTCATTTCGTTCAGGCGGTGTACGCCTGTGGTGGTTTCTTCCGTCACGCCGATGATCTCGGCGCTCTTGCGGCTATACCAAGTGGCATCTTCTTTCAACTTGGCTTTGATGGCGGCAAACAAAATGCGTTCTTCTTCGCTGCTGGGTTTGGCCAGCACTTTGGGGTTTTTCTCGGCCTGCATGCCCAGATGCATCAAGATGGTGGCGTCGCCGCCATCGTCCAAAATCATGTTGGGGCCTTCGCCTTTGCTGCCGGCAGCACCAAATTCAAAAATGCGGTGGGTGTAATCCCAATACTCTTCCAAAGTCTCGCCTTTGACCGCAAACACCGGCGTGCCTGCAGCGGCAATGGCGGCGGCGGCGTGGTCTTGGGTCGAAAAAATATTGCACGAAGCCCAGCGCACCTGCGCGCCCAGCGCTTGCAGGGTTTCAATCAAAACCGCCGTTTGAATCGTCATGTGCAAGCTGCCGGTGACGCGCGCGCCTTTCAGCGGTTTTTTCTTGGCGTATTCAGCGCGGATGGCCATCAGGCCGGGCATTTCGGTTTCGGCAATGTTCAGCTCTTTGCGGCCCCAAGCGGCCAAGCCCATGTCGGCGATGACGCAATCGGTGGTGGCCTGTTTTTTGGTTGTGGCGGGGGCCGCCTTTTTAGCCGGCTTGTGTTTGGTATTGCCCAGTTGGCTCATGGTGTTTTCCTTTAAATAGCGAGGTCAAATATGCGCCCTGATGTGCGCACCACGCGAAAAGAAAACACTCACCGCGTCATGCATGGGGCATCAGGGTGAGCGCAGTTGGGGAAAAGAGAAAGCCAAGCCTGATTCCAGCGTAAAACGGTGGACTTGCAGCGCTCCTTGGCGATGATGAAATTTTAATGCAAGCTTGGGGAGTACCTTTGCATCCTCGTCTTCCTGCGCATCATGGGCAAACAGGCACTTGCCGCCGGTTTTTTTAGCTTTTATCGGCTTCACTGGTAAAGCTGTCGGAAAAGAATGCTTCGGTGGGTAGGCCATGTTGCGTGGTGTAGAGCTTAGACGCCGAATCAATCACGATGGGCGCGCCGCAGGCATAGACTTCAAAGCCGCTCAAATCGGCCAAATCTTGCGCTACTGCCGCGTGCACAAAGCCCGTGCGGCCGCTCCAATTGTCTTCGGGCAGCGCGTCAGAGATGACGGGCGTGTATTGCAGGGTAGGCATTTCGGCGGCCTTGGCCAGCACCCAGTTGTGCATATACAGGTCTTGCGGGCGGCGGCCACCCCAGTAAAAGTGAATCGGGCGGCTGCTGCCTTCAAATTGCAGGTGCTCAATCAGCGCCTTGATGGGGGCAAAGCCCGTGCCCGAGGCCAGCAACACCACGGGCTTGTCGCCTTCGCGCAGGTAAAAACCACCCAGCGGCCCTTCGGCACGCAAAATCGCTTTTTCTTTGATGTTGCCGCCAAACAGCGAGTCGGTGAATTTGCCGCCGGGCAGGTGGCGGATGTGCAGCTCGATGCGGTTGGCCGCCGGGCTGTCTTCGGTGGCGGCAATGGCGACCGTGTGCGGCGCATTGCCCATGCTGTAGCTGCGGCGTGAGCCGTCTTGCAAAATGAATTCGATGAATTGCCCTGCGTGAAATTGCAGCGGCGCACCGGCTGGCAGTTGCAACACCACGCGCTTGACATCGGGCGCTTGGTCTTCAATGGCAAACACGCGCACTGGCAATTTTTTCACGGGGAAGGCATTGCTGTCGGTGACTTGTTTGTTTTCTAGCACCACATCGCTTTGGGCTTTAGAGCGGCAGGTCAAGATAAAGCCAGCGGCTTTTTCGGCTTCGCTCAGGGCTTTGTCGGAATGCGTGCCCATTTCCACCTCGCCGCTGATTTTCAGGCATTTGCAGCTGCCGCAAGCACCATCTTGGCAGCCATAGGGCAGGGGGATGCTGTGGCTGATGCCCGCGGCCAAAATGGTTTGATCGGCCTCGGCGGTGAATTGGCGGCCACTGGGTTCAACGGTGATGGAATAGCTCATGGTAGGGGTAAACAATCAGGAAAAATGAGTCGGGGCTGCCTTTGCAGCACAACCGCACATTTTAGACCGTGCCCAGCGGTATCATTGGCGCCTGCTGCGCCACCTCTTTGTTTCATGAGCACACTTATTCAAAAGCCGACTTTGATGCATCGCATCCGCCCTGTTGTTGCGGGCATGGATCTGCCTTTGCTTCTGGGCTTCGCCATGTTGGCGGGCTTGGGGCTGCTCATCATGTACTCCTCGGGCTATGACCATGGTGAGCGCTTTTACGACCACGGCCGCAATCTGCTGCTGTCTTTGGGCATCATGCTGGTGGTGGCGCAGGTGCCTTTGCCCTACATCATGCGGGCGGCCTTGCCGCTTTATGCAGTGGGCGTGGTGTTGCTCTTGGCGGTGGCCGCTTTTGGAATTACGCGCAAGGGATCAACCCGATGGTTGAATTTGGGGGTGGTGATTCAACCCAGCGAGCTCATGAAAATAGCCATGCCCCTGATGCTGGCCTGGTGGTTCCAAATGCGCGAAGGATCCCTGCGGTTTTGGGATTTTGTGGCGGCCTTCGTGATTTTGCTCGTGCCCTTTGCCTTGATTGCCAAACAGCCTGATTTAGGCACGGGCTTGCTCGTGCTCTCTGGCGGTTTGCTGGTGATTTATTTTGCCGGCCTGCGCTGGCGCTGGATTTTGCCGGTGTTTGTGCTGGGCGGCATAGGCATCAGCTTGATGGTGTTTTTTGGCGATCCGCTGTGCGCCGATGGCGTGAACTGGCATGTGCTTAAAGAGTATCAACGCCAGCGCGTATGCACCTTGCTGGACCCCACACGCGACCCATTGGGCAAGGGCTTTCACATCATTCAAGGCATGATCGCTATCGGTGCTGGCGGCTTCTGGGGCAAAGGCTTTATGCAGGGCACGCAAACGCATTTGGAGTTTATCCCCGAGCGCACCACCGACTTTATTTTTGCTGCTTATTCTGAAGAGTTTGGACTAGTGGGCAATCTGCTGTTGATCGGGACTTTTGCTTTCATCGTGTATCGGGGCTTGGTGATTGCCCAGCACGCCCCAACTTTGTTTGCCAGGCTGATGGCTGCAACCATCGCCATCCTTTTTTTCTTTTATGCCTTTGTCAATATGGGCATGGTCAGTGGCATCTTGCCCGTGGTGGGCGTGCCCTTGCCCTATGTCAGCTATGGCGGTACGGCCATGATCACGCTGGGCTTTGCTCTAGGGATTTTGCAAGCCATCAGTAAGGCCAAGAAAATCATTCAGTCCTAAAGACGACGCGATGGGTGCGGCGAAGCGTAAGCTCCCGCAAACCGCAGACAGTGAAGAACTGGAAAATGCGGCTAGGATGCTTACGAAACCTTGCCCGATAGCGCCCGGCGCGGGTCCAGCGCATGGCGCAGGGCATCGCCCACCAGGGTGAGCAGCAAGAGTGTGGCCATCAGCACCGCCACGGTGCCTAGGCCTATCCACCAAGCGTCTAAATTGGCTTTGGCCTGGCTGAGCAATTCGCCCAGACTGGGCGCTTCGGGCGGCAGCCCCAAGCCTAAAAAATCCAGCGCCGTGAGCGACATGATGACGGCCACCATTTTGAAGGGCAGCAAGGTAATGATGGGCACCAGGGCATTGGGCAAGATATGCCGCAGCATGATGCGGCCATTGCCCACGCCCAGCGCGCGGGCGGCGCGCACATAATCCAAATTGCGGTTACGCAGGTATTCCGCCCGCATATAGGCCGACACGCCCATCCAGCCAAACACGGTCAGCAGCAGCAAAAGCAGCCCCACGCTGCGGCTGAAGATAGAGGCGAGGATGATGAACAAATACAGCTCGGGCATGGAACGCCAGATTTCCTCAGCGCGTTGCCCCAGCAAATCGACCTTGCCGCCGAAATAGCCCTGCAGCGCCCCCAGCGCCGCGCCCAGCACCGTTGTCAACAGCGTCACCGCCAACGCCATCAGCACCGAGAGGCGAAAGCCATACAGCAGGCGCGCCAACACATCGCGCCCTTGGTCGTCGGTACCCAGCCAATTGGCGCGGCTGGGCGGCGCGGGGTTGGGCGCAGACGCAAAGTAATGGATGGTGTTGTAGCGGTAATGGTTGGGCGCAAACAGCAGCCAGTTGCCGGGCTGGGCAAACTGCGCCTGAATAAAGGGGTCAAGGTAGTCGGTGGGGGTCTGAAAATCGCCACCAAAAGTGGTTTCTGGCGGGTTGTGCCAGATGGGGGCATAGGTTTTGCCTTGGCCATTTTTGTCTTGGTAGTGCACCAGCAGGGGTTGGTCGTTAGACAGCAGCTCGGCGCACAGGCTCAGGCCAAACAGCAGCAGCAGGGCCCATAAGCTGATATAGCCCACGCGCTGCGCTTTGAATTTTTGCCAAGCGCCCATGCTGCGGGCTGTTTTGCTGCGGGCTGTTTTGCTGCGGGCTGTTTTGCTGCGGGCTGTTTTGCTGCTTATCGCCATGTCCTTTGCCCCTTTACGCCAAACGCACCCGGGGATCGACCCAGACATAAACCACATCGCTGACGATATTCATCACCAGGCCGATGAGGGTAAACAAAAACAGCGTGCCCATGACCACGGGGTAATCGCGGCGGATCACCGATTCGTAGCTCAGCAGGCCCAAACCGTCGAGCGAAAACAGGGTTTCAATCAACAAGGCGTCGGCAAAAAAAGCCGCGATAAAAGCCGAGGGAAAGCCCACCACGATGGGAATCATGGCATTGCGCAGCACATGGCGCCAGGCGATGCGGCGCTCGCTCAAACCCTTGGCGCGGGCGGTGCGCACATAGTGTTTGTGGATTTCTTCGAGGAAGGAATTTTTTGTCAGCAGCGTGGTAAAGGCAAAACTGCCCAGCACCGATGCGCCCACGGGCAGGGTGATGTGCCACAAATAATCTTTGACCTTGCCCCAGGCGGACAAATCCGCAAAATTGGCCGAAGTCAGGCCGCGCAGCGGAAACCACTGCAACTGCCCCGCCAGCAGCACCAAAAGCAGCACGCCCATGACAAAACCCGGTATCGCCACGCCCACCAACACCAGGGCGGTGCTGGCGGCGTCAAAACGGCTGCCCGCTCGCAGGGCTTTGAGGATGCCGAGCGGAATGGAGATAAGGTAGCTGAGGAAAAAAGTCCACAGCCCCAAGGTGATGGACACGGGAAGCTTGGATTTGATCAGCTCCCACACGGGCTGGTGGTGAAAAAAACTTTGCCCTAAATCGAATCTGGCAAACTGCCCCAGCATTTTTAAAAAACGCTGCGGCGCGGGTTGGTCAAAGCCATAGAGCTCCTTGATCTGCGCCAAACGCTGCGGGTCCACGCCGCGCTGACCTTGGTAAATACTGCCTCCTTCTGCGCCCATGCCGCCAGCGCTGCCGCTGCCACCGCGCAAGCCCGCCACGCTGCCCGCCTTGGCTTCCATCAAATACTGCTCGACCGGGCCGCCGGGCACAAACTGCAGCACCACAAAGGTGAGCAGCAGCACACCCAGCAAGGTGGGTAAGGTCAGCAGCAGGCGGCGCAGCAAATAGGCCAGCATGGGAAATGGGGCAAAAATTGGTATGATTTTAGGAGCTACTCAGGCAGGTTTTTCGGCCTAAACTGCCAAAAACACCCTGAAAAACAGCGCCCCATGCAAGTATTGGCCTAGGGCGAGCAAATATAGCACCCAGGCCGATAGAATCCTGTGCCAGTCATGCCCATTTTTGCCCGCCATCGCCGCAGCCTGCGCCTCTTGTTTGGTGTGTGCTTCTTCACCGTATTTTTAAGTGCCTGCTCGCTGCTGCCCAAAAAAGACGAGCCGACTTTGGTGCCCGATGGCACGCCCGCCAGCTTTGCCCTGCAGGTGCAATGCAGCAATAGCGCGGTGCGCGATTTGCTGACTGAGCATTTGGATTTGCAGCGCTACCGCCATTTGCCGGATTTATCGCCCAGCGAGATCGACAATTTGATGGATCAGGCCACGCAAGACGCCAGCGATTTACTGGCCACGCAGGGCTATATCAACCCCACGATCGCACTCGACTATCTGCCTGTCGATGAAAAAAATAAGCTGCCGCGCATCGTGGTCAAAGTCGAAGTGGGGCCGCCCACTATCGTCGCGGGCAGCAAACTCAAGTTTGCAGGCCATATTGCCACCGCCGTCGATCTGCCCGAGACCATACAGCGCCGCGTGATTCGGCAATTTTGGCAGCTGCGCCAAGAGCAGCGCTTTACCCAAGGCCGCTGGGACGATGCCAAGGCCAGGGCTTTGCGCGACCTGAACGCCGAGCGCTATTTGGCCGGCCATATCAGCACCAGCGATGCCCAGCTGGACGCCGATAAAAACGAGGCACAGCTGCAATTGACCTTGGATTCGGGCCCCGTCTATCACTTTGGCGCGGCGCAGATTCAAGGCAATGTCAATTTTGAAGACGAAACCGTGCGGCGCTTTTTGCGCCTCCCGCAGGGCGCGCCCTATTCGCTCAACCGCCTGCTGCAAGCGCAACAACGCCTGGTGGATACGGGCTTTTTCGACTCGGTGTTTTTGTACATGGAGCCCAAGGCCGACCCAGCCGCCACACCCGTGCAGGTGCAACTGTCTGAAGCCAAGTTGCAAAAACTGGTGCTGGGCGTGGGTGCCAGCACCGACAACGGCGCGCGCGTCTCGCTCGAGCATATTCACAACCTCTCGCCCTTTTTGGGCTGGCGCTCGCACCTCAAGGGCAATTTAGACAAGCGCGACAAGTATTTAAGTGCCGACCTGCTGAGCCTGCCCAATGCGCAATATTGGCGCTGGTCCCTGGGCGCCAGCATGGGGCGCGAGCAAGATGAAGGCCAAACCATGCATTCCACCACCCTGCGCGCCGGCCGCCTGCAAACGGGCGAAAACATCGACCGCGCCCTGTATTTGGAATACAACCGCTCGCGCTGGACGGTGTTTGATGCCAGCGGCACCACGCCCAGCTACCCCACTTATTCAGCCTATACCGCCAACTGGGCGTGGACGGCGCGGCATTTCGATTCCATGACCTACCCCACCGAAGGCTATGGCTTTGGCCTAGAGCTGGGCGCAGGCTTGGCCGTGGGCAAGGGGCAAAAAAGCCAGGCCTTTAGCCGCGTGCTGGCACGCTGGCAAAGCTATCACCCGCTTGATGATTTCTTTCCGCCCAAAGACAGAAAATGGCGCCGGCAAAGCCTGGGTCGTCTGGCGCTACGCGCCCAAATGGGCGCAGTCATTGCCAAAAAAGAGGCCCCCGTGCCCGCCAAACTGCTGTTTTTAACCGGTGGCGACGGCAGCGTGCGCGGCTACCCTTACCGTGGTATCACCGCGCGCGATATTTCCTATATGGGCAAAAACTATCCGCAACCCGGCCGCTATTTGCTCGTCGGCAGTGCGGAATGGCAGCGCCCCATCTACATCGACGGCGCCCGCAGCGATTGGGAAAGCGCCGTGTTTATGGACACCGGCGCCGTAGCCGATGAAGCGCAAAAACTGGCGCTGCACACCGGCGTGGGCGTGGGCGCGCGCTGGCGCAGCCCGATTGGCCCTTTTCAGGCTGATGTGGCCTATGGCGTCAAAGTGAAAAAGCTGCGTTTACACCTGTCGGTGGGTTTTGTGTTTTAAGGCCAAGCGCAAGCATGAGCGATCCCATTGCACCCACGAATCCAGTGCTGGCAACTGCTGCAAGGGTAGAAACTGCAGCGAGCGCAACGGCGCCTGAAACGCCGCCGAAAAGCCCAAAACCTTCTGGGCGTTGGTGGCGTTGGCCGCTCAAAGCCGCTTTGGGTTTACTCAGTTTGTGCTTGACCGCCGTGTTGCTTTTGGCACTGGCGGCCTGGGCTTGGGGCGGGCAAGAGGGGTCTTTGGCTGGCGTTTTGCAGGGTCTGCAAAGAATGGGACTGGTTCAAAGTGCTGAGGGTGTGCGCGGCAATCTGGCGCAAGGCGGGCAAGTTGCGCAGCTGCAGCTGCAGTTGGGCAGCACGCATATCGCCATCGATGGGCTGGAGCTGGCCTGGCAAGCCCCCGCGTTGTTGCAAGGTAAGTTGCAGGTGCAACGCCTCGCGGCGCAGGTGGTGCGTGTGACGCAAAGTTCATCTCCGCCCAGTGCCACCCCAGCGCCTGCGCCCAGCAGCCTAGCGTTGCCTCTGGCCGTGCAGATGGATGCCTTGCACATCGGCCAGCTGGCTGTTTACCAAGCTGCCCAGCCTAGCCACCCTGTGTG
>JAMIFN010000066.1:0-26812 GCA_035906235.1 Allobrachymonas sp. | reverse complement strand
TGGCTACTGGGGCTGTGGTAGGTGCTGTTGCAGGGGTAGCCGCGACGGGGGCGGCGACAGCTGGGACCAAAACTTTGGCGCTCGTCGCGGCTGCTGCTGCAGGCGATGTGGCTGGCGATGCAGCGCTAGGGCTAGTTGCAGCCTTGTTGCTGGCAACGCGAACGGTTTTGCTACCAGGGGCAAAAATGTCTTTGATCAAAGAAAGTTTGGGTTGAACACCGGCATTGCTGGCATCCAATTGCAAGGCTTTGCTATAGGCTTGGCTGGCCAATTTGGCATAGATGTCGCCCAAATTTTCGTGCGCTGTGGCGTAGCTGGGGTTGGTGCGGATGGCCATTTCCAGCGCAGCACGCGCTTTGTCGAATTGACTCTGCCCCGCATAAAGCACGGCCAAATTGTTGTAGGGTTCAGGCAACTCGGGGTAGTCTTGCGTGAGCTTGGTAAAAGTATTGATGGCGTCTTGTGGCCTGCCTTGCTCGCTTTGAATCACGCCTTTGAAAAAACGGATTTGCGGGTCTTGCGATTTGGTCGCCAGCAATTGATCCACTTTGGTGTTGGCTTCGACCAGTTGGCCAGCACGCAGCATGCGGCTGATGTCGCTGTAATCGTCAGCCCAAACCGAACTGGCGGCGGAAAAGCAAACCAAGGCAAGTGCGCTAACACTTAAAAAACGGCCATTGACGCGGGCAAGAAATTGACGCATCGCAATCCTCATGCAAAAAAGTAAGGAGCCTGAAGCCAGGCAAATGAATCCGAGATTTTAGACCAGTATGGCCGCGATGACGGAGAAATTGCACCTCCTCGGTATACTGCGCGGGTTTTGCCTAGGTCTGATTCTTCCTTGCCGCACCAAATATTGTCAAAAAACCATGAGTTTGCAGATTTTCAACACATTGAGCCGTCAATTAGAACCATTTAAGCCATTGGAAGCTGGGAAAGTGCACATGTATGTATGTGGCATGACGGTGTATGACTTATGCCACATCGGCCATGCGCGCAGCATGGTGACTTTTGATGTGATGCAACGCTGGTTAAGAAGTTCTGGTTATCTCGTTACATATGTGCGCAATATCACCGATATTGACGACAAAATCATCAAACGCGCGCTTGAAAACGGCGAGAGCATCAAAGCCCTGACCGAACGCATGATTGCCGAGATGTACCGCGACGCCGACGCTCTGGGTGTGCAGCGCCCTGACCACGATCCCCGCGCCACCGACTTCGTGCCGCAAATGCTGAGCCTGATTAAAACCCTAGAAAGCAAAAACCTGGCCTATGCCACGCCTAGCGGCGATGTGAATTTTGCCGTGCGCCGTTTTGCCGGCTACGGCAAGTTATCGGGCAAATCGCTGGACGAATTGCAGGCGGGCGAGCGCGTGGCGGTGAATGAGGGCAAGCAAGACCCGCTGGATTTTGTGCTGTGGAAAGCCGCCAAACCCGAAGAACCGCAAGACGCCAAATGGGACGCGGGCAGCCAGGGCTATGCCAGCGGGCGCCCAGGCTGGCATATTGAATGCTCGGCCATGAGCTGCGCTTTATTGGGCGAGTCGTTTGATATCCACGGCGGCGGCGCGGATTTGCAGTTTCCCCACCACGAAAACGAAATCGCCCAAAGCGAGGGCGCGCACGGCCAGCCCCTGGCCAAATACTGGCTGCACAACGGTTTTGTGAATGTGGACAACGAAAAAATGTCCAAAAGCCTGGGCAATTTCTTCACCATCCGCGATGTGCTGCAAAAGTTTGATGGCGAAACCATCCGCTTTTTTGTGGCGCGCACCCATTACCGCAGCCCGCTGAATTATTCCGATGTGCATCTGGGCGATGCCAAACAAGGCCTCACCCGTCTCTACACCGCCTTGGCCGCCGTGTCGCACAGCCAGCCCGCGCCCGCTGTAGCCATTGACTGGGCAGAGCCATACGCCGCCAAATTTCAAGCGGCCATGAATAACGACTTTGCCACGCCCGAAGCCGTAGCGGTGCTGTTTGAACTGGCGGGCGAGATCAACCGCAGCCGCGATGCCGCGCTGGCCGTACTGCTGCGCCAATTGGGTGGCGTGCTGGGGCTGCTGCAAGCAGATGCACAAAACTTTTTGCAAGGCGGAGGCCAAAGCAATGCGGTCGAAGCCGCCGCGATTGAGGCGCAAATTACCGCACGCCAGGCCGCCAAAGCCGCCAAAGATTACACAGGCGCCGATGCCATCCGCCAAAAACTGCTGGCGCAAGGCATAGCCCTGAAAGACAGCGCTGAAGGTACGACTTGGACGAGAGTCTAATTTTTATAAGCCTTTTAAGCAGTTTAGGCCGTAAAACCTGCCTGAGTAGCTCCTATTTTTGATAAGGCAATCTGTATGAACACTGCCCCCAGCAGCCTCACCATCACCCGCCCCGACGACTGGCATTTGCATGTGCGCGATGGCGCAGCGCTGCAAGCCGTGATCGGCCACACGGCGGCGCAGTTTGGCCGCGCCATCATCATGCCCAACCTGAAACCACCCGTCACCACGGTGGCGCAGGCGCTGGCCTATAAAGCCCGCATCATGGCGGCACTGCCCGCAGGCAGCAGCTTTGAGCCGCTGATGACCCTGTATTTAACCGATACCCTGCCGCCCGCTGAGATTGCCGCCGCCAAGGCCGCAGGCCTGCCCGCCGCCAAGCTCTACCCCGCAGGCGCCACCACCAATAGCGATGCGGGCGTCACCGATGTGCGCAAAATTTACCCCACGCTCGAAGCCATGCAAAAACACGGCATGCTGCTGCTGGTGCATGGCGAAGTCACCGACAGCGAGATTGATATTTTTGACCGCGAAGCCGTGTTTATCGACCGCGTGCTGCAGCCCCTGCGCCGCGACTTCCCCGAGCTAAAAATCGTCTTTGAACACATCACCACCAAAGACGCGGCTGACTATGTGGCCAGCAGCGATGCCTACACCGCCGCCACCATCACGGCGCACCATTTGCTCTACAACCGCAACGCCATTTTCACGGGTGGCATTCGTCCGCATTACTACTGCCTGCCCGTGCTCAAACGCGAAGTGCATAGGCAAGCCTTGCTGCAAGCCGCTACGGGGCAACTGGGTTCAGCTTCGGCAGGAAAATTTTTCTTAGGCACAGACAGCGCCCCCCACGCCGCGCATTTAAAAGAACACGCCAGCGGCTGCGCCGGCTGCTACACCGCCCATGCCGCGCTAGAGTTGTATGCCCAAGCCTTTGAATCGGTAGGCAAGCTCGATACCCTAGAAGCCTTTGCCGCCTTCAACGGCGCCGATTTTTACGGCCTGCCGCGCAATAGCGGCACAGTGACGCTGCAGCGCCAAGATTGGGCTGCGCCCGAGAGCTACCCCTATGGCGATGCCCTCATCAAACCCCTGGCTGCGGGCGAAACCCTGAACTGGCGTTTGGCTTAAATCTACTTGGAAACTTTTGACGCGGCCGCCCTGCACCTGCAACACCTGCAGCCCCGTTTGCAGCAGGTGCAAGAGGCATTGACAGCAGCTTTGCCCGCCCATGCTGCGCTCAATCAATTGCAGGCTAGCCCTTTGCCATTTGTGCCGCAAAGCGAACTGCCCAAGGGGCAGGCTTACGAAAGCTTCATCTTTGAACAGCAGTGCGTGCCCACGCGCGAAAATCTGCACGATGTGTTTGGCGGTTTGATGTGGTGCGCCCTGCCGCAACTCAAACGCGCCATGAACCGTCTGCAGGCAGGCGAAATCGCCCGCGACGGTGCGCAAACCAAACGCAGCGCCCTGCGCAATGCCGTCACGGTGCTAGACGAAAGCGGCTTATTGCTGGATGCCCCCGATAGCATTTGGCTGGCCTTGCAAACGCGGCAATGGCAACGCGCTTTGCTGGATTTGCGCCCGCTGTGGGCGCAATGCCAACTGTTTATCGTCGGCCACGGCTTGCTGGAACAACTCAGCCTGCAGCCGCATTTGGGCTTAACGGCCCACACCTTGCGCGTCGATTTATCCGCCCATGCAGGCAATTGGGACGCTGCCGCCTGCGCCGCGCTGGATGCAAGCGTATTGCCTAACTTGGCCGCTGGGCGCAAACCCTATGCGCCCCTGCCTGTGTTTGGCATACCAGGCTGGCATGCTGACAATCAGCAGGCCAGCTTTTACGCCAATACGCAGATTTTCCGCCCTCTTCCCATCCAGCCTGCCGAGCCTGCCCTATGAACATCGTGCTGTTAGGTGCAACTGGCACCACGGGGCAATTGCTCTTGGCACTGGCTTTGCGCCAAGGCCACCGCGTCACCGCTTTTGGGCGCAACGCCCTGCAATTGCCAGCCCAGCCAAACTTGCAACGCGTGCAGGGCGAGGTGGAAGACTGCGCACACCTGCAAGCCGTGTTTGCAGGTGCCGATGCCGTCATCTCTTGCCTAGGTCAACGCCCCAGCTTGCGTGCCTTTTGCCTAGGCAGCCATTTCCAGCGACAAAGCCTGCCCGCCATCATTGCCGCCATCAACGCCGCCCAAGTACCGCGCTTCGTCTTGCAATCGTCTTTTGGCGCAGGCGCCAGCGCAGCCCAAGCAGGCTGGCTGTTGCGCACTTTTTTGTATGGGCTAGTCGCAAAAAAAATGTTTGACGACAAAGCCATTGCCGAACAAGCCCTGGCGCAATGCCAGGCCAACTGGACAGCGGTTTACCCAGTTACCCTGGTGCAAAAACCCGCCATGGCTGCGGTGGATATGCCGCCCCTGACCGAAGTGCGCAGCGTGCCTGGCGTGCCGCGCCTACCCTTTGCCAATGTCGCCGCCGCGCTGCTGGATTTGGCCACCCAAACGCTAGGCCAAGCGCCGCAGCATGCGCAACACGCTGAGCCACAACGGGGCGAGAAATTGCTGCTGACCCCAGCAGGCAGTTGGCGTAAATAAGCCGTAGCTAAGCCGGCAGTCATGAAAAAAAATCAACGGCGAATGTGGACAGGAATCACGCGGAATGGTTTGAGAAAGAGCGCTTTAAGCCCCGTGCGGAATGCCTGCCCGTCGCAGCAATTGTTTGCAACGCTCAGACAGGTGTACCACCCGCAGGTGTTTGCCCGACTTGGCATAACGCGCGCGCAATGTCTGCAGCGCCTCGATGGCCGAGTAGTCCACGAAGCTCAGGTGGCGACAGTCCAGCGTCACTTTGGGCGGGTCACCGGCTGCATCGAATAGCCCCAAAAAAGGTTTAACCGAGGCAAAAAACAAAGTGCCATGCAGGCGGTAAAGTTTGCTGCCATCGGTCTCGATTTGCTGGTCGGCGTACAGCTCGCGGGCGTGCTGCCAAGCAAAGTTCAACGCCGCAACAACAATGCCAAACAGCACGGCCGTGGCCAAATCGGTGAGCACGGTGATGACGGTCACGGCCACAATCACCACAACATCATGGCGCGGCACTTTGTTGACCACGCGCAGCGATCCCCAAGCAAAGGTTTGCTGCGCCACCACAAACATGACACCCACCAGCGCCGCCAACGGTATCCTCTCAATCAGGGGTGACAGGAACAACACAAACAGCAAAATCATCACCCCAGCGACGACGCCTGACAAGCGCCCGCGACCGCCCGAGTTGAGGTTGATAACCGTCTGCCCAATCATGGCGCAGCCGCCCATGCCGCCGGCCAAACCCGAGGCCATATTGGCAACACCCAAGGCCACGCACTCTCGGTTGGTGCGGCCACGGCTTTGGGTAATTTCGTCGGTCAGATTCAAAGTGAGCAAAGTTTCGAGCAGCCCGACCAGCGCCATCAACAGGGCATAGGGCGCGATGATGCGCAAGGTGGCCAGACTCCAGGGGATATCAGGCCAGACCAAGCTGGGCAGACCTCCAGCAATATGCGCCATGTCCCCCAGCGTGCGGGTCGGCAGCTGCAAGCCGTAGCTCAGCAGACCCACACCCAAGATTGCGACCAATGCTGGCGGCACGCTGCGCGTCAGCTTGGGTAGCCCATAGACGATGGCCATCGTCAGCGCCACCAGACCCAGCATCAGCCACAAGGACGAGCCTTGGAGCCAATGCTCGCCATTCTTAAAGTGCTCCAGCTGCGCCATCGCGATGATGATGGCTAGGCCATTGACGAAGCCCAACATTACCGGGTGCGGCACCATGCGCACCAGCTTGCCCAAGCGCAGGGCGCCAAACACCATCATCAGCACGCCGCTGAGTAAAACTGTCGCCAGCAGGTACTGAACGCCATGCTGCACCACCAATGCCACGATTACCACGGCCATGGAGCCGGCCGCGCCTGAAATCATGCCTGGGCGACCACCTAACAAGGCCATGAGGGTGCAGATGATGAAGGCGCCGTACAAACCCATCAAGGGATTGAGGTGGGCGACGAGTGCAAAGGCAATGCACTCAGGAACCAGGGCGAAAGAGGTTGTGAGTCCGGCTAGGATTTCGGTACGGAGGCGGGTAATTTGCATGGAGCAGCAAAAGGTAGGGGGCGGCGCTGTTAAATCTGCACGCACTAAAAAATCAGGGTTTTTGGTGTTTTAGGCCATAAAACCTGCCTAAGTAGCTCACTTTTTAATAGTATTACGCACTGCATAAAACCGCATCGGCCAACTCTTGCGCATAGCGTGCGGCCAGTTGTGCATCGTCGGCTTCAACCATCACGCGCAGCAGCGGCTCGGTACCGCTGGCACGAATCAGCACACGCCCACGCTCGCCCAAATCCGCCGTAATTTGCGCTTGTTGGGTTTGCAAAGCGGCATTGCTTTTCCAATCTGGCGTATCGGGGCGCAGGCGCACATTGATCATGGTTTGCGGATACAGCTGCACACCCGCCAGCAATTGGGCGAGGCTTTGCCCGCTGCGGCGCACAGCCTGCAGCACTTGCAGCGCGGCTATGGTGCCGTCGCCTGTGGAATGTTTATCTAGCGCCAGCAAATGCCCCGAGCTTTCGCCGCCGAGCTGCCAGCCGTTTTTTTGCAATTCTTCCAGCACATAGCGGTCACCGACTTTGGCGCGTACAAATTGCACGCCTCGCTTTTTAAGCGCCACTTCCACCGCCATATTGGTCATCAGCGTGCCCACTACACCGGGCACTTTTTCGCCGCGAGCTAGGCGTTCAGCCACCATGGCGTAGAGCAATTCATCGCCGTTATACAGGCGCCCGCTGCCATCAACCACTTGCAGGCGATCGGCATCGCCATCGAGCGCAATGCCGTAATCGGCGTGGTTGGCCAACACGGCGCGCACCAAAGCCTCAGGATGCGTAGCGCCGACTTCATGATTGATGTTCAGGCCATCGGGTTTGTTGCCGATATTGATGACCTCTGCGCCCAGTTCGTGAAACACTTTGGGGGCGGTTTGATAGGCTGCACCGTGGGCGGAATCGACCACGATTTTCAGCCCCTTGAGGTCTAAATCGCTAGCAAAGGTGGATTTGCAAAATTCCACATAGCGGCCATCGGCATCATCCATACGCCGCACCTTGCCCAGCTCGGCCGAGGCCACGCAGTGCAGGGGCTGCGTCAATTCAGCCTCTACCGCCAGCTCCCAAGCGTCATCGAGTTTGCTGCCCTTGGCGCTGAAGAATTTGATGCCGTTGTCGTCAAAGGGGTTGTGGCTGGCGCTGATGACCACGCCCAAATCCGCGCGCACGGCGCGCGTGAGGTGCGCCACCGCTGGCGTGGGAATGGGGCCCAGCAGCACCACATCTACCCCTGCAGCGCTAAAGCCGCTTTCCATAGCGCTTTCGAGCAAATAGCCCGAGATGCGCGTGTCTTTGCCGATCAACACCGTCAGCCGCCCCGCGGGGTTGTGCGCGGCGGCCTTGAGTACTCTGCCCACCGCGTTGGCCAGACGCAAAGCGAAGTCAGGCGTAATGGGCGCTTGCCCCACCTTGCCACGGATGCCATCGGTGCCGAAATACTGCCTTGCTGCGCTCATTGCTCTTCCCTTATGCCGAAAAAAAACCATTGGGGCGGCATTATGCGGCCTGCACAGCTTGTAAAACCTGCAAAACGGCGCGGGTCTCGGCCACATCGTGCGCGCGCACAATCTGCGCGCCCGCCTGCACACTGAGCAAGGCCGCCGCCAAGCTGGGCGCCAAACGCTCAGCCACATCCAGCCCAGTAATTGCACCCAGCGACGATTTGCGCGACCAACCCATCAATAGCGGCAGGCCAAAATCGGCAAAAGCGGGTAAATCGCGCGTAAGTTGCAGATTTTGCGCCACCGTTTTGCCAAAGCCTATGCCGACATCCAAACACAGGCGCGGCGCTTGCACACCCCGCTGCAAATCTGCCAAAGCATTCAGGCGTTCATCAAAAAACGCCCGCACCACGGGCAGCGCGTCGCCTTGCATGGGGGTCATTTGCATGTCTTGCGGCTGGCGGTGCATGTGCATCAGCACCACGCCTGCCTGGGGGTAGGCTTGCAGCACCTGCGCAGCCCCCGGCTGGCGCAGCGCCCAGACATCGTTGATGATGTCGGCGCCCCAATCGAGTACAGCCTGCATGACCGCAGGCTTATAGGTATCCACTGACACCGCCACGCCCAGGTTCACGGCCGCTTGCACCACGGGCTTGAGTCGCGCCAGTTCTTCTGCTAGTGGCAGCGGGGTGGCGCCTGGGCGCGTACTCTCCGCACCAATATCCAAAATATCTGCGCCTTCGGCCGCCAAGCGTTCGCACTGGGCTATGGCGCTGGCGCTGTCGGCGAACTGGCCGCCATCAGAGAAGGAATCGGGCGTGCAGTTGACTATGCCCATGATGCGCGGCGTATCTAGTGCCAAAGCAAAACGCCCAGCTTGCCAAATTAAACCCGTGTTTTTCATATCAAATTTAGGAGCTGCTCAGGCAGGTTTTATGAGGGGTTTTACGGTTTTCATGCCTTTTTCTGTCAGAGGCAATAAGCTTTGCTGCAGCTCTTCCAAACCCGGCGCCGCATCGGCAAAATCTAGCGCCAGCAATTTGCTACGCCCGCTGCCACCGGCTAGGACCTGCACATCTTGCGCACCCAGCGTTTTTTTCAGCCAAACGCAAAGGGCGCGATTGGCTGCACCATCTGCAGGTGCTGCAGCCACACGGATTTTGACGGCATCGCCCAACATACCTACCACCGCTGTGCGCGCCGCACCTGGCACGACACGCACAGCCAGATGCCGGCGTTGCGACTGCGAAGTAGGGTGCTGCAATTGACTTGCGATTTTTTGCGCTAGGGGCATGGCCACTTCAGTTAGAATAAGCGGTTTCATTTTTTCGGCAAGACCAGTGCTTTGCCGTTCTTTCTCTAAGGATACTGCATCATGGGTAACAAAATCATCACCGAAGCTGACCGCAAACGCACAGCTCCAGCACCAGCCAGCGCCACTTATACCCCCCTGAAAAAAAGCGTAGGGCAAAAGTGTAGCCGTGGCCGTGGCTCGCACACCAACAACAAGAAAAACCCAGGCAAGCGCCCTCACCAGGGTTAAGTCTTTTGGTTAGGGTGGGGGGAGTGGGACTTGGCGCTGAATGTGAGGCTTCTTAGCTTGCTCGAAGGCCGATGAAAAAACCTAGCAATCGAAGCAGACTTTTTAGTCTAAAGCGCCCAAAATACCCCATAAGTCCAACAAACCCCGCCAAAGCGGGGTTTGTTGTTTCTGTGATGCTTAGAAGCTCAGCCCCCTCCGGCGCTGACTCCTCTCCCTCAGGCGAGCTACTTGGTTAAAAAGTGCCCAGCCCCACTATGGCTCGCTTTTAGGGTCGCCCCATCCTAATGGTAGAGTGCCAGCATCGAAAAAAGGTTGTACGGAGCGTCCTTATGTCTAGCGTAAGCTGCGCCAGATCACAATTAACAGCATACTGCCGACTACCGCGCCTATAAAGCCAGCGACCTGCCCTGCATGGTACAGCCCCAAGTATTTGCCTAAAAAGGTGGCAAACATCGCGCCGAGCATGCCCAAGATAGTGGTGAGTACAAAGCCTTTGGGCGCATTGCGCCCAGGCATGATGAATTTGGCGATGATGCCAACGAAAAAACCGATCAAAATATTCCAGATGAGACCCATATTGGCTCCTTGTGCCTGAGGTGTTAGTGGCTTGGTTGGGGATGACCGTTACGCAGTTTACGGCCTTCGGTGGCTAGGCGCGCGTTCAAGCCTCTAGCGTTTGCAGTTGTTCGCCCACTTCTAACCAGCGCAATTCGGCCGCTTCCAGCTGCGCATCCACACTGGCTAGGCGCTTGCCCGCCTCGGCGATCTGCTCAGGCGCGGGGGTGCTGGCCAGCTCTGTGTGCAGAGCTTGCTGCTCGGCGCTGAGGGTCTCGATGTTTTTTTCCAAGGTTTGCAGTTCTTTTTTGAGGGGGCGGGCAAGCTCTAGCTTGGCCTGCCTTTGTTTTTTCTCGAGTTCGTGGCGTTCTTTATTGCTCAGGCCATCGGCAGCTTTGGGCGCGGCGCTTTGGCCTTCTAATTTGGCGGCTTCGCGCACGGCTTTGGCGTGGTCCAGCAGGTAGCGCTGGTAGTCGTCTAGGTCGCCGTCGAAGTTTTTTACCTCGCCTGCACCCACTAGCCAAAAATCGTCGCAAGTGCTGCGCAGCAGGGCGCGGTCGTGGCTGACCAGCAGCACCGTGCCTTCAAACTCATTGAGGGCCATGGCCAGGGCTTCGCGCGTGGCCAGATCAAGGTGGTTGGTGGGTTCATCGAGCAGCAGCAAATTGGGTTTTTGCCAGACGATGAGCGCCAGCACCAGGCGCGCTTTTTCGCCGCCGCTCATGCTGCCCACGGCTTGGCTGACCATATCGCCGGTGAACAAAAAACTGCCCAGAAAATTGCGCAGCTCTTGCTCGGTGGCCTGCGGGCTGCAGATTTTGGCCAGGCGCAGCATATGCTCTAGCGGGTTCAGATCGGCGTGCAGCACATCCAGCTCTTGCTGCGCAAAATAGCCTATGGCCAGGCCTTTGCCTTCGGTGATGTGGCCGCTGATGGCGGGCAACTGCCCGGCTATGGTTTTGACCAAGGTGGATTTGCCCTGGCCATTGGCGCCCAAAATGCCGATGCGCTGCCCCGCCAGCACCGAGCGCGAGACGCCGCTGACAATGGTTTTTTCGCCATAACCCAGCGCTGCATCTTTCAGACTCAGCATGGGGTTGGGAATCAGCCCCGGGTCGCGAAAGCTGAACGAAAAATCGCGAGCGCTCAATATCGGCGCGATTTTCTCCATGCGCTCTATCGCTTTGACGCGGCTTTGCGCTTGCTTGGCCTTGGTGGCCTGGGCTTTGAAGCGATCGATGAATTTTTGCAGATGGGCGATTTTGTCTTGTTGTTTGGCAAAGGCGGCTTGTTGCAGCACCATGTGCGCGGCGCGTTGCTCTTCAAAACTGGAGTAATTGCCGCTATAGCGCTTTAAACCGCCGTTTTCTAGGTGTACCGTGACTTGGCAAATGGCGTCTAAAAATTCGCGGTCGTGGCTGATGACGATCAGCGTGCCGCTGTAGCGGCGCAGCCATTGTTCTAGCCACACCAGCGCGTCCAAATCCAAGTGGTTGGTGGGTTCGTCTAGCAGCAGCAGATCGCTGGGGCACATCAGCGCCCGCGCCAATTGCAGGCGCATCTGCCAGCCGCCTGAAAAACTGTTAACGGGGTAATCGAGCTGCGCCACACTAAAGCCCAAGCCCAAAATCAGGGCTTGCGCTCGCGCTTTGGCATCGTGCGCGCCCGCGTCTTGCAGGGCGGCGTGGGCTAGGGCGATTTTTTCACCATCGTTTTCGGCAGTTGAGGCCGTCAAAGCTGCCTGGGCAGCTATTAAATGGTTGTCACCAGAGAGCACGAAATCGGTGGCGTTGGCCTCGGTGTCGGGCAGGTTTTGCGCCACTTGCGCCACTTGCCAAGCGGCAGGCAGCACAAAATTGCCGCTGTCTTCGTGCAGCGTGCCGCTGAATAAGGCAAAGAGCGAAGATTTGCCCGCGCCATTGCGCCCAATCAGGGCGACTTTTTCGCCTGGCTGGATGCGCAGGTCGGTGTTTTCTAAGAGTAGCTTGCTGCCACGGCGCAAGGCAATTTTTTCTAATGCAATCATCCTCGCATTTTAGGGATGCCAGCATGTTTATCTAGGGCATAAAATGAGAAAACACGCTTGGGAGTTGTTCATGTTTGAGAAATTTAAAAATTTATTTGGCAAAACGCAGGATGATGCAGATGCACAGCCGCCGCTAACGCCTGCCGAAAATACCGAAGCCGACAAGGCGGCAATGAGCGTAGAGGCACTCAAACAGGTCGCAAAATTTGCCAAAGAAAAAAAGCTGACTTTTGCTGAGCGTCCAGGTGGTCGCGGCTACACCCTTGATGGCCAGATTCAGGGCAAGCCCTTCAAAATTGAACGCGGAAGTTCTTCGCGCCAATACATTGAGGGGGTTGAGCTGCGTGCGCGCTGCGATTTGGGGGTGTCCCCCAACGCCGTGTTGATGATTGCCAATCGTTACCTGAAGAAATCGCTGGATGAGAACGCCTATTCAGCCTTTACGGACACCATGGAAACCATGGTCAATACCAATATGCCAGAAGAGGTGCTGTGGATGACCATGTATGGCGAGGTCGGCTGGCACGATTTGAGTGAGCGTTTCGTCAGCGATTACTGCATCTTGGCTGAAGACAAAAACCTGGCTCGCGCCTTAGTGGATAGCAAAGTCGAAAAACTGCTGACCAGCTGGCCCGAGCACCGCATCACCAATCCGCTGGTTGTGATGCTGATGCGTGGGCGCGTGTATTTGCGCATGCAGTATGACGATGACAGCTTTACGCTAGATCATGCCATCGATTGCCTGCACGGTTTTTGCGAGCAAGTGCTGGCTAAGCAAGCGCTGCTGGCAGCGCAGGATCAATAACCGCGCTGAGCTTCTTCTGTGGTCTAGGCAGAGGTGTCGGCGACGCTAGGATCGGCTTTGCCCGATTGATCGTGGGCGAATTCGGCTGGGCGCAACTCTTGCGCCAGTTTGTGCAGCACGCCATTGACATATTTATGCCCATCGGTGCCGCCAAAGGCTTTGGCCAGCTCGATGTGCTCGTTCAGCACCACGCGCCAAGGGATGTCGGGGCAGTGACCAAACTCATACACCCCCATCCACATGATGGCGCGTTCGCAGGGGGAGATTTCGGCTAGGCTGCGGTCGAGCTTGGGCAGCAGCAATGCGTCTAGGGCCTCGGTCTGCGCCAGACAGCCGCGAAAAACCGCGTCGTAATGCACGCTGTCGGCCTTGCTAAAACCCTGGAGATTGCGCGTAAAGGCGTCGATGCCTTCACTGCCGTTTTGCCCCACGAGGTGTTGGTACAAAGCCTGCACGACAAATTCACGCGCACGGCTGCGAGGGCTGCGCGGGGCGGCTTTGAACTGGGGTTTGGGGGCTTGTTCAGGGTTCATGGTTCCTTCTTGTTTTGATAGCTATTCAGGCAGGTTTTACGCGGTTTTTGCTGAAAAAGTGCCTGAAAATTTGCCAGCACAGCAGCCCTGCGCTAAAGATTTGAGGCTGCTGCACTTGTTGCGGCTGGATTTAGGCGCGTTGTGAGCTGACAGACAGCACCTCGCCCGTCATGTAAGAAGAGTAGTCTGAGGCTAGGAAGATCATGGCGTTGGCCACTTCCCACGGCTCGGCGCCACGGCCAAAGGCTTCTTTCGCGGCCAGTTCTTTCAGCAGCTCTTCAGGTGCGGATTTTTTCAGCATGGCGTGAAAGGCGATTGAGGGGGCCACGGCATTGATGCGCACACCAAAATCGGCAGCTTCCAGCGCGGCGCAGCGGGTAAAGGCCATCACGCCCGCTTTGGCGGCAGCGTAATGGGCTTGTTCTTTTTGGGCGCGCCAGCCCAAGACGGATGCGTTGTTCACAATCGCGCCAGCGCCACGCGGCTGCATGGCTTTGAGCATGGCGCGGGTCATGCGGAAGGTGCCCGTCAGGGTAATGTCCAGCACTTTTTGCCATTCTTCGTCCGTCATCTCGATAACGGTTTTGCTGGTGCCCAGGCCGGCGTTATTGATCAGCACATCGGTACCACCCAGTTTGTCTTCGGCAGCGGCAACCAAGGCTTGTACCTGGTCTTCTTGGCTGACATCGCACAACTGGCCGTACACGGCTTGCAAGCCGGTTTCGTTTTTCAGGTTTTCGACGGCCTCGTTCAGGCGGCGCTCGTGCACATCAGAGACAAACAGGGCGCGGCAGCCCTCTTCGGCAGCGCGTTTGGCAGCGGCAAAGCCTATGCCTACGCCTGCGGCGGCCGTGACCAAAACTGATTTGCCTTTGAGCAGGCCGTGGCCGGGAACATAAGCGGGGGCTTCTTTCATGGTGCTGCGCTCCTAATGAATGTGCGAGATGGGAAGAGTGAGAAAACGATCCGCAGCTGCCCTAGCGTGGCGCCCAAGCTTGCGGGGAAAACCGTAGATTTTATCGCTAGCGCCCAGTACAGGTAGCGCGCACAATGCAAGCCTGATGCAAAACCGTGTTTATTTATCTCCCCAGCAAGCCCAAATTGGCCATTTGGCAGCGCAATTGCTGCGCGAATCGGGGCTGGAAATCGCGCCAGCACGCGCCGCCGCCGTGCAGCAATTGGGCTTGCGGCGCAGTGCCCATGGGCCGCCTTTGGCGGCGGTGTTGGCCGAGGCGCAAAGCCAGCAGCGTTTGTTTGAGCCGCAAGCGGCCGCGCAGTTGCTGGGCTTGCGGCGTTTGGCGCTGCGTTGGATGCAGCAACTGGCCGCTTTTGCGCCCTTGTTGCAGGGCAATGTGTATCTGGGCGTGGGCAATGCGCGCAGCAGTATTTACCTGCATGTGTACGCCGACTCGTCGAAAGAGGTCGAAATTTTCCTCATCAACCAAGCAATAGCTTACGACACCCCAGATAGCGGCGAACGCGAGGACTGCCCGCTGCTGCGCTGCATGGACGCGGCCGAGCACATCCACCAGGCCGTGCCGATTTATCTGCAGCTGCATGATGCGGCGGCGCGGCAGGGCGCTTTGCGCAAAGTGCTGGAGGCGGGTAGCAGCCAGCGTCTTTATGCCGACAGCGCTGCCTTGCTGGCGATAATGCAGACATGAAGCAGCAAGATGATGCCCCCACACCCGATCCCAGCGCGGGCTTAAGCCCGCGCAATCGCCGCCGCGCCCTGGCTTGGTTGGGCTATGGCGCGCTCGGTTTAGGTGCTGCTGGGGCGGGGCTAGGCTATGGGGCGCTTGCGGGCAAAAAAGCGCCTTCTGCGGGCAAGACGGTGCAACACCCCTTAACTGCGCTGGCACTGCAGGCTTTAGACGGTAGCCCTGTGGATGCTGGGCTGCTGCTGCAAGGCCAAGTCGCGGTGCTGAACTTTTGGGCGCCTTGGTGCCCACCTTGCGTGGCCGAATTACCGCTTATCGACGCCCAATACGGCGCAATACCCACTAAAACCTTTCAGTTTTTGGCAATTGCCTTAGATGATTTGGCGCCGGTACAGCGCTTTTGGCGGGCGCGCAACTTGCCCCATATTCAAACTGCGGTGGCTGGCTATGCGGGTATGCAGCTGATGCAGCGCCTGGGCAATGCCAGCGGGCAGCTGCCCTTTACCGTCTTGCTGGGGGCTGATGGCGCTATACTGCACAGCCATTTAGGGGCGCTAGCGGCGGCAGATATTGCAGCTTTATGGGATATGGCGGCGCGGGCAGGGATGCAAAAATAAGAACAAATGCAGGCCATTGATTAAAATTAACCTAAAATCGCCGCCGTTCGCTTCAGATTTGAAGTATTTATTGACCACAATTTCTATCACATAGCCTTTGCCCACAGCGGTTTGCTGGGGCGCGGGTTTCAAGGAGTTCTCCATGGATTTACGCAAACTCAAGACTTTGATCGACTTGGTGTCTGAGTCCAATGTGCACGAGTTAGAGATTACCGAGGCCGAGGGCACGGTACGCATCGTCAAAGGCCCGATTGCAGCGCCCGCCGCCGCTATGCCTGTGCAAACCATCCAAATCCCGCAGCAGGTTTATGCTGCTGCGCCGGCGGCTGCACCTGTAGCGGCAGCGCCGACGGCAGCGCCCGTTGCGGCGGAATCCGCAGTCAGTGGCACGCCCGTGAAATCGCCTATGGTGGGGTCTTTCTACCGCTCGTCTGGGCCTGAGGCTAAGCCCTTTGTGGAGGTGGGCACTACGGTGAATGTGGGCGATACCCTGTGCATCATCGAAGCCATGAAAATCATGAACGAGATCGAGGCTGAAGTCGCCGGCACGGTGAAGCAAATTTTGTGTGAAAACGGCCAGGGCGTGGAATACGGCCAGGTGCTGTTTGTGATCGAATAAACAGGGTTTGCCCCCTATTGTTTTGATAGCTGCTCAGGCAGGTTTTGCGGCCTAAATGCCCAAAAACAGTGGAAAGAACCTTATGTTTAAGAAAATTTTAGTTGCCAATCGCGGGGAGATCGCCTTGCGTGTGCAGCGCGCATGCCGCGAGTTGGGCATACAGGCCGTCATGGTCTATTCAGAAGCCGATCGCGATGCCAAATATGTGAAGCTGGCCGATGAAGCCATTTGCATAGGCCCGGCGGCTTCGGCGCAAAGCTATCTCAATATGCCAGCCATCATCTCGGCTGCCGAAGTCAGCGACGCGCAAGCCATTCACCCAGGCTATGGCTTTTTGAGCGAAAACGCCGACTTTGCCGAGCGTGTCGAACAATCAGGCTTTGTCTTTATTGGCCCTACAGCGGCCTCGATTCGCATCATGGGCGACAAGGTTTCAGCCAAGCAAGCCATGATCAAAGCGGGCGTGCCCTGCGTGCCAGGCTCTGAGGGCGAGCTGGGCGACGACCCCGCTGAACTCAAACGCACGGCCAAGCGCGTAGGCTACCCCGTCATCATCAAAGCCGCAGGCGGCGGCGGTGGCCGCGGTATGCGTGTGGTGCACACCGAGGCGGCGCTGCTCAACGCCGTGCAAATGACCAAAGCGGAAGCGGGCGCGGCCTTTGGCAACCCCGCTGTGTATATGGAAAAGTTCTTGCAGAACCCACGCCATATCGAAATCCAAATCTTGGCCGACACGCACAAAAACGCCGTGTATTTGGGCGAACGCGATTGCTCGATGCAGCGCCGCCACCAAAAAATCATCGAAGAAGCGCCAGCGCCCGGCATTGCGCGCAAGCTGATTGAACGCATCGGTGCGCGCTGCGCCGATGCCTGCAAAAAAATCGGCTACCGTGGCGCGGGCACTTTTGAATTTCTGTACGAAGACGGCGAGTTCTACTTTATCGAGATGAACACCCGCGTGCAGGTCGAACACCCCGTGACCGAGCTGATCACCGGCATCGACATCGTGCAGCAACAAATCCGCATTGCAGCGGGCGAAAAACTGCCCTTTACGCAGCGCGAAGTGCTGGCCAATATGAAAGGCCACGCCATCGAATGCCGCATCAACGCTGAAGACCCCTATAGCTTCATCCCCTCGCCTGGCCGCATCAGCTTGTGGCATGCGCCGGGTGGCCCAGGTATCCGCGTCGATTCGCACATCTACACCAATTATTTTGTGCCGCCCAATTACGACAGCATGGTCGCCAAGCTGCTGGCCTATGGCGACACGCGCGAACAAGCGCTGGCACGGATGCGCAGCGCCCTGACCGAAACCGTGGTGGAAGGCATCAAAACCAATGCCCCGCTACACCGCGAGCTGCTGGTGGATGCCAAATTTATGGAAGGCGGCACCAATATCCATTACCTCGAGCACTGGATGGAAGCGCGCAAAGGCCTGCTGAAAAGCAAATCCTAAGCGGCGAAACCCCTAAAAAAATGGCCTGATGCAGATGCTGCTCAGGCCGGTTTTGGTTTGGGGGTAGCAACGAAGATGCTGCTTTGATGGTTTTTAAAGGGGCAGGGGTTTCTAAGGTTTAACGCCTGAATTAAGCCGCGCCGCGAAGCGGCGTCGGCTTGAATGAATTGTTAGATGCTGACTTATTCAAGGTTGCGCCTGAACCACGCTAGGCTCTTCGTGTAATTTGGGAAATCAGAATCGTAGATGTCGGTGTACGACATCAACAATTCTGTTTCAGATAGCGAGAGTCGAGCAAGGTCTCTTGGGATGCTGAAGTTCGTTTCCTTGGGGTCTGCGGTCAGCTCCACAAGCACAATTTCCTTGCCTGGAAGAAGCGCTCTGCCGTCTATCGTCCCCGCGAAGTTTGTCCAATGCCTACCATTTAGGTCCGGCATGCAGTCAATGAGAGAGCTGCAAGATTTTCCTTGAAATATTGCGGAAAACGACTTGATAAGAAGTGGCCCAGAGCCGTGATTCCTGAGCTTTACCCGAAGGGAGTCCTCGTAGTCTGCCACTGTGACTTCTGGAATTGGCCAAACCGAGAGCGTGTTGTGCTTCTGCTGCTGGTTGGCTGTGCCCCGAGCAACCAGCACTGCAATGAATGAAACAAAGAGCGCAGCTACTGCCGCAATAGCACTGGTAATTGCCGCCACAGAAGAGGCTAGATCCTGGTTCTGCTTTAGGTACTCAAAGATATTCGACATTGTGTCCATCAGCATCTAACTAGAATTGGGTGACGAAATGTCACCTTGCCTGTGCATCATAAGCGAGCTTTTTCATCGCCTAGCAGCAGCATATACATCAAAAATATGAGCTACTCAGGCAGGTTTTACGGCCTTAAATGCGGATTTGGCCATTAAAAATACATGGATTCCCGTTTGCACGGGAATGACGAAGTCCAAGATTCTGTGCCCCACTGCTTCGCCATTCCCAGACAAATGGCGAAACCGAACAAGCCCTAACTCACTACCTCGTCATTCCCGCGAAGGCGGGAATCCATTTTGCTACATCAAAAAAGTGAGCTGCTCAGGCAGGTTTTACGGCCTGAAATGCGGATTTGGCTTATAAAAACCAACCTTGGCCTGCCCTCTCCCTCAGGGAGTGGGGATATGGCGAAGCCTCAGACAGATTGCGGGTCAAGCCCGCAATGACGAAACCTAGACCTGGCATTCGCCCTTCGCCCTTCGCCCTTCGCCCTTCGCCCTTCACTTCAGCTACACACTGCCTTGGCGGCTGGCTTCTTCGGCGGGCAGGTGCGGCAGCTGGGCTTTGCCACGGCGCAGGCCTTTCACGACCCAGGCGTGGAAATCATCCATATACAGATAAGACGCGGGGATGACGATGAGGCTGAGGATGGTGGAGGTGACGAGGCCGCCGATCACCGTCCAGGCCATGGGTGAGCGGAAAGAGGGGTCAGCCGGGCTCCAGCCCAGCGCCACGGGCAACATGCCAGCGGCCATGGCGATGGTGGTCATGATGATGGGCATGGCGCGTTTGCGGCAGGCGTCCAGCAGGGCTGCCATGCGGTCGAGCCCGCGTTCGGCGCGCGCGACGATGGCGTATTCCACCAGAAGGATGGAGTTTTTGGTGGTCACGCCCATCAGCATCAATAGGCCAATGAGGGAGGGCATCGACAGGGCAGAGTTGGTCGCCAAAAGCGCAATAAATGCGCCGCCTATGGATAGCGGCAGCGCCATCAAAATCGTGACGGGCTGGAAGATGTTTTTAAACAGCAAGATCAGCACCAAATAGATGCAGAGCACGCCCGCGCCTATGGCCATGCCAAAGTCGTGAAAGAGCTCGCCCATGACTTCGGCATCGGCCATTTCGCGCAGTTGTACGCTGGCGGGCAGGTTTTTAATGCTGGGCAGCTGGCGGGTGGCTGCAGACACTTCGGTGATGGAGGCGCCAGCCAATTCAATCGTATAAGTGACATTGCGCATGCGGTCGTAGCGGCTAATTTCGGCTGGCGCGCCGCCCAGCTGCATCCCCGCGACTTGGCTGAGCATGATGGGGCCTTTGCCAGACGGGATGGTGACGCGCCCCAGGGCGTCGAGGTTGCTGCGCACGCTGTCGTCTAGCTTGACGACGATGGGCACTTGCCGTGCCGAGGTGTTGAGCTTGGGCAGCGCGGCGTTGTAGTCGCCCACGGTGGCAATGCGCAAGGTGTTGGCAATGGCTGAGGGACTAACGCCCAGTTCGGCGGCTCTTTCCAGATGGGGCACGAGTACGATTTCCGGGCGAATTAATGCCGCAGAGGATGAAATATTGCCGATGCCTTTGATGCTGCGCAGCTCTTTTTCAAAGGCTTGGGCACTGCTGGCCAAGGCCACGGGGTCTTCGCCAGTGAGCATGACCATGTATTTCTCGCCCGAGCCACCCAAGCCTACTTTGACACGCACGCCGGGGATTTGCTGCATCAGCTGGCGAATGCGGTCTTCTACCACGCGTTTTTTCGGGCGTTGGCCTCGGGGCTTCATGGTGATGGTGATGGTGGCTTTGCGCGGGTCTATGGTGCCGTCTTGCATAAAGGCGTCTTGCCCGGCTTTGCCGCCCCCGATGGCGGTGTAGAGGGTTTGAATTTCGGGAATACTGGATTGCAGCAGGTGGCGTGCCTGCTCAGCCGCTGCTGTGCTTTGCGCAATCGTGGCGCCTGGCTCTAATTCAAGATGGACTTGGGTTTGGTCGTTGTCATCGGCCGGGATAAAGCCCTGGGGCAGCATGGGCACCAAGAGCAGCGAGCCGACAAAAAACGCCGTGGCTGCGACCAAGGTTTTGAAGCGGTTGTGTACCACCCAGTCAATCAGGCGCATATAGCGCGCCATGATGGGGCTGTCTTTTTCGCTGTGATGGTCTTGCACATGGCGCAGCATATAGGCGGCCATCATGGGGGTGAGCATGCGCGCTACGACCAAAGAGGCGAAGACCGCAAAGACGGCTGCCAAGCTAAATTGCTTGAACATCAGCCCAGGGATGCCCGTCATGAAGGCGGTGGGCAAAAACACGGCAATGATGGTGAAGGTGGTGGCGATGACTGCCAGACCAATTTCATCAGAGGCTTCGCGCGCGGCTTGCAGCGGACTTTTGCCCATGCGCATATGGCGCACGATGTTTTCCACTTCAACAATGGCGTCATCGACCAAAATGCCGATGACTAAAGACAGCGCCAAAAGCGTGGGCACATTGAAGGTGTAGCCCATCAAGTACAGGCCTAAGGCTGCGGGCAAGATGGATAGGGGTAGGGCGGTGGCGGCTACGATGGTGGCACGCCAGTCGCGCAAAAACAGCCAGACGACCAATACGGCCAGGATTGCGCCTTCTAGCAGCAGGCTCATGGATGCGTGAAAGTCGTCTTTGACGGGGGTATAGAAGTCAAAGGCTTTGACAAATTGCAAATCGGGGTGCGCAGCTTGTAGCTCGTGCAACGCGGCTTCCACACCTTGGCCAACTTCGACATCGCTGGCGTTTTTGCTGCGCGAGATTTCGATGCTGACGACGGGTTTGCCATCTAAAAACGCGGCCGTGCGCACTTCGGCAATGGTGTCGTGGACGCTGGCAATTTGCCCCAAGGTGGTGGCGCCGCTGGCGCTGCTGAGGGGTAGGCGGGCAATGTCGTCAGCAGTTTTGCTGAGGCTAGCCGTGCGCAGGGTTTGATCGGCGCCGCCGAGTTTGATGCGGCCTGCGCCTAAATCCATTTGCAGGGCGCGAAGCTGCTGCGAGACATCGGCCGCCGTGAGCCCCAGAGCCTGCAGTTGATCGGTTTTAAGCTCGATTTGGATTTCACGCGTGACACCACCCACGCGGGCAATATCGCCCACACCGGGTACAGCCATGAGGCGACGCTTGAGCGCGTCATCGACAAACCACGACAAGGCTTGTGCGTCCATGCGGTTCGAGTTGATGGTGTAGGCTGCAATGGGTGCACCTGCGACATTGATTTTGCTGATGACCGGCTCTTCCATATTCGCTGGCAGGTCGCTGCGAATTTGGCTGATGGCCTGGCGCACATCGTCTAGGGCTTCTTGGGTATTTTTCTCAAGCCGAAATTCCGCCGTCATGCTCAGTACGCCATCGCGCGAGGTCGAGTAGGTGTGGCGCAGCCCTTGCAGTCCGGCAATGGCGTTTTCCATTTTTCGCGCCATTTCGGTTTCGATTTGCGCTGGCTGCGCGCCTGGTAGGGCGGCGGTGACGATGATCATGGGCAGCTCTAAATCGGGGAAGAGCTGCACCTTGGTTTTGTGAAAGGCAAACGCGCCGCCTATGGTCAGTACCAAGAAAAACACCAGTGTGGCCACAGGGTTGTTGATACACCAGCGCGAGAGATTCATGGGTTCGGGCGCCTGGGCTGGAGCAGCGGCAGCGGCAGCGTCTGCAAGGCTGGCGGGCGTGGGGGCGGTGGGGTGGTTCATCAGCAAAGGGCCTGTGTTTTGGGGTATGTCCGGCTCTGGCGCTTAGTGGGCGGTAGTTTGCTTGCCCTGGAGGGGCGTCAGTTCGGTTGCCAGGCGCAGCCCTTCACCACGGTGGCTGCTGGGACTAGGCGCAACTGCAGCTTGCTCGGTATCCGTCTCTTTGTTCACGGTGGATACTTTGGCGGGGACAGGGCGTGCGGTTGGTGCTGAAGTTGGTGCTGAAGTTGGTGCTGAAGTTGGTGCTGAAGTTGGTGCTGAAGTTGGGGGCGTATGGTTTGTAGTCGCAATCTTGACAACATCACCATCGTTTAAAAAAGCTGCGCCAGACGCAACGACCTTGGCCGTGGCGGGCAGGCCGCCCAAGATTTCGATTTGGTCACCTTGGCGCTGCCCCAGCTGGATGATGGTTTGTTTAACGCGGTTTTGTGCATCGACTTGCATGACATAACTAAAACCATCGCGCAAGACCAGAGCGCTTTGTGGCAACAACAATGCTGCACTTTGCGTCGTGGCCATTATCTGGCCTGTGACATACATGCCTGCACGGGCTTGGGGGCTAGGATTTAAATCGACATAGACCAAACCTGTGCGGTTTTGGGCATCGACTGTGGGCGCTACGCTACGGACTTTTCCAGTCAAACGCAGGCCATCGCCGAGGTCGATGCTGGCATCCATACCAGGGTGCAGGCGGTTCATTTCGACGGCAGTCACTTGCGCGCGCCACTCTAAACGGCCATCTTGAATCAGCCGAAATAGCTCGGTTCCAGCAGGGACGATAGAGCCTGCCACGGCGTTTACCCGTGAAATGACGCCATCTGCAGTGGCACGAACCACCCCGTTGGCCAAGCGCAGGGCATCGGCATCGCGTGCAGCGGCGGTTTGATCCATATGGGCTTTATCTTTGGCTGCCTGGGTGTCGTACTGCACCAGCATTTGCTCGCCCATAAAGCCTTGCTCTTTGAGTTTGTGGGCGCGTTCGGCAGCGCTTTTGGTCTCCGCATAAGCGGCGCTAGCTTGCTGTGCTGCAGCCACCAATTGGCCGTGGTCAGCAGTTTCAATCACCGTCGAAAAGCGTGCCAACTCTTGGTAGCGTTTAACCTTGTCACCCACTTGCACTTTGACTGATTCAATGCGTCCCATCATCTCGGCGCCAACATTGGCTTCTTGCCACGCGCTGATATTGCCATCGGCCTGAATGCTGCGCGCCAGATGCGTTTCGGTCGGGGAAACAAGTGCCACAGACAAGGCCGCTCGTTGTGCAGGGGCGTTGGCAGTCGTTGATTTTGCGGCAACACTGCGTTCTTCTTTATTGCCGCAAGCGCTTAAATAGCTAGCGAGCAGCAAGGTCACAACAACCTTAGCTGTGGCGCAGGTGATGGGCAGAGGGTGAGAAAGAAAAGGCATGTCGCTACTCTTTTAATAGCTGCTTGGGCAGCGTTTATGCGTGAAGTATGAGGATTCATGAATCCAAATATGCAAAAAGGCAGCACAACTGCTGCCCGTTTGTATCTTCTAGTCCAGTATAAACCCTAGTTTATGCTCAGCGTGGAGGGAGATATTGCATGGGATCAACGGGATTGCTGTTTTTGCGGATTTCGAAATGCAGCTTCACACGATCTGCCTCAGACTGCCCCATTTCGGCAATTTTCTGCCCGCGTTTCACGCTTTGCCCATCTTTGACCAGGATAGTTTGGTTGTGCGCATAGGCGGTGACAAAGCTGCTGTTGTGCTTGACGATGACCAAATTGCCATAACCGCGCAGAGCGGAGCCAGCATAGACCACGCTGCCATCGGCTGCGGCCAGAATCGGGTCGCCGGCCTTGCCTGCAATATCGGCTCCTTTGTTTTTGGCAGCATCAAAGCCTTGCAAGAGAGGTCCATTGCTGGGCCAGGCCCAGTTGACGCTCGTGTCAGGCATCGCAGGGCTACCAGTTGGTTTTCCAGGGGCAGGGTTGTTGCTGTTGCTTGCATTCGTGGTAGCGCTACTGCCCACACTGTTGGTGGCAGTCGCGCTGGATCCTGCAAGGGCAACGCGCAGCACATCGCCAATTTCGATGATGTAGGGGTCAGTCAAGCCATTCCAGCGCGCCAGCTCAGCCACGCTGCGCCCAAAATTGCGGCTGATGCGAAACAGGTTGTCGCCCGCTTGGACTTCGTAATAGCCGGGTTTGCCCAAATTTTCGCGGCCGATAGCTGGGCGCGTGGTGGGCTGTATGGGGCGCTGGTTGTTAGAGGCGGTGCGTGAACGGTCTTCTACCGGGGCGCGTTGCAGAGACTTGCTAGAGCAGGCGCTGAACACCACGGCGGCGCTGGCCAGCAGACCAAGTTGAAGGCAAAGGCGGCTGAGTGAGTGTTGGCTCATGCAAGGCTCCGTGAGTGGGGTGGGGTGATATGGGTGGGGTGAGGGATGTTTGGCGCAGATGCAGCCCTTACACAAGCCCTGATTTTAGGGGTACAAAATGCACGGCATCGAGAACTTGGCGGCGCAAGCTGCCATCGGCGGCTTTATCGACGATCACCAGGGCTTGTTGCCCGTCTGGATGTTGAACAATCGGTGCAACCAAGCGCCCACCAGGGGCGAGCTGCTCGAGCCAAGCCGGGGGCAACTCTTCGCCACCAGCCGCAGCAATGATGGCATGGTAGGGCGCGGCGGGCTTATAGCCCAATATGCCATCACCCAAAATCAGGTGAATACCACCCACTTTGGCGCCGTTGGCGTGTAAGGCCAGCAAATGCTGCTGCGCTTTGTTGTGCAGGCCGCTGATGCGTTCAATCGAATAGACCTTGCCAAACAGTTGCGCCAGCACGGCAGCTTGGTAGCCGCAGCCTGTGCCAATTTCCAATATTTTGGCCGCAGTGGGCATGGGCACTTGCAACAACAGTTGCAGCATGCGGGCTACGACTTGGGGTTTACTGATAGTTTGGCCAAAACCTATGGGCAGGCTGGTATCTTCATAGGCCTGCCCAGCTAAAGCGCTATCGACAAAACCGTGGCGTTCCACCGATGCCATAGCAGCGAGTACCGGCTGGGCATCAATGCCGTGAATGTGTTGCAAGCGTTGCACCATGTGCTGGCGTGAAGCTGCGGTGCCGCGCAGACCTTGGTGCACCTGTGGGCGCGTCAAAACTGTCGTCGGGGTGCTGGGGTGGAAATTGCTGCTGCCCGCGGGCTGCGCTGGAAATTGGGCGGGGAACAGGGCTTTACTCATATCCGGTCCGCGTGGAGCCGGTTTTGCCACTGCTCCAGCTGCGCGTGCGCCGTTAAATCAATATTGAGCGGGCTGATGCTGATGTGGCCTTGCGTGGCGGCATGAAAATCAGTGCCTTCACTGGCGTCTTGTGCTGGGCCGGCCGGTCCTATCCAATACATGGTCTCACCGTGGGGATTGACTTGCACCACCGCCGGTTGCGCTGCATGGCGGCGACCCAAGCGGGTGATTTGCGCGGGTTTTAGCGCCGCTGCGGGCAGATTGGGGATGTTGACATTGAGGAGCCAAACGCCTGGTGTGGTGGCAAAGCGCTGCACAATTTGCGCAGCCTGTGCCGCTGCGGTATCTAAATGTTCCCAGCCGCGCTCGACTTGCGAGAAGGCAATGGCGGGGATGCCAAATAAATAGCCCTCCATGGCGGCCCCCACGGTGCCCGAATACAAGGTGTCGTCTCCCATATTGGCGCCGTTGTTGATGCCTGAAACGATAAGGTCTGGCCTGTAATTCAAAATGGGCGTGGTTAGGGCAATATGCATGCAGTCGGCAGGGGTCCCGGTGACATAACGCACTTTTTCACCAGCTTCGCGAATGTAGATGGGGGTGTGCACCGATAGCGCGTTGGATTTGGCGCTGTTGTTGTGTTCGGGGGCGATGACTTCGACTTGGGCAAACTGCGCCAGTGCCGCGTGCAGGGCGCGTATGCCAGGCGCTTGGTAGCCATCGTCATTGCAAAGCAGGATGCGCATATAGCAAAGGTCAGTGCAAAGAGGTTTGGGGATGTGATTGAACAAACGGCGGCGAAACGCGTTAGCGCGCGTGACGCATCGGGAATGGCGCGTTATTTTTACGGTGCTCACACGGATTTTTGGTGCAATGGGCGTAGATGCTCAGCGCGTGTTCGGCAATTTCAAAGCCGCGCTCCTTGGCGATCCGGTGTTGGCGTTTCTCGATTTCGCTGTCATGAAATTCTTCTACAAAGCCACAAGTCAGGCAAACCAAATGGTCGTGGTGTTCGCCTTCGTTTAGCTCGTAAACGGCTTTATCCCCTTCAAAATTGCTGCGCAACAAAATGCCAGCTTGTTCAAACTGCATCAACACACGGTAAACCGTGGCTAAGCCGATATCGCTGTGCTCTTGCAGCAACACCCGAAAAACATCTTCCGCAGACATATGGCGCATGGTACCGCTTTGGAAAATTTCCAAAATTTTCAAACGCGGAAGTGTTGCTTTCAGGCCGGTGCTTTTGAGGTTGGAGATGTTGTCCATGGCGGGGGTGGGGTTGGGTGTCGTAAACGGTTCGACCCAAGCCCATAACGGGTAGGGGGATGGCATTGCTACAATGCCTGCATCATACTATGCCCCCTGATTTTGCTGTACGCCAAGGGTGGTGTATCTAATTGCTATTGAGATGCCTTTATGAAATTTTTCGCCCTGTCGCATAGCCCGCAATTTGGGTTTCTTTCCTTATCTTTTTG
>JAMIFN010000065.1:0-5220 GCA_035906235.1 Allobrachymonas sp. | reverse complement strand
ATTTCTGGCCGTGGCGTCGGGATGGATATCGTCAAGAGTGAGGTCCAAGCCTTGGGGGGGCGCATTGAAACCCACTCCATACCGGATCAAGGCTCTAGTTTTAAACTCGTATTGCCGCTGACAACTGCCGTCACTCAGGTCGTCATGGTTCGAGCTGGTCATGTCACTTTTGGTATCCCTGCCAATCTTTTAGAAATTGTCCGGCGCGCCACCCAAAAAGAGCTGGAACAAGCCTACGCAGACCAAGAAATCACATTCCAGGGGGAGCAAATCCCCTTCCATTGGGTGGGCGCGTTGCTGCAATCCTCACCAGCCAGCTCAGAGCCTATCGGTCGCTCCACCCCTATCGTCATCATCCGCTCAGCAGCACAACGCATTGCCATCCATGTGGACGAAGTTTTGGGCAACCAAGAAGTCGTTGTAAAGAACCTTGGCCCACAGCTCTCGCGACTGCCCGGTTTGGCTGGGATGTCGCTGCTGCCATCGGGTGCTGTTGTGTTGATCTACAACCCTGTTGCCCTGCACACGGTATACCGCTTACGCGTTGCCGAATTTGTACAACACGCCAAGACCCATGAATTGAGTGCGCAGGCCTCCCACGAAGCGCAAACACCTTTGATCATGGTCGTCGATGACTCCATCACCGTTCGTCGTGTGACCCAGCGTTTGCTACAACGCGAGGGCTATCGCGTTCTGCTGGCCAATGATGGCTTAATGGCCTTGGAGAAACTTGGCGTTGGTGAAGAGTTGCCGAGCGTCATCCTCTCAGATATCGAAATGCCGCGCATGGACGGCTTTGATCTTCTGCGCAACATCCGTGCCGATGAGCGTTTGACGACGCTTCCCGTCGCCATGATCACCTCACGCATGGCGGAAAAACACCGCGAACACGCCATGAGCTTGGGTGCCAACCACTATCTCGGCAAACCCTACGGAGAAGAAGAGCTACTCGGTATCATTCGCAGTTACACGGATCTAGCCCCAGTTTCAAGCGCTGCTTAGCGCCTACTAGCTTCTACAGCCTTTTGCAGTGCCCAACATTCGTTCAAGCCCAAACCGGCCAGATCATCTGGCGGCTGGCATGATCGAGCACCCCAAAACTGTTCCGTCAAACCCGGGTAAGTCCAGCTATAGTAGCGGGTTAGCGTCCCTGTAGTTCAATGGATAGAACAGGTTCCTCCTAAGAATCAGATCCAGGTTCGATTCCTGGTGGGGACGCCACCACACAGCTTCGTAGCACAGCAAAACGCATGTCACAGGCACTGCCCCCCTAAAGACACGCTTGTCACTAGGGGCAGGGGCATTATTACCAGCCAGCCCTAGCGTCTCTGGTGAGGAGCGGACTGGCGCTCGAGGGATCTTTCTGCGTATTTGTTAAAACGCCAAGCTGTGCCTTCTTGGCTGATGCGGCGCCAGACCATGCGTTTGGCCACGGCATTCATGGACTGCCAAGCTTGTACCTCACCCTCACTGCGTCCGCAGCCTTTGCACAAGGCATCCCCCTGAGCTGTCGAGCAAATAGCAATGCATGGCGTATCTGGTGTTATGGCATACCACTGCAGCCAAGAGTCCATGGCTTCTGCCGGAAAGCCCCGAGCCGCCACCCACTCTTGGTGGTGATAGACCATCAGGGCATAGACTTCGGCTAGTCGTCGCAGCGGTTTGGCCAATTGCACGCCATCGGCAGAGGGGTATTGCACACGCAGCCAGTTCAATGCGGCTTCGATATCAGTGATGTGGATGCGGGCGACTTGCTGCGCCTCTTGCTCGCTCAAAACATGCGGGGGCGTCATGCTGCGGACTGCCAATTAGGTGTGAGCAGCCCTGCCTGATAGCGCAACAAATAGTAGGCACAGCTCAGGGTTTTGGCATCGGTAATGCGCTGCGTATCGCAGTCTTGTAAAAATTCAGCAATGCGCTGGGCGTACACATCCAAAAACTCCCCCTCATCCAGTTGTCTGTCCTGCTGCTGCAGACCTCGCGCAAAATAGATATGGATAACTTCAGTGGAATACCCAATCGCCAAGTGCATCTGCCCCGCATACGCCCAGTGCGAGGCGGTATAGCCCGTTTCCTCGCGCAGCTCGCGCTGGCCGCATTGCAGAGGGGATTCGCCTGCATCCAGCTTGCCCGCAGGTAGCTCAATCATGGCACGCCCAACGGGATAGCGAAACTGCTTTTCCAGCACGATGCATCCATCGTCCGTGAGTGCTAGTACCACCACCGCACCAGGGTGTTGCACATATTCTCGCGTCGCGCTTTGGCCATCAGGCAGACGCACGGTATCGCATTTGAGGGTAAGAAAATGCCCTTGGTGCACAGTGCGACTGGCGATTAAGGTTTCATCAAGATGGCTGCTATTCATAACGCCGCATCTTAGCGCGACAGCAAGGGGGCGAATGCGCAGGATTGTTCCAAAAAAATGACGAATCTACGCACTTTTTGGCAAAAGTATGTCGATTAATGGGCAAATTGAGACAATCACCATCTCCAGCCTGCCACATGCCTAGAAAAACCTATTTTTAAGCCAGCTTTCGCGGTTTTAGGCCGAAAAACCTGCCTGAGTAGCTATCAAATAAGTAGTAAGAATGAGGCCTGATTAACGCACGGGTTTGGTCGTACTGCTCAACTCCACCCAGTGGATGGTTTTGTTTTCGTACTCATGCGCCTCGCCATAGGCATGCAGCGCCTGAAATACGCCAGAACTCAGACGGTGACTGGGTACTTGCCCGACCAGAATTTGCAGTCCCAGTTCGGAGACAAAATTGGGCAAATCTTCGGCATTGAGGACATCGGAGATGATTTTGGTAGCCGCCGCTTCCACAATTTTGGGGGTCACCCGTTCGGTGACAAAAATCACGAGGCAACCACGCTGCACCCGCGCCACGACCGAGGTTTCAGGCAGCGCATGTTTGATGGATGAGGCCAAACGCACCTCAGCCTGATTCGATACCGTTTTGCCATAGCTGTCGAACTCCTGCCGTTCAATAGAAGGCAGGCGGCACATCATCAAGGTGATGATGGGGGCTAGATCACGCTTTTGCCCGGCGGCTAACACAGTCAATGACATGCTTTGTTCAAAGCCTTTGGCATTGAGCAAGCCCGTCAGGTGATCACGCTCATCCTTCAAGTTAATTTGGTCACCCAGTACCGTATGGCCGTACTGGTATTTGCCAAACGCCGCAGCGAACAAGCCCATCGCGGCAAACATCCAGCCGACAGATGACGCTATGCCCCATGTATCCATCGGCGTAGCCAAATACATGCTGTAAATCTGCGCGCCAGCACAGGCCATCAGCCCCAACAAAGAGGCGCTGACCCATGTGGAAACCCGATCTCCACGCCAGAATGCCAAGAACAGGGGCAATGCAAAGCAAAACAGCAAGGTCATGGCAGCGTAGGTACGGAACACCCACACTGTTGTCGCATAGCCTAAACCTAGCCAAAAGGAAAATGCCGCCACCAGCCCCAAAATGGACCACCCAATATAAGACCAGCGCATCAGTTTCACGCCATGGAAATTTGGCAACAGATAGCTAATGACCACCGTCATGCTGACGGCCGAAATCGTTGCGAAAAAATAAAGTGCCACATTGTTGAATTCGGCAAACCCCGGCCAAAAACTGATAAAGCCCACGCCACTGCGCGCCACATACAAGAAAAACGCATTCAAACATGACAGCGCCAGCCAGAAAAATTCGGCCCGTTGCAAGAGCAAAGTCATCATGCAAATCAGCGTCATCGCACCAATAAGCCCCAAACTGCCGCCCGTTCCGTTGCTGTACAAACTGCGTTCAGAATGAAATAGCTTATTGCTCTGTGAATACGCGCGCACAAACTGGGGCGCTTGACTTTCAAAACGCATAACCACATCCAGGCCTTGGTGTTTACCTGGTAATTCAAAAGCTGGGTAAGGTCCTACAAACGGCCAGTTATCCAAAGAGACCCTATCACCCGCCTGAAAACTGCGCCATTGGCTGCTGCCATCGCTGGGACGCCACCACAGACGAACCTGATCGATCGAGGGGACAGGCACCGTGACATAAAAGCTGAAATCCGATTGCATCTCCTGAATATGGAAACGCGCAATATAGGCCTGCTCATTATTGAGCTGCATTTTGACCGTATCATCCCCAGTTTTAAATGCGCTAGCTGGTGCATCCCACACGGATTGAGGGTTCAGGCTGGTGCTGCCGCTATACCGCCATTGCCACAGCGGGCGCAAGGATAAATCTTCATTAGCCTTGGCGAGTTGCACAATTTGAGGGATCGATTTACCCGCAGCAGCATCCGCAGCTGCCGGCAATTGCGCCGACGCAGAGGTATAGCTGCCCAATAACAGCAACAGGCTCAGCGCCATCCAGCATCGGGACAAGCGAGAAAATAAAAATGGCAGCACGATGCTCAAATGTGACCTTTAAATACAAATAGATGCCGCGATTTTAGGTCTCTACCTCTAATCCTGCCGTTTTACAAGCCCCCAAAGTTGCAGCACCAGTCGAAAAATGTCGCTTTTACGACGATTATTTAACGCCTGCCGCATCACGCTATCATTGCGCCTTATGACTACCGCCCACGATGCTCAACCTGCGTTTGCCAACGCCCGCCGCAAAGGCATTTACATCCTGCCCAATCTTTTTACCCTAGCTGCCCTTTTTGGCGGCTTTTTTGCCATTGTCATGGCCATGAATGGAGACTATGACAGAGCCGCCATCGGCATTTTTTGCGCCATGGTGCTCGACAGCTTAGATGGCCGCGTCGCCCGCATGACGGGCACGCAAAGCGCCTTTGGCGAACAGATGGATTCGCTGTGCGACATGGTCAGTTTTGGCGTTGCGCCTGCTTTGGTAGCCTACACTTGGGCGCTCAAACCCTTGGGGCGCTGGGGCTGGATTGCCGCCTTTGTTTATGTCGCCTGCGCTGCGCTGCGCCTGGCACGATTTAATGTGCAGACGGGCGTTGTCGATATACGCTATTTTCAGGGCATGCCCAGCCCCGCAGCTGCCGCTTTTGTGATGGGCTTTATTTGGTTGATGACAGATTTAGGTGTCAACGCCAGCTATTCCATCACCTGGTTGGGCAGCGATCAGGCCATGCGCTGGCTCGTCTTTGGCATTGCTTTATTTGCTGGGTTGACTATGGTCACCAATGTGCCCTATTACAGCTTTAAAGACATAGATTTGAAAAAATCCGTGCCCTTTATCGTGATGGTGTTGATTG